>NZ_SOBS01000002.1:0-498832 GCF_004365035.1 Arthrobacter sp. JUb115 | reverse complement strand
TCGGGTCAGGCTTTTAATGAGTCACATCCAAGGGTGGGACGGCTGGTTCTTATCCTGCCAGCTAGTCCCAGACCAACCACCTCGATACTCACAGGTTTTTAACCCGAATTGGTCATGTGCAAACGCAGTTGCTAGCGTCAGTATGTAGCAGACGCTGCTCCGCTGCAAGAAGTTCTGGGGCCGATCGAACGGAGTAATGTTTGTCTGGAGAAGAGCGCAGGGAAAATAGAAGCATTGCAAGACGAAGCTTGCTCGGCTTGGCTGTTGTTGGTGGAACCGCCGCAGGGCTTTCTGTCCTCTTCCCGGACCGTCGGGCCTCTGAGATTAGCGCTCCTTCGGTGACCCCGTCTCCGAGCCCCACGCCGAAACCGACTCCCGATATGCGGTATTTAGCGAATCTGAAGAGCGGGAAAGAAATTAGTAGCCATGAAAAGGTCTTCGGCAGAGCATATTCGACGCTGAAGATTCTAGAGGCGGTACCGCTAACCAACTATCGCAATTCTTCGAAGCTTCGGTTGGCGGTGTCTGTTGTCGGGCATATCAATGAACTGCAAATAATCGATCCCTCCGTCGGCACCGCCATTCACACCTTGAACCTACCCGATGACAGCGGGCACGGAATTGATTCGATGGTTTGGGATGAACCCCGGCAAAGACTATATCTCAGTGTGGACGGGAGTGTTCTCGCATGGAATCCAGCAATTCCTGAGCAGTTCACTACCCTGGTGGACGTAGAAGGTGCCTCGGTTGCATATGAGCTTCGGCTTGATTCGAGCGGCAATTTGTGGGGAGGCACCTATCCACTCGGAGCAAGCTTCAACTACAACGTCGAAAGCAAGAAACTTCGAGTGTTTGATCGTGTAGCCGAAGACACCGACTATATCCGCCGGCTGGCATTGGATGGCCGGGGCAGGGTATGGATGGGAACGGGGTCTCGGAATCCTAGGTTATTCACCTTTGAGGCGGGGAAGCCGGATGCAGTACGTGAAATAAACCTTCCAGTGGATGTGGCCCATGGATTCATTGGGTCAATCGACCCTATCGGGCACTACCTCGCTGTTACCGTTAGCTCCGTTTCCGAACAACTCATACTCGATACCCGGACGATGAAATGGCACGAGCCAGTGACCCGGGTATGGGCATCGCGCGAGATTTCCAAGGCCAGTTCGGGGAGATTCTTCAGCATCACTGCCGGCCATCTGCATTCAACTGCATTCCAGGGAATGGACGACAAGCAGCTCGGAAAAGTCGAGGCGCGCGGCATCTTGTGCATCATTCCGCAGAATGGGCGCATCCTCATCATCAGTACGACAACCGATGGGATTCTCTGTGAAACATTCGATCTGGGTTTGAATCGCGTACGCGCTACCCGCGAAATCCGATTGACCCCGAGCGCCATCAAGATCCAATCGCTGCTCGGACACAGTGACGGAAACATCTATATCGGAGGATACAAGGCGAACGGTGTCGCCGCATTGAATCCGGAAACTGGCGTTCGTTGGAACTCCGGCGATGACGAGCAGGTGATCAACCAGATCGAAGGAATGGTCGAATACGACCAGAACAAGACCTATATCGGTTCCTACGGTAGCGCTGACCTGGTCCTCATGGAAACACCTCAAAACAATGCCGACAGAAAATACGACCGCATTGCACGTCTGCTCACCGAGTACTCGCAATCGAGGCCCTTCGGCTGG
Source organism: Arthrobacter sp. JUb115 (assembly GCF_004365035.1). Taxonomy (NCBI): domain Bacteria; kingdom Bacillati; phylum Actinomycetota; class Actinomycetes; order Micrococcales; family Micrococcaceae; genus Arthrobacter; species Arthrobacter sp. JUb115. The sequence goes on along the minus strand of NZ_SOBS01000002.1, from coordinate 497,135 downwards.
GCATCGAATTCATCCAGCGTGTTTTTCGGAACTGTTCCGGAATATGGAGTCTCAGGCGGTGTTCTGGGGAAGATTGATCCTGCTACTGATACGGTCTCTTGGGTTCTTGACGGGGATGGCAAAGGATTCGTTTCAGGCCATTCCATCATCGGGCTAGCCGCCGATGAATCGCATCTCTATGGCACCACTTCGGTGCGCAACGGATATGGCGTTGAAGATACGAAAAGTCCTGCCAAGGTCTTCAAGATGCACATAGCGTCCCGCAAGATCCTCTGGGAAACAAGTCCTGTGGAATCCGCGGGCGCGTTGTATTCACCTGCGATTACCGGCGGTTGGCTGGCCGTAGCCGATCTGCAAGGTGTGGCCTTGCTGGACTTGGACAGCGGACAGTTGAAGAAACGGCATATCGTCAACAACGTTAAAAACACTTCCTATCGTCCTGGATGGCTAGCTGCAGACGTAAGGGCAACGCCGGATGGGCAGAAGATGGTTCATGCTGCAGGGGGCGGAATAACAGTGTTGGATTATGTTGCAGGAACTACTCATTCCGTTGCGTCCACACGAAGCCATGACCGGCATGGCACCAGATTGACCGTTGGTGCCGACGGCCACGTGTACGGGATTCTAAATCAAACCACACTGGTGCAGCTTGCCCTGTCGCCGGAATTGACCTAGCTAAGTTCGCGGCGACGAGCCGAGGTGGATTGCCGTCCGAGGATTTTCTTTCCCTTCATTGGCCGTATTTCGCAGTCGCGGTTCCTGCAGTGACGGAAAAGCTGAGACGTCATAGTTTAGGCTTGTATTCATGCGCATTGCACGATTTGTAGTAGATAGCGACCCGCTGTACGGCGTCGTCGACGGTAACGATATTCATGTTTTGGCTGGAGATCCATTTTTCCAGGGGATTAAGACCACTGGTGCTACGCACTCCTTGGATGATGTTCGGTTGGTAGCCCCGATCATCCCTCGCTCAAAGGTCGTGGGCTTTGGCCGCACGTACCGCGAGCACGCCAAGGAACTTGGAAATGAAGTTCCTGCTGAGCCACTGATGTTCTTGAAGCCGAATACTTCCGTAGTCGGCCATGGAGACCCCGTCACCCTGCCGGCGTTTTCAAACGAAGTTTCCTTCGAAGGTGAACTTGCCGTGGTGATCGGCCGTATTTGCAAGGACGTTCCAGCCGACAAGGCGCAGGACGTGATCTTCGGCTACACCGTAGCAAATGACTTGACCGCCCGCGATGCTCAGCGCACCGATCCGCAGTGGGCTCGTGCCAAGGGCTTTGACGGTTCCTGCCCGCTGGGCCCATGGATTGAGACCGAGATTGCCGACCCGGATGATCTGGGAATTATCAGTCGCGTCAATGGTGAGGTTCGCCAAGACGGAACTACCAACGACATGATCTGGCCAGTCAACGAATTGGTTGCTCGTGCTTCCGAAGCTTTCACCTTGCTGCCAGGCGATGTCATCATGACTGGGACCCCTGCGGGTGTCGGCCTAGTAAATGCAGGCGACGTTGTAGAAGTGGAAGTCGAAGGTATCGGTTCATTGCGAACCGTCTTCCGTCGCTAGGAACCATCACTGATGTTGTGAGGCTTTCGATCGCTAATGTGATCGGGAGCCTCGCGCTTTAACTGCAAGTTTCTTTGCAGAAGGCATAGAATGAAAACATCATGACTGATCTTTCGTTGATTCCCGTTGTTACCGAAGATACCCCGGTACGCGTTCGTTTTTGCCCATCCCCAACTGGTACCCCTCACGTAGGTTTGATCCGTACTGCCCTCTTCAACTGGGCTTACGCGCGTCACACCGGCGGCAAAATGGTCTTCCGCATCGAAGACACTGATGCCAAGCGTGACTCCGAAGAAAGCTACAACCAGCTTTTGGATGCTCTGGCTTGGTTGGGTATCGATTGGGACGAGGGCGTCAACGCGGGCGGTCCGCATGAGCCATACCGCCAGTCGCAGCGTGGTGACATCTACGAGGACGTCATTGCCAAGCTTCGTACTGCAGGCCATCTGTACGAGTCCTACTCGACCCCAGAAGAAGTCGAAGCACGCCACAAGGCAGCCGGCCGTGACCCGAAGCTGGGCTACGACAACTTCGACCGCGAGCTGACAGACGAGCAGAAAGCTGCGTTCAAGGCCGAAGGCCGTGAACCGGTATTGCGTGTTCGCATGCCGGATCACGACATCACCTTCAACGACTTGGTACGTGGCGAGATCACCTTCAAGGCTGGATCCGTTCCCGACTACGTGGTGGTGCGCGCCAACGGTAAGCCGCTGTACACCCTGGTCAACCCAATCGATGATGCGCTGATGGGCATTACCCACGTACTTCGTGGCGAAGATCTGTTGTCCTCGACTCCACGCCAGGTCGTCTTGTATGCGTTGCTGCACGATATCGGCGTTGCCCAGTACATGCCGCGCTTTGGCCACCTGCCATACGTTATGGGACAGGGCAACAAGAAGCTCTCCAAGCGTGATCCAGAATCCAGCGTATTCCTGCACCGCGACAATGGTTTCATCCCGGAAGGCCTGCTGAACTATCTCGCGCTGCTTGGCTGGTCGCTGAGTGCTGATGAAGATATCTTCTCCCGTGAACAGCTGGTAGAAGCCTTTGACGTAGCAGATGTGCTGTCCAATCCTGCCCGCTTCGATGTGAAGAAGGCAGAAGCAATCAACGGAACCCACGTGCGCATGCTCGAAGCGCAGGATTTCCGTGATCGTTTGGTTCCATACCTGAAGGCCGCTGGCCTGGTGGGCGAAGAGCTGACTGAACGTGAAAACATCATCCTGGACCAGGCTGCGCCACTGGTACAGGAACGTATCGCCCTGTTGGGTGAAGCGACCGACATGCTTGAATTCCTCTTCAAGTCTGATGACGAAATTGTCATCGACGAGAAAGCGCTCAAGGGAATGCCGGCAAACCTGGTTGAGGTTGTCGATGCTACCGTCCAGGGCCTCGAAACCATTACCGAATGGAACGCCGAATCCATCCAGGCAGCACTGCGCACGAAGCTTGTGGACGAACTGGAACTGAAGCCTCGTCAGGCATTCGGACCAGCCCGCGTTGCTATCTCCGGAAAGCGCGTATCTCCACCGCTCTTCGAGTCCATGGAAATTCTTGGACGCGAGTCGAGCCTCAAGCGTTTGCGCGCATTTGGTGAGTCCCGCTAGCTATTCGCCGAAAGCCTGCTGAGAAGCAATTTGAACGCCTCGGATGGTTCCAGTCCTGTGACTGGTTCTGTCTGAGGCGTTTTCTTTGAGTTTGATGACGCACTCGTAGATGTGCGAACGGCCGCAATCCGCGTTTATCGTCCATGTCCGAGCCGGAGCTGGCGCATCTGTATCCTGAGCGACTGGCCGGGATTGAGGCAGGTTTTGCGGATGATGGTGCTTATGCCCGGGAGAGGTGCATGGCAGGCGGGCTTATGTTCATGGGGCAGCGAGAAGTGCGGTTCCTGCGTGCGTGGAGTTTGGCAGGATTAACCGCGTCACGCGCTACGTTTATACGCCTTGGATCGCTGGATACGATACCGCCGGTGTTCCTAAACCCCATTTTTGTCCCGTTCCTTGGCCGGTACGCTGAACTAGAGGGTCTGCCGGCAAAGGCGCTTTGCATAGGGGATGACCCTGTTGGCGGCTATCAATGTGCCGTTGACGCGGGACTCCAGTATTTTCTCACGGACAGTGCCTCACTTCACAAGAATTTCTCTGGTTAACTAGTGGAGGTTTTCGGATCTCTGACAGCTGTTCCTGGTTGATTTTCCGCGGATTCTGCGTGGGGTACCGGTCGCGGGACTCGATTTGTGTACTGAACATTAGGCCGGTATAGTTTTATCTCGTGCTACGGCAGTGGCCGGAATGACGCTCAGCTGAATTCCGGAAAGGCCAAGTCACAGTGGGATATGGTGTAATTGGCAACACAACGGTTTCTGGTTCCGTCATTCTAGGTTCGAGTCCTGGTATCCCAGCGCTTCACCAAAGAGATTTGGTGAGCTGAAGATTTATCTTCAGCATACGGCCCCATCGTATAGCGGCCTAGTACTCCGCCCTCTCACGGCGGCAACACGGGTTCGAATCCCGTTGGGGTCACCACAGTAAAACCGCGGAGAATTCCGCGGTTTTTGCGTTTCCCGGACAAAATCTGCATCAGGCTCGCGGGTTTCCCTGTTGGCATGAGGCAAGATAGTTCTCATGGAGTCGAATTCAGATCTGGCTAAGAGCTCAGGGCAGGAAACTGCCTCGCAAACCGAAATTGGCAGTGATTCCGCGGCGCGTTTGAGCGAGCTCCAGGAGCTGCTCGAAGAGCTTTCCTTTGTAAATGGCCAGCCACGAGAAGCCTCTGCCTTCGAAGAACTGCGCAACAAGGCATTGCATCAAATCTCGGACTACCTGATTCCACGAGTTTCGAATCTCGGCGCACCGCTACTGCTGGTCGTCGGTGGCTCCACGGGCTCGGGCAAATCGACTCTGGTCAATTCCCTCCTGGGGGAACCCGTCAGTCTCTCCGGCGCTGTGCGTCCGACCACGCGGACTCCGGTCTTGGCTTTCAACCCTGTTGACCAATCCTTCTTTGAATCTGAACGGATTCTTCCCGAACTTAAACGCGTAGCCGGCCGTGGCTTCAATGCACATGCCGGAGCAGCCAGTAACCATGCGCTGTTGATGACGCCTCGTGAGCAGGTTCCACGAGGTTTGGCCATCCTCGATGCCCCGGATATCGACTCGGTTTCCGACGAGAACAGGGAATTGGCGGGCCAGCTTCTGAACGCAGCAGATCTGTGGATTTTTGTCACCACAGCCAATAGATACGCCGATGCTCTTCCTTGGGATATGCTCACCGAAGCCGGCGCACGGAAAATTACCGTCTGCGTCGTCTTGAACAGGGTGCCACCGGGAGCCGAAGACGATATTGTTCCGGATTTGAAACGCCTGTTAAGCGAGAAGGACCTGGATCCGTCGTTGCTGCATGTCCTGAACGAGACGCAACTGGATGACCAGAAATTGATTCCAAGTGAGCACGTGGAACCCTTGCTCGCATGGCTGAACTCATTGGCAGCAGATTCCGCTAAACGGCAGCAGATTGCGGCCCAAACACTTGACGGCGCGTTGCGGCGCGCCACCGCAGATGTCAGTGAGCTTATCGCTGAACTGCAAGAGCAGGAGAAACAGCTCGGTGAATTGCGCGCCCTTACCAATGAGCGCTTTGAGCAATCGTTGGCCAGAATTAGCGATTCCCTCAATGACGGCTCATTGCTGCGTGGCGAAATCCTGGCCCGGTGGCAGGACTTCGTAGGAGCGGGCGAGCTGCTGCGCGGAATCGAAGGCGCCATTGGACGGATGAGGGATCGTGTTGGCGCATTCCTGACTGGAAAACCGCCAGCGACCCATCGTGTTGAACAAGCCATCGAATCAGGCCTGCACATGGTCTTCATTGCCGAGGCAACCAAGGCCTGCCATGACGTTGACAGATCGTGGAAGAACACGCCATTTGGCCAAGCGCTACGCTCTAATCTGCAATCGCCGCGCCCGCCACAGGATCTCAATGAGCAAGCTTCGGAAAGCATCCGGCTTTGGCAAAAAGATGTCTTGGACATGATTCGGCAGGAGGGCGCCGGGAAGCGCAAGACGGCCCGCATGGCGGCATTTGGAGTCAACGGGGTGGCGGTCATCCTGATGGTTGTGGTCTTTGCGTCAACAGCGGGCCTCACCGGTCTGGAAATCGGTATTGCCGGCGGCTCCGCATTGGTAGGGCAGAAACTGCTGGAAGCAATTTTTGGCGAGGATGCGGTACGTCGCATGGCCACCAAAGCCCGCAAGATGCTTGACACCCGGGCACGGGATCTACTGGATAGGACCTCGTCGATCTATCTGGACGAGTTAGCTGCAAAATCGCAGCCGGAGCTTGCCGATCAATTGGGCAAGATTACCTCAGCCTTGAGCAGCAAAGGGGCTCACTAATGTCCGAGCGCAAGATTCTCAGAGCAGTCAGCGGTCTCAACTCGCAAATCAACAGCATCGTGGAAGCGATGCAGCTTGCAGAACCATATCTGGAACCAGAAACCATCGATCTAGCCGCGGACGTTATCACGCGTGCTGAATCTCGGCGCCAGCTTTCATCCGAACATGTGGTTGTAGGACTTTTCGGTGCCACGGGCAGCGGAAAATCAACGATGTTCAACGCTTTGGTAGGGCAGGAGTTGGCGGCCACGGGTGTCATCCGCCCGACTACTACTGATACTGTCGCTGCAATCTGGGAACCAGAAGGATCAAGCGAACTACTGGACTGGCTGGAAGTGACTACTCGCCACGTCATGGGCGATCAGGACAGCCGGGCGCAACCTGGCAAGAAAAAGAAGTTCGACTCCGGTCTCTTGCTGTTGGACCTACCGGACATGGATTCCACGGCAGTGGATCACCACAAGATTGCTGCTCGTTTGGTGGGCCAAGTGGATTATCTGGTATGGGTGCTTGATCCGCAGAAATACGCCGACGCGTCAATACACCATGGATATCTCAATTCCTTGCGCAGCCAGCAGGGGAACCTGCTGATCGTCCTGAACCAGATCGACAAGATTGCAGAACACGAACGCAAGCAAGTCGTCGATTCCTTGCGCGGCATCTTGGCAACGTCGGGTTTGGAGAACCTTCCCATCGTTTGCGCTTCTGCTGCCACGGGTGAAGGCGTCGCAGATGTGCATGCCAAGATTGCGGCCGCGGCGAAAAACAAGGCACTTTCCACACGTCGGCTCCGCGCAGATGTTGATCAAGTCATCCACCGCCTGAGTGAGGAACTCCAGGTGGAGAAGGTGCGCCTGCCTAGCCAGCTGCACCAAGCGGAGTTGGAGCGTGTGATCGCAAAAGCGCACGGCGCCCAGTACATTGCTGACGCAGTGGAGACCTCCTACCTGCTTCGGGGTGCTTCGCGAACAGGATGGCCTTTGACCACGTGGCTGGTGAAGCTGCGCAACGATCCGCTGAAGCGGATGAATCTCGGGCGCCGGCATGAAGACACGGAATTGTCCTTGACTTCGCGTCCAGAGCTTTCTGTCGCGGAGACTGCGGCTATCGAACATGGCATCGACCAGTATGTTTCCGAGGCTTCCAATGATCTTCCGGAAAGCTGGAAAGAGCCACTGCGTGAAAAGGTGCACGCGAATACGGAGGTACTACATGACGGCATCGATGCGGCTATAGCCGGGACACCGCTGGGTGTTGAACGGTCATCCTGGTGGTGGCCGGTAGTTAAAGTCATCCAATGGGTGGCACTTCTTGCGGCCTTGGGCGGCGCCTTGTGGCTCGCGGGCTATCCGGTGGCTGGATACTTCCAATTCGACCTGCCGCAGGCTCCCCGGGTTGAAGGAATCGCTGTCCCGACGCTGCTGGTTTTCATAGGAATACTGCTGGGTATTGTCCTTGGCTTGGCTTGCTCGTTTGTCAACCGAATAGTCGCTAAAGTTAAGCGTAGGAAAGCGTTGAAGAACATTGAACGCTCGGTATCCCACTTGGTCAGGCAGGCCGTGATTGATCCTGTTGACCAGCATTTGGACACCTTCAATAGTTATTCAGCATTGATCACCTCAGCAGCCAAGAAAGCCGATTAGAACTCTGTGACTACAAACCAACCAAACGTCGATGCAACGGTAGGTGACCTTGGGGAACAAGGCATCCTGGACGCGATGTTGCCGCTGCTTGATTCAGAACAAGCAAGTCTCGGGCCCGGCGACGACGCAGGTGCGCTGCGCGTGCGCGGAACGGAAGTTCTCGTCTCCGTGGATACCCTGGTTGAGAATCAAGATTTTCGGTTGATCTGGCCCAGCGGGCTAGAGCATAGAGCCTATGACATCGGGTGGAAATCCATTGCACAGAATGTTTCGGACATTAATGCAATGGGCGGTCACGCTACTGGCGCCGTGATTTCTTTGTCCCTGCCGAAGGACACTTCCTTGGAATGGGTCAGGGACTTCAGCCGCGGCGTTGCCGAGGCTATACAGGGACTTGGCGCACAGGAACTTACCATTCTCGGGGGAGACCTCGGGAAGTCTCAAGAAATTTCCGTTACCACTACCGTTCTGGGCGAATGCGAGCATGGCAAGGTCCTGAGGAGCGGAGTCCAAGTTGGCGACCGCATTGCCGTGGCGGGACGTGTCGGTGCTGCTGGGGCAGGGCTTTCCGTCCTGGAACATGATCGCAACGAACAAGGCTGGAGCCGGGCGGTGCGCCGGCTGGTCCAGGCGCAGTGCCGTCCCGTGCCACCGTTGGAATCCGGCCCGCGTGCCGCGGAATCGAGTGCTACAGCCATGATGGACATATCTGATGGGCTGATCCGTGACGCTGGTCGCTTGGCCAAAGCCAGCCATGTGAATCTCGAGTTAGAGTCTTCCGCATTGCAGGATTATGCTGTTCGCTTGGAAGCCGCCTCAGAACTGACCGGCACCGATCCTATGTCGTGGGTATTGTACGGCGGCGAAGATTTTGGACTCCTTGCTGCCTTCCCAGAGGGAATTGAAATCCCAGAGGAATTCACCGTAATTGGTGCTGCCAAGCCGGCTAACGGCCGCCGCGCAGTAGTGAAACTCGATGGCAAGGTCTCAAAGCCTGAGACAGGCTTTGACCACTTCGGCTAGCTGCTCCGAACGTGCTTCATGAGTTGGCTACGCGCGGTCATTCTGGATGCGCAGCAGTTCGGAAAGCTCGTGGGCGGCGCTAGTCACGGCTTCGTGGTGAATCTTCCCTGGCTGGCGCGTGAGCCGTTCAATCGGGCCGGACAAGGACAGCGCCGCGATGACTCGTCCGGACTGCCCGCGAACTGGTGCTGATACGGAAGCTACACCTGGCTCGCGTTCGCCCAGCGACTGGGCCCAGCCACGCCGACGGACGCCAGCCAGAATTGTCGGCGTGAAGCGCGCGTGATGCAATCCGTCGACCATGCGTTCATTGTCTTCCCAGGCGAGCAGAATCTGGGCTGCCGAGCCGGCTTTCATGGACAGCTGGGTTCCAACAGGGATGGTGTCACGCAGGCCGATTGGACGCTCAGCACTGGCGATGCACACACGATAATCGCCCTGCTTGCGGAAAATCTGCGTGCTTTCACCGGTGAGGTCGCGAAGCTTGATGAGCACGGGGCCAGCGGCGCTGACCAATCGGTCTTCGCCAGCGGCGCTGGCGAGTTCCACCAGACGGTTCCCCAGTTCAAAGCGGCCGTGCATGTCGCGTCCCACCAATCCATGGTGAACCAGCGATTGGGCAATACGGTGCACCGTAGGACGCGAGATTTCGGTGAGTTCTACCAGCTGGGACAGGGAAGTGGGACCATTCTCCAATGCGTTGAGAATGGCTGCTGCCTTGTCCAGTACGCCTACGCCGCTGCCTGTTGTCATGGTTCCAGTATCACGTCTCAGTATTTGAGATTCAAGTCCGCATACTGGAAAAGTCGATCTATGAAGTGTCAAAGTTGGAGTATCAAATGTTCGTAGCTTGAGGAGTGTGTCGCATGTCCGCCATGCAGTCGCCCCAGACATTGGCAGAAAAAGTCTGGAATGCACATGTTGTGCGCCGAGGAGAAGGCGAAGGCGAAGCCCGCCAGCCGGATTTGATCTACATTGATCTCCACTTGCTGCACGAGGTGACCTCGCCGCAGGCCTTCGAGGGCCTGCGCCTGGCTGGCCGTCCGCTGCGTCGTCCGGACCTGACGATTGCTACCGAAGACCACAACACTCCCACGCTGGATATTGACAAGCCCATTGCCGACCTGACCAGCCGCACCCAGATCCACACCCTGCGGGATAACTGCAAGGAATTCGGTGTCCGCCTGCACTCCTTGGGCGACAAGGAGCAGGGCATCGTTCACGTGGTAGGTCCGCAGCTGGGGCTGACCCAGCCAGGCATGACTGTGGTCTGCGGTGATTCGCATACCTCGACCCATGGCGCCTTCGGAGCCCTGGCTTTGGGTATCGGCACCTCGGAAGTCGAGCATGTCATGGCCACCCAGTCGCTGAGCCTGAAGCCGTTCAAGACCATGGCCATTAACGTCGAAGGCACCTTGAAACCTGGTGTTACCTCCAAGGACATCATCTTGGCGGTCATCGCCAAGATCGGTACCGGTGGCGGCCAGGGATACGTGCTGGAGTACCGTGGTTCTGCGATTCGCTCGCTGTCCATGGATGCCCGCATGACCATCTGCAACATGTCCATCGAGGCTGGCGCCCGTGCCGGCATGATCGCTCCGGACGAGACCACCTTCGAATACGTCAAGGGGCGCCCGCACGCACCAGCCGGTGAAGACTGGGACGCCGCCGTCGAGGACTGGAAGCAGCTGCACACCGATGAAGGCGCGCGCTTCGACGCTGAAGTCTTCTTGAATGCAGACGAACTCGAACCATTTGTCACCTGGGGTACCAACCCCGGCCAGGGTGTCTCGCTGTCTGAGAATGTGCCTTCTCCGGAAGACTTCGAAGACGAGAATGACCGCAAGGCTTGCGAGCGTGCCTTGAACTACATGGGTCTGACCGGTGGCACTCCGCTGAAGGACATCCGCGTGGATACCGTCTTCCTGGGGTCCTGCACCAACTCCCGCATGGAGGACCTGCGTGCAGCTGCCCAGGTCATCAAGGGCAAGGAAAAGGATCCTGATGTCCGCATGATCGTGGTACCCGGCTCGGCGCGTGTTCGGCTGGAAGCCGAAGCAGAAGGCCTGGATCAGATTTTCAAGGATTTCGGTGCTGAATGGCGTTTTGCAGGTTGCTCCATGTGCCTGGGCATGAACCCGGATCAATTGGCCGAGGGGGAGCGCTGCGCGTCCACCTCCAACCGCAACTTCGAAGGACGCCAGGGCAAGGGCGGACGTACCCACCTGGTGTCGCCGCTGGTGGCCGCGGCTACCGCAATCCGTGGAACCCTCTCGTCGCCTAGCGACCTCGTCAACGCACCGGCTTCGGTCTAGGAAGGATCACCGTCATGGAAAAGATTGTCAGCCACACCGGTATTGGTGTTCCACTGCGCCAGAGCAATGTGGACACGGACCAGATTATTCCTGCCGTTTACCTCAAGCGCATCACCCGCACCGGATTCGAGGATGCGTTGTTCGCGGGTTGGCGACGGGATGAGAACTTCATCTTGAACCAGGAACCTTTCAATACGGGCTCCGTGCTGGTGGCAGGTCCCGACTTCGGCACCGGTTCTTCGCGCGAGCACGCTGTCTGGGCGTTGAAGGACTACGGATTCAAGGCTGTGATCTCCGCTCGTTTTGCCGATATTTTCCGTGGCAACTCGGGCAAGCAGGGACTGGTTGCTGCTGAAGTGGCCCAGAGCGATATTGAATTGATCTGGAAGGAACTGGAGAACAATCCAGGCACCACGGTCACCGTTGACCTGGAATCGCGTACGGTCCAGTGCGGTTCCATCTCGGCACCGTTCCAGATTGACGACTACACCCGCTGGCGCCTGATGGAAGGCCTGGACGATATCGGCCTGACCTTGCAGCATGAGGAAGATATCACCGCATACGAGGCCAAGCGTCCTGCGCATAAGCCGCAGACTTTGCCGGCACGAACCGCAGGCTAAGCACCGAGTTCAAAATAAATGGAATGGTCCGCTCCTCCCTGACGTTGTTAGGGGTGAGCGGATTATTGCATTCCTAATGGAATGATTTTCGGCAGAGCATAATAGGTCTGTCTGAAAGCATGCTCACAAAGTGTGCGCCACGAGATGATCTGGGCATACTGGCAGGTACAGAGGCGGTATGCTTACTTAGTCCTGCCAGTTCGAAAGCCTAGAAGCTTCGGCGGGCGATAACGACTACGCGATGAGGTAATTCATACATGGGTAAGATCCTGACGATCCATGGTGGTGTCCCGCTCAAGGGCACCGTACGAGTCGGCGGAGCAAAGAACCTAGTGCCAAAAGCCATGGTCGCGGCTCTGCTTGGCGATACCCCTTCGGTATTGCGCAACGTACCGGAGATCAAAGATGTAGCTGTCGTGCGCAGCCTCCTTGAAATCCACGGTGTCAAGGTTGACCAGGACCCTGAAACCGGCGATCTGACCATGGACCCTACCCAGGTCAAGACCGCCTCGAACCAGGCGATCGATGCCCATGCCGGTGACTCGCGTATCCCTATTCTTTTCTGCGGACCATTGATCCACGCCCTGGGCGAAGCGTTCATCCCGGATCTGGGTGGCTGCCGCATCGGCGACCGCCCAATTGACTTCCACCTGGAAGTGCTGCGCGACTTTGGAGCGATCGTTGACAAGGCTGCCGATGGCATCCGCATCTCGGCCCCTAATGGGCTAACCGGCGCCAAGGTTGAACTGCAATACCCAAGTGTTGGCACCACCGAACAGGTCCTGCTCTCGGCCGTTCGAGCCAAGGGTGTCACCGAAGTCAGCAACGCGGCCATTGAGCCAGAAATCCTTGACCTGATCTCGCTGCTGCAGAAGATGGGCGCCATCATCTCCGTGCACCGCGACCGCGTGATCCGCATCCAGGGTGTCGAGAAGCTTACGGGCTTCGACCACTCCGCTTTGCCTGATCGCAACGAAGCCGCGTCATGGGCCTCTGCCGCGCTGGTCACCAAGGGCGACATTTTCGTCCAGGACGCGACCCAGCGTGATTTGACTGCTTTCCTGCACGTCTACCGCCAGATCGGTGGTGAATTCGACGTCAAGTCCGACGGTATTCGCTTCTATCATCCAGGTGGAGACCTTAACCCACTGATCCTGGAAACCGACGTTCACCCGGGCTTCATGACTGACTGGCAGCAGCCGCTGGTAGTGGCCCTGACCCAGGCCAAGGGCGTATCGGTCATTCACGAGACTGTGTATGAGAACCGCTTCGGATTCACCGATGCGCTGGTTCGCATGGGTTCCACCGTCCAGGTTCACACCGACTGCCTCGGCTCCACCCCTTGCCGCTTCGGACAGCGCAACTTCAAGCATTCTGCTGTTGTCGTAGGCCCAGCGCAGCTGACCGGTGCCGACATCGATGTTCCTGATCTTCGTGGCGGTTTCTCCCATTTGATCGCTGCTCTGGCTGCCGAAGGCACCAGCAAGGTCACCGGCATTGAGATCATCAACCGAGGCTACGAGCACTTCATGGAGAAGCTGCAGGCCCTGGGCGCAAATGTCGAGCTGAGCAACTAAAGGGGATCCGAATCGTGGTAAAGATTCTGGCCCCTGGCGAATCTGCTAAGACTAAACGGGTTTTCTCGCTATTGGCGGGCATTGTCCGTTCTGCCATGAACGGTTTGATGGGCAAAACGTGGAAGGGCTTCGAAACCCTCCCTCCGGGCGGGTACATCCTCTGCCCCAATCACCTGACCGAGATTGATCCGCTGGTTGTCGGCCATGCTATTTACAGCAATGGCCGGCTGCCACGCTGGCTGGCCAAGGAATCCTTGTTCAAGATCCCAGTGCTCGGATGGATGCTGCGCGAGACCGGCCAGGTTCCGGTGTCACGCAGCGCATCCAATGCTGGCGAATCGCTGGCCGCGGCCCGAAAAGTCCTGGACGCAGGCGGGGTCATAGTCATCTACCCGGAAGGGACGCTGACCCGCGACCCTGATCTGTGGCCAATGGTAGGGCGAACCGGTGCCGCACGTTTGGCCCTGCAGACTGGCGCACCAGTGGTACCGATGGCTCACTGGGGCGACCAGGAACTGCTGCCGCGCTATTCCAAGAAAATGTATCCGTTCCCGCGAAAGCACGTCACCGTGTCAGTTGGCCAGCCCGTGGATCTTGATGACTTGCGTGGTGGCCCGCGTACTCGGGCAGTGCTGCAAGAAGCCACTGATCGCATCATGGACGCGATCACCGCACTGACCGCAGAACTGCGCCAAGAAGAAGCACCAGCTGCGCGGTGGGATCCCAGCAAGCATGGCCAGTCGAAGACTGGCCGCAATTTCGATACCCCGGATAACTAATTACCTTGATCAACACCTTCCAGAGGACTGACATTGACTAAGCCGCTACCACGCAAAATCGCCGTCATGGGCGCTGGCAGCTGGGGGACAACCTTCGCCAAGGTACTTGCTGATTCCGTTGCAGACAAGGGCATCGACGTTCAGATTTGGGCCCGTCGCGAAGACGCCGCCAATGAAATCAATGAACGCCACACCAATTCACGCTACCTGCGCGAAACCAAGCTTCCGGCCAACATCACGGCATCATCGGATCCGAAGACCGTTCTCAACGACGCTGACCTTGTCGTCTTGGCGATTCCGGCTCAGTCGTTGCGCCAGGAATTGGCGAAGTTCAAAGAATTCTTTGAACCCGGTGCGGTCTTGCTTTCACTGATGAAGGGTCTTGAACGCGGGACCGATCTGCGCATGAGCCAGGTCATCGCCGAAGTCACCGGGCTGCCTGCAGAGCAGATCGCTGTGCTTTCCGGACCAAACCTGGCAATGGAAATCGCACGCGAGCAGCCAACGGCTTCGGTCGTGGCCTGCACCGATTCTGATATTGCGCAGTGGATTGCTGAACTGTGCTCCGCTGCATACTTCCGTCCCTACACGAATGACGATGTCTTGGGTGTTGAGCTTGGCGGAATCGTCAAGAACATCATCGCCCTTGCCGTTGGCATGTGCGATGGCATGGGAATGGGCGATAACACCAAGTCCACCGTCATCACGCGCGGCTTGGCTGAAACCACTCGCTTGGTCCTCGCCTTGGGCGGCCGTTTGGACACCTTGGCAGGTCTTTCTGGCCTAGGCGACCTTGTGGCTACCTGTTCTTCCTCGCTCTCCCGCAACAACACTGCAGGACGCCTGCTTGGCCAGGGGCTCTTCTTGGAAGAGGTCAATGACCGCATGTCGCAGACTGCGGAAGGCATCAAGTCAGCACGTGCCGTATTCGACTTGTCCCAGGCCCATCACGTGGAAATGCCAATCACCGAAGCAGTGGTCATGGTCCTGGAGAGCACCTTGAGCGTTGAAAATATGGCTGCACGCCTGTTGTCGCGTGAATTGAAATCTGAAGGAGAACGTCACTAATGACTGAACGCAAGCTCCGCGTCCTCTTGCTCTTCGGTGGCCGTTCCTCAGAGCACTCCGTTTCCTGCGTTACTGCGGCCGGCGTCATGCACGCCATCGACCGCGAGCGTTTCGAAATTGTTCCGGTGGGCATCACCCGCGACGGCGGTTGGACCCTGCTGGACGAGGATCCAGAAGGCTGGGCACTGAATACTGGCAAGCTGCCAGAAATTTCCTCGGTGGATCATCCGGTGCATCTTTCCACCGACGCGCAGAAGACATCATTGCTGTCCTACTCGGACTCCACGGTGGCAGATCTGGGCGAGATCGACGTGGTCTTCCCGTTGCTTCATGGTCCGTTCGGCGAGGATGGATCAATTCAGGGCATGCTGGAAATGGCTGGCGTTTCTTACGTTGGCTCCGGTATTGCAGCCAGTGCGATGGGCATGGACAAGCATTTCATGAAGGTTGTCTTCGAAGGGGCAGGCTTCAAGGTAGGCCCGTACGAAGTCATCACCAACAAGCAGTGGCTGCGCAACAGCGAAGCTGCCATGAAGCGTTGCGAAGACCTGCAGTACCCGTTGTTCGTCAAGCCGGCACGTGCAGGATCCTCGGTAGGCATCACCAAGGTAGACGAGCCTTCGGGGCTTCGTGCCGCTATTGAGATTGCCCGTGCTGAAGATCCCAAGGTGATCATCGAGCAGGGGATTGTCGGCCGTGAAATCGAATGCGGTGTTCTTGAAGGCCGCGGCTGCGAACCTTCGCGGGCCTCATTGCCAGGCGAAATCGCGGTGGCAGATAATGAGCACACGTTCTATGATTTTGAAGCGAAATATGTTGATGGCGCCGCCGCCGAGCTCAGCTGCCCAGCAGATCTGAGCGAAGAAGCCACTCGCGAGATCCGCGAACTTGCAGTGAAGGCCTTCGACGCTATTGATGCAGAAGGCCTATCTCGAGTTGATTTCTTCTATACTCCCGAGGGGGAGTGGATCATCAATGAAATCAACACCATGCCCGGCTTCACGCCTTCAAGCATGTACCCGCAAATGTGGGCCAAAACGGGAATTGAGTACCGTGAACTTATTGATGAGCTGATTGGGCTGGCTACCGACCGGAATATCGGTTTGCGCTAATCCGGGAATAGCCGTTAAAGCTTGAGGGTGTGTTGAAGAATCAACACACCCTCACGTTTTGCTTGTAGGCAATCCGCTTACAAGCTCACTGACTTGTCAACACTAACGCACTTTTTGGAAGCCGGGATCTTCTGGGCTGCATCCGACAGCGTGGCCAGCACGGTACTTGACGGGATGACGTTAGGATCCAAGACGACTTCGGTCGCCGGCGTCCGGCCGTAAGTAGTCAAGGTCCAGATACCTGATTCTTCATCCTCATTCGCTACCCAGTCGACGTCATTCACGGATACGCAGGGGTCAGTAGTGGGTCCGGGAACTTCGACACCGCAACGCAAGACAACTTTCGACGGGTCGCCCCAGGCCGAGGTTGCCTGCGAGGTCGTTGAACGACGCTCGGCATCATCGATGGCTTCGGGCAGGACAACCATCATTTCCGCACAAAGCGGGTTGGCTGCGTCCGGGGCAGCATCCACGGAAGCGACTGATGCGCAGCCTGCAAGTACTGGTAGTAATAAAGTACCGCTCATCACCAATGCCGAAGTTTGAGCAAGTTTTCGGTTAAGTTTTGGTGACAGTCGGGCTTTCAAGCTGATTTTAGACACGTTATAAGACTACATCGGCACTCTGAAAGATAGGATGTACAGAGTTGAAACTGTGAAAGGTAGCAAATGTCCTTTGAAGAGCACCCAGCGCGACCGCGCAAAAAGAAAAAGCGCACCGGGCGAGCCATCGTCTTAAGCGTGCTTGCCCTCGTCATGGTCGCGGCGCTTGTTGCCGCCGGTTACCTTTGGAACCTTGGCAGAACTTTCGACTCTGAAAGCCAGACGATTACGGATGCCTTCCCCGCGGAAGAAACTCGTCCTGAAGTCAATGACGAGTCCAAGGACGCCGTCAACATCCTGCTGCTCGGAAGCGATACTCGCGCAACTCGTGAGGCGGATGAGGACAGCGAAGACTTTGGTACCCTGCCT
Source organism: Arthrobacter sp. JUb115 (assembly GCF_004365035.1). Lineage (NCBI taxonomy): Bacteria > Bacillati > Actinomycetota > Actinomycetes > Micrococcales > Micrococcaceae > Arthrobacter > Arthrobacter sp. JUb115. The sequence continues at coordinate 480,063 of NZ_SOBS01000002.1, read as the reverse complement.
AACGGTGGCCGCTCAGACACCATGATGCTGGTTCATATTCCTGCAGACCGCGAGAATGTGTTTGTCACCTCCGTCATGCGCGACACCTGGCTTGATATTCCGGGCGTAGGCACTGCCAAGATCAACCGCGCTTTTGCCAGCGGTGGAGTGCCCAAAGCAGTCGAAACCCTTGAGGGGCTCTTTGGCGTTCGCATTAACCACGTCGCGTCCGTCGATTTCGAAGGATTCAAGGGTCTAACCGACGCAGTGGGCGGAGTTACCGTCAATAACCCGCGAGGCTTCAAGCAGTCAATTGTTAATGGCATGTACTTCCCAGAGGGTGTTCAAACCCTGGACGGTGAACAGGCACTGGCATTTGTCCGTGAACGCAAGTCCTTCCCAGGCAGCGACTACGAGCGCGTCAAGAACCAGCAGCTTTTCGTCAAGGCTTTGCTTGGTCAGTTGATGTCCAAGGAAACCCTGACCAACCCGGGTAAGGTCTCTGAAGTTGTTTCTCAAATTGCACCGTTCATTGCAGTTGATGAAACTCTGGATTCTGGCAAGGTTGCCTCTTACGCTTCCTCCATGCTGAACCTGCGTTCGAACGATATGGAATTCTTCACCCTTCCTAACAAGGGCCCGGGACGTTCGGCCGACGGACAGTCAATTGTCATTCCGGATATGGAAGTGATTGAGAAGTTTGGCAAGGCACTGCAAGAAGACAAGATGGCAGAGTTCGTAGAAAATACTGACCTGTCACGATAACTCCACTGAAGGACCAACTTTCCATGACTCCCCAAAAACTCGATACCTCGGTGCGTGCCATCAGAGAATGGCTCGCACGGAGTGTCAAGAGTCTCGGGAACCATTCTGACCGGCTCAATGCCATCAACGTTTTCCCGGTAGCAGACGGAGATACGGGCAGTAACCTGTATCTGACTGCACGGGCAGGTCACGATGCAGTGAGTAAACTGGAAAGCGACGACATCGGTGGCTTCTTAGAAGTTGCCGCGCGCGCGTCAATGGAATCGGCGCGCGGCAACTCTGGAACCCTGTTGGCTGTATTCCTCAGCGGCCTGAGTGAACCGTGGGTCGGTTACGAGCGGCTTACCGCGCCGCTGCTAGCCCTTGGGCTTGAACGTGCCAAGGTGCGCTCATGGTCAGCACTTAGCGAACCAGTCGAAGGCACCATGCTCTCCGTGATCAACGCCATCGCGTTGGCCGCAGGCTCAACCCTTGCTCACTTGAAGTGCGATTTAGAAAGCCGTGCAGCGTTGGACACGGTATTGACCCAGATGAGCCAAGCGGCTCGATTGGCAGTGAAGGGAACTGAAACAGAGCTCCCGTCCCTCGTTGAAGCCGGTGTAGTAGATGCGGGCGCGGTGGGCATGCTGATCATCATCGATGAACTTTGCGCTGCTATTCGAAGCGACGCCACTGATTTTGAGTCCTACGAGAAATTCCATGGCTATCAGGTCCAGGATCCGCATGTTCATCTGAACAATGACACTGAAACCGGCGTCGAAGTCATGTGCACTGTCTCTCTGGACGCATTAGGCGCTGCTACTCTGCGCGGTCAGCTAGATGCCATGGGCAATTCCGTGATCATGTCCCCGGTAAACCAGCTTGAAGAAGACACCTACCGTTGGCGCGTACATGTGCATGTTCCGGAGTCTGAAAAAGCCTTGGACCTGATCAAGAAATACGGTGACCCAGTGAATATCAGCGTCACCGACCTGTGCACCCACGATGGCTGAAACAACGCTGACCACGTTTGAGAATGCAGAACTCTCAACATTCCTCGGAAATAAGAACGCCACCGCGCTGGAAAAGGCATTCGGCTACAGCACAGTGGGGGAGTTCCTCTGGCATTTTCCGCGGCGCTATGTCGAAGTAGGCGAACTTACGCCGATTTCAGAGCTTCCCTTTGACGAGCACGTCACCGTTGTGGCCCAGGTGGTCAACGTTAGCCAGCGACAGATGCACTCGCGTCGCGGTTTCATTTTTGAAGTGACCGTTAGCGATGAACTCAGTGCAGGCGGCCAAGAGCTGAAGATGACCTTCTTCAATGGTTACCAAGCCCGAACGGACCTGGATATTGGAACTATTGCAATGTTCAGCGGCAAGGTTGGCTGGTACCAGGACCACCTGCAGCTGAGCCAGCCCGAATACGCGATCCTGGATGAGGCATCACAAGCGGATCCGCGCCCTATCCCGATCTATCCGGCCTCGGCGAAGATGCCGAATAAGCGCATCAGGGATTTGATGGCGTTGTTGATGGAAGAATTCACAGATCAGAATCTTCCTGAATTTCTTCCAGCAGACCTCCTACGCACCCATCATTACCCAGTACGCCATCAAGCGTTCTTGGATCGACATTTTCCCAAAGAAATCAAGCAGGCTTACGTCGCTCGACAGCGCTTGGCCTTTGAAGAAGCCTTCATGCTGCAGCTGGCATTAGGGGAACGCGGTCGCCAGCTGGGAGCGCAGAAAGCTATCCCGCGTCCACAGGTGACAGGACGACTGGCCGATAAATTTGATGCCATCCTGCCGTTTACCCTCACTGAAGACCAGCTCCTTGTCGGAGAACAAATCTCTGCCGATCTGGCACAGCCACATCCGATGCATCGATTGCTGCAGGGAGAGGTGGGCTCCGGCAAGACCATTGTCGCGCTACGTGCCATCTTGCAGGTGATCGATGCCGGAGGCCAAGCAGCACTCCTTGCACCGACAGAAGTCCTGGCCGCACAGCACTATGCGTCTATCAAGAAGATGCTTGGCAACCTTGCAGAACCCGGATTGTTCGGCGAAGGCGAAGGAACTGGAGTCGCGCTCCTGACAGGTTCGGCAAAAACTGCACAGCGTCGTGAAGCTCTATTAGGTATTGCCAGCGGTGAAACAGGACTGGTGATTGGGACGCATGCCCTGCTGGGCGATCAGGTGCAATTTGCTGAACTTGGCCTAGTCGTCGTGGATGAGCAACATCGTTTTGGCGTTGAACAGCGCGATGCCTTGCGGGCTAAGGCGGCCGGCTCTGTTCCGCATACACTGGTCATGACCGCTACGCCGATCCCGAGAACCGTCGCTATGACCGTGTTCGGCGATTTGGACACGTCGACAATCAAGCGCATGCCCGCCGGGCGCGCACCGATCCAAACGCATATTGTTCCCATGCAGCTGACCGGTTTCCGGGACAGGTTGTTCTCAAGGATCATTGAGGAAGTCGGGAAGGGCCACCAAGTCTATGTGGTGTGTCCAAGAATTTCGGACACGACAGCGGAACAAGGCGTTCTCCTAGCGACCTATGAAGATTCTGCCGGACAAACCATGAGCGTCGAAGCCATGCAGGAGTTGCTGGGTGGGATGCCTGAATTTGTTGGGATACGTACCGAAGCGCTGCACTCGCAACTGGATGCAGCAGACAAGCAAGAATCCATGGCTTCCTTTGCACGTGGCGAAATTGACGTGCTGATTTCTACGACTGTCATTGAAGTCGGTGTTGACGTTCATAATGCGACGTTGATGGTGATCATGGACGCTGAGCGCTTTGGCATCTCGCAGCTCCACCAGCTGCGTGGCCGCGTAGGCCGTGGCGGATTTCCCGGGACGTGCCTCATGACCACATGGTTGGACGCGGACCATCCGTCGGTTGGACGTTTGAAGACGATCGAGTCAACAATCGATGGCTTTGAGCTAGCCGAAGCAGACTTGGCGGAACGCAAAGAAGGAAACATCCTCGGCGTTCAGCAATCGGGTAGCCGATCGTCGTTGCGGGAACTGAGCATCATCAAGGATCGCTCGCTCATTGAGCGGGCTAGAACCGATGCGGGTCTCCTCCTTGCCGATGGCAACTGGGGACGTCATCACCCCGGACTCCTGGTGGCTGCCGGGAATTGGCTTGATGAGTCCACCAAAGAATATTTAAATAAGAACTGATTGAAGGTAGATCTAGGCAATGAGCCGAATAATCGCTGGAGCCGCTGGCGGGCGTCCACTGAAGTCCGTACCTGGTGATGCAACACGCCCTACAACGGACCGGGTCAAAGAGGCTCTCTTCTCCCGTTTGGAAAGCTGGGATATCCTCTCTGGCGCACGAGTACTGGATCTCTTTGCAGGATCAGGGTCGCTAGGCGTCGAGACAGCCAGCCGCGGGGCGCGGCAGGTTGTTCTGGTAGAAAAGGCGCCCAAAGCGGTCTCTGTTTGCCAGCAAAATGCGGCACTGGTGAATAAGGTTCTGAAGACCGATACCGTTACGGTTCAGCGCGGGAGTGTTGATAGCGTCCTCGATGGGTATTACAACGCGGTTTCGGGAGTGCCCAGCAAGACCTTTGACGTGGTCTTGCTGGATCCTCCTTACCCGCTGACTGAAGAAGAACTAGCTGTCACGCTCGAGAAGATATCCAGAATCCTAGCTGAAGATGCCACCGTGATCGTCGAGCGTTCCGGTCGTTCACCAGAACCAACATGGCCGAGCGCCATGGAGAAGTTCGCCGACAAGAAATACGGCGAAACGCACCTATGGTTTGCAGAACCCATCTAGATCCATCGAATGGCGAACCTCTGACGGGTGTGGTCCCGCTGCCTGGCATTGGAGTATTAGATCGTCCCGGAATCGTTGGCGGGACGCTGTCAATATCAAGTTCCCGGGGAAGCGCTTGGTAAACATTTCCGGACTTGAACTCAGCATCACGAATTCAAAGCTGGAACCTGCTGCCTCAACTTGAGAACAAGTGAAATCCAAGGGAGGATCATCGCCAATGTTCACAAACAGCAATCCGTCGTTGGCCAATGAATTCTTGAGTTCTGCGTAGTAGCCGTCGGTGGTGAGGTGTTCTGGTGCGTCCGGCCCAGAGAAGATATCCAGTACGATGACGTCAAACTTTTCATCGACCAGTTGTTCGGCAAGCACGCTCCTTGCATCGGCAACAATTGGGGATAGATCGCAGCCTTGAGGCAAAGGCAGATGCGTGAGAACGAAATCAAGAAGTTCCCGCTCAATGTCTACAGCTACGTGAGTACTCGACGGATAAACCACACTCGCCCAGCGAGCCAGAGTCAAAGCGCCTGCGCCGAGATGCAGCATCTTCATTGGACGCTCCTCTGGGCGCAGGACCTTCAGATGATTGGCAATGCGCGCGAGATATTCGTAGAAGACTTCTTCCGGATGCGAAAGATTGACATGCGACTGGGGCGCGTCGCCGATGGCGAGTATTTTTGACCCGGGGACCAAGTCATCGTCGTAAATCGTGGCGTGTTCCTGGACGAAACCAAGCCACCGTTTAGCCAGCTTTCGTGTCAATTGGAGAGCACCTCTGGCAGGCGCTGCAATCGCTGAACTGCATCGGAAATCACGTCAGGCTTTTTGCAGAAGGCGAAGCGCAGCAGGCCCTGGTAGTCATTTCGGTTTTCGGGATGGACAAAGGCCGACATCGGTATCGCCGCAACTCCGAGGTGCTCGGGCATCATTCGTGCTACTTCAGCAGCATCATTCAATTCAAAGCCACGTACATCAGCAACCAAGAAGTAGGTACCCTTTGGGCGAATCACCGGGATGCCAGCTGTTTCCAGACCTGATGCGAGAATTTCTCCCGACTGTCCGAGATCGGCGGCGAAGCGCTCGAAGAAGGCGTCTGGAAGTTGCAGGGCTTTCGCTACTGCCGGTTGGAACGCTGGGCCCGAGGAGTAGGTCAGGAACTGTTTCACTGTACGGACAGCAGTGATCAGTTGGCGAGGACCGGTTGCCCAGCCTACTTTCCAGCCAGTAAAGGAGAAAGACTTGCCCGCTGAAGAAATGGTGATGGTTCGCTCTGGTCCACCGGGCAAGCTCGCGATGGGAACATGTCGCACACCGAAAGTCAGATGTTCATAGACCTCATCGGCGATGATGATGCAGTTGTGCTGATGCGCCAGGGCAATGATTTCTTGGAGCACTGAAACATCTAATACGGTGCCAGTTGGATTATGGGGATTATTCACGAGGATTACCCGCGTCTGGTCAGTGACTGCACGTCGAAGGTCATCCAAATCTGGTTCGAAATTCGGAGCCTTGAGCTGAACGACCTTATGCACAGCGTTGGTCAACCCAATCATGGCTGCATAGGAGTCGTAGTAAGGCTCAAAGGTCACAACTTCATCGCCAGGTTCCAGGAATGCCAGCAGAGAAGCGGCGATGGCTTCAGTTGCGCCTGTGGAAACGACAATCTCAGTCTCCGGGTCAAGCTTCAACGAATAGAACCGTTCCTGATGCGCAGCGATAGCTTCGCGGAGGTTCAGGGTCCCTGAACCTGGTGCGTATTGGTTAGCGCCATTTTGAATTGCGTCGATGGCAATTTGCTTGATTTCTGGTGGACCCTCGGAATCGGGAAACCCCTGGCCTAGATTGATGGCCTTGTGGTGATTCGCTAATGCGGTGATTTCTTCAAAGATCGTCACTCCGGGCTGTCCATTGGAATCTAGTAGGTTGGCACCATATGCGGTTCGCTGCCATGGAGTGAATTCAATGCTCATGAGTCCATTATCGTCTCGTACAGAGGAACGAGGGTATTAAGTCATGGAATCTTTACGAGACATTCACACCAGATCGCTAATTTGACATGAGTTCTTGATAGATTCAGTTCATGCGAAGAGCGGTATGCCCGGGTTCTTTTGACCCAATTCATAATGGACACGTCGAAATCATTGCGCGTGCGGCGAGCCTTTTTGATGAGGTGATCGTGGCAGTGTCCACGAATTACTCCAAGAAGTATCGCTTCAGCGAAGACGAACGAGTCGCCATGGTAGAAGAAACTGTCGGTGGACTGCGTGGGGTTTCCGCTGTGCCGATGGGCCAGGGGCTGCTAGCTGATTTCTGCAAGGAGCAGGGAGCGGAAGCAATCGTCAAGGGATTGCGTAGCACTGTTGACTACGCCTATGAGATTCCCATGGCCACGATGAATCGGCATCTGACAGGTGTTGAAACGGTCTTCCTTCAGGCTGATACGCGATACACGCATCTTTCCTCATCTCTGCTCAAGGAAGTACAGGCTCTTGGCGGGGACGTTGATGAGTACTTCCCGCGCGCTGTAATCAAGAGGCTTACTCATCCGTAGGTAGTTGCGCAATACTGTCGCCATTAACTAATCCGAAGATAGGGGATTCAACACTATGTCTGCACCTCGCGCTATTACCAAAGCGGTCATTCCGGCAGCCGGTTTAGGGACACGTTTCCTTCCTGCAACGAAGGCAATGCCAAAGGAAATGCTCCCAGTCGTCGACAAGCCAGCGATTCAATACGTTGTCGCCGAAGCTGCTCGTGCTGGGCTTAATGATGTCCTGATGATTACCGGACGAAACAAGCGCGCTCTTGAAGACCATTTTGATCGTGTTCCGTCACTGGAAGCGTCTTTGGAAGCGAAGGGTGATACGAAGAAGCTCGCGTTGGTGCAAGATGCCACAGCGTTGGGGGATATCCATTATGTACGGCAACGCGATCCTCGCGGGCTGGGTCATGCAGTCTTATGTGCCAAGCAACATGTAGGGGATGAACCATTTGCGGTTCTTCTCGGTGATGACTTGATCCATGAAGATGATGACTTGCTTTCTTCCATGATTGACATTCAAAAGTCGACTGGCGGTTCAGTTATTGCTCTGATGGAAGTTGATCCGAAACAAATCAGTGCTTATGGATGTGCAGATGTGTCCCCGGTAGAGGATGCCGACTACGTCAAAGTTAATGGATTGGTTGAGAAACCGAGCGTTGAAGAAGCACCGAGTAATCTAGCTGTCATTGGACGTTATTTACTGCATCCCCGTGTATTCGAGATTCTGAAGCACACGGCTCCCGGTAGGGGCAATGAAATTCAGTTAACGGATGCTCTACAAGAGTTGGCGACTGCCGACGGGGAGGGAGCTGGTGTGCACGCTGTAGTTTTCCGAGGTCGGCGTTACGACACAGGCGACAAACTAAGTTATCTGCAAGCGAACATTGCCCTTGCTGTGGAGAACGAAGAACTCGGGGCCAACTTGAAGACTTGGCTGAAGAATTTCGTTAGAACTCTAGAAGACTAGTTCTTGACCTAGGCTACTCAGGATAATCACATTTATCTTGGGTAGTCTTTTTCATTGCGCGAAGTCACCCAGGCTGCCGTTGACCTTGGGGGATCGTTGCCCGGTGGAGTAGGAATGAGAATAGTGCAAGACCAAGATTCAGTCTTTTTGTCGCGGAGCGCGCGGACTCGATCTGAACGTCGGAAAAAGAAGAGAACACAAGGCGTCGTCGTGTCTGTAGTTGTAGTGCTCCTGGTGGCAGTGCTCAGCACCGGCTATGTTCTTTTCGATTTGCAGCGCCAGTTCAACACGAAATCTAATACCGTGGATTTAGGATTTTCAGACGCCGAGGAGCAAGCTCGTCCGATCAAAGATCCTGAAGATAAGTCCATGAATGTCTTATTACTGGGCGTCGATCATGCAGATGAAGGTACTGCCGATGCTCAAGCTCTTGATGGGGCAGTTTCACAACGTAGCGATTCAATGATGCTTGTTCATATCCCGGAAGACCGCTCACAGGTCTACGTTATGTCGATGGTTCGAGACATGTATCTGGAGATTCCGGGGCATGGAAAGAACAAGCTCAATGCCGCGATATCGCTTGGCGGGGTTCCTCTGTTGATGCAAACGATTGAAGGACTCTTCAGCACCAAGCTTGATCATGTAGCCATGGTTGATTTCGAAGGGTTCCGTGAATTATCGACTGCTCTCGGTGGTGTGACTGTAAATAATGAGATCCCATTCACGGCAAACGACACGGACTACTTCTACCCAGCCGGCGACATCACGCTGGAAGGCGACCGCGCACTTCGGTTTGTGCGCGAGCGAAAGTCGTTTACCAATGGTGATTACCAACGTGTCGCGAATCAACGCAAGTTCATCGCTGCAGCAGCAAATCAGGTGCTCTCATCAGGAACATTAACTAACCCTGTCAAGCTGTACGACATCGTCGACAAGGTTTCTCCCTATCTCACCTTTGACGACAACTTTGATGCCGCAACCTTGGTCGGACTGGGTTTGCAACTCAAAAACGTGGACACGGAGAATATGGAGATGTTCACCATGCCAACTGCTGGAACATCGACTAGTGCAGACGGGCAATCAATAGAATTGGCAAGCGAACTCGCTATTGCTCAAATTAGCGAAGCTTTGCAAGGCGATGCCATGGCTGACTACCTTCGCGAAAACCCGCCTGAAACACCGTAAGTAGTAGATGTGGGATGTACTACACCAAGCTGAAGAGCGAAAGCCAGAAGAACAGCTCTCCATCTACTAGACTTTGTACATCTATGCTTAGCCGATAATGCATCAAGAAGCATTCGAACAAGAGGACATAATTCGCATGACAGTTGCAGATGAGGCCGAAAAATACGGCTTGCACCGTGTTGGTGCAAGACCAACATTGGTCAACTATCTGAAGCAGACATGGCAACGCCGCGAGTTCATTTATGAGCTGGCTAAAGCACGCGTCCAATCGCAGAACCAGCGAAATCGCCTGGGGATGGTATGGATCGTAATCAAGCCGACATTCAATGCTTTGGTGTACGGATTTGTCTTCGGCATCTTGCAGGGCGGCGCACGAGGTGTCGATTTCCCCGTTTATGTCGTGATCGGCGTTTTCCTTTTCGAGTTCTTCTCAACCTCGATGAACGGCGGAGCCAAGTCGATCACGGGGAATGCGGCTTTGGTGCAATCTCTTGCCTTCCCACGATTATCTCTGCCTGTCGCTCAGGTTACCCAGAACTTGCTGACTCTCATGCCAATGATCGCAGTGATGTTCATTTACGCTCTGATTCTTGGTACCAGCCCTAAGTGGACTTGGTTTGGGATTATACCGATCCTTGCAATCTTTACTGTTTTCAACCTCGGAGTCGCGTTAATTTGTGCTCGCATCACTGTGCACGTCCGTGACTTCTCGAACGTGTTACCCATGATTGGCCGCGTTCTGTTTTACACCTCAGGAGTGCTTTTCAGCGCAGAACGACTTCTGAATCATTGGCCCTGGATGATTGCAATCTTCGACATACATCCGATATATCAGACCCTGCAATTGGCTCGTGGATTCATCATGGATCATGCTGAGTATGACCCGCAGGCATGGTGGGTTATATCCGTTTGGGCAATTTTCATGCTTATCGCTGGGTTGATCTTCTTCTGGAAGGCCGAAGAAAGGTACGGACGTGCGAATTAGTTTCGATGATCTGATTAACCCGCAGCTGCATCCGGAGTACGAGCCAGCGCCTATATTCTCAGATGACACCTCCTTCATCGATGTTGTGACGCCTGACCAAGTCGAGTCGCAGTCGATTACTGTGGATTCGTCAAGGCAGCCTGTCGTCATCGTCGATAATCTGCATGTGAAGTATGAGGTGTTTGCAAGTGGCAAGGCAATTGGAAACGCAGGCGCCCGCCGCCTTCTCCAACCAAAGCTCAGAGGTGTTCGAACAGTTCATGCGCTCAAGGGAATTTCCTTTGTCGCCTATGAAAATGAATCAATCGGTGTAATTGGTTCGAACGGCTCGGGCAAATCCACGTTGCTTAGGGCCATCACTGGACTGACTCCGCCATCGGATGGCGCAGTATTCGCTCGTTCACGCCCCAGCCTACTTGGCGTAGGCGCAGCTTTAATCCCCGATCTTTCAGGCGACAAGAACATTACCCTAGGCGGGTTGGCGCTTGGATATAGCCGCGCTGAAGTCGAGAAGATGCGGGAAGAGATTACGAAATTTGCCGAGCTCGAAGAGTTTATCGACCTCCCAATGCGTACATATTCTTCGGGCATGGGCGCAAGGCTAAAGTTCGCGATTGCAGCTTCTAAAAAACATGACATCCTCATTGTTGATGAGGCTCTTGCTGTAGGAGATGCGAAATTCCGAAAGCGCAGTGAGGCCAAAATCCGCGAAATCCGGGATAGCGCGGGTACCATTTTCAATGTTTCCCACTCTATGAATTCCATCAAGGAAACCTGTGATCGTTGCATCTGGATTGAAAAGGGTGTGCAAATGATGGATGGTGACACTGCTTCAGTGATAAAGGAATATCAGAAATTCTTGAAAGCGAAGAAGTAAGGCCCGCATGACTCAACTTCCTGGCGTTTCCTATGTCATGCCCGTGCTGAACGAAGCGGACTACCTTGAAGAAGCGGTAAGTTCGATCTTGGGGCAGGACTATTCTGGCGAGAAGGAACTTGTACTAGCATTAGGGCCCAGTACTGATACAACATACAACGTTGCCCGACGCCTGGCTGATGCCGACGCAAGAATCGTATTAGTCCATAATCCTCTTGGCAGAACACCCATTGGTCTCAACTTGGCTATTCGGGCGTCTACTTTGCCGATAGTTATTCGCGTCGACGCCCATAGCGAGCTGCCGTCGCACTACACACAACGTGGAATCGAAACTCTTTTTCGCGTGAATGCGCACGACGTTGGGGGACTGATGGACGCAAAAGGGCGTACACCTGTCCAGCGAGGAATCGCAGCGGCTTATCATTCGAAGTTTGGTTTTGGCGGACCGGCATATCATTCGGGTGCCCCAGAAGGCCCTGCTGAATCTGCGTACCTCGGTATCTTTCGTCGCGAAGTATTTGAAGAAGTCGGTTACTACAACGAGGAACTATGGCGAGCCCAGGATTGGGAACTCTGCTTGCGTATTCGCCAGGCGGGCCACACCGTTTGGTTCGATCCAGAACTAAAGGTCGGCTACTATCCGCGTGATAGCTTCAAATCCTTGATTAGCCAGTCCAAGGCCTCGGGGACTTGGCGAGCAGAAATTGCGCGGCGCTTCCCTGAAGGTAAGTCGTTGCGCCACGATGTTCCACCACTATTGCTTTTGGGGGTTGCAACGGGACTAGCGGCAACTGTAATTGAGCCGCTAGTTCGCGAAGCAGCCCCAACCGGTGTGAGCGTAGTTTTGAACTTGGCCAAGGCCGTACCTGCGGTCTATGCAGCGATCGCGTTGGCTGCGGGGCTGACTAGCAACGCAAAAGGATTGAAAGACAAGTTGCTGGCAGCATGTGCTTTCCCCGCAATCCATTTGCCTTGGGCTTTTGGATACATCAAGGGTCGTTTTTGCGGGGCAGCCGGCACTGTCGACAAAGGGCGCGTTAGGTAATCATGGTTGAACGTCCAAAGAATCCAACGCTCGAACAGCTGCGTGCGGTCTGCCAAACTCCGGAAGTCCGTGCGCGTAAGAATGCCGAGCACTGGACAGCTGAGCTGTACCTGCGCCATATCTCCATTTACCTCACCGCAATACTGGTGCGCACGCGTATCAGTGCCAATGGCGTTACCGGCTTGATGATTCTTGCGGGTTGGTTCATGTCTCTAGCGCTGTTGATTCCTGGCATCTGGGGACCGTTGCTGGCAGTAATCTTGTCGCAGCTCCAGCTGTATTTTGACTGTTCTGACGGAGAAGTCGCACGTTGGAGGGGAACTCAATCTCCCCGCGGTATTTTCATTGACATGGTTGGGCACCACACAACAGAGGCGCTGATCCCAATTGCTTTGGGCTACCGGGCCTTCATAGAACTGTCTGCGGATGATTCCTCAGTTGAGCAGGCCTGGCCTACACTGTTCATGGCCGCTTGCCTGTCGGTTCTTCTGGTCCTGAACCGTTCGCAGTCACTCATGGTTCATGCAGCCAGAGGCATGGCTGGCCTCGGAAAATTGCCGGATACTGCAGCCGCCAGATCAGTTCCAACAACTTCACTCGTTGGAAAGCTGCGTTCCCTGGCTCGCTTCTTGCCATTCCATAAGCTCCTGCACGCAGTTGAACTATCGCTGATCATTCTTGGATGCTCGGTTATCTCCGCAATCGTGGGTATTCCAGGAGCCGCCGAAAAGTGGATGGTCTGGATCCTATTGCCGGCATGCGTCCTAGTGAACTTTGGGCATTTCCTTTCCAATATGGCCTCGTCCCGGCTCAAAGCATAGTTTGACCTAATTCCGTATAGCCCACCGCCTTAGAGGACAAATGCCTGCAGAGATCAAACCGACCATCGGCGTAGTTGTGTTGACCATGGGTAACCGCCCGGTTGAGCTCCGACGCGCCCTGGAATCTTTGCTGGCCCAACGTTCAGTGCAGATTGACGCTGTAGTCGTAGGCAACGGATGGGATCCAACGGATATCCCTGAAGGGATCAAGACTCATTTTCTTCCAGAGAATTTGGGCATTCCGGCCGGCCGCAATGCTGGAGTGAACCAGATAAATGGCGAATACTTGTGCTTCCTCGATGACGATTCATGGTTCATCGATGATGACTTCTTGATTACGGCTGTCGAACGGTTCAAGCATTACCCTCGCATGGGGCTGTTGCAGCCGCGCATCACTGATCCTGAAAACGAAGAACAGAATCCACGACGTTGGATCCCGCGCTTGAAAAAACGAACGGCAGTGGAACCAAGCAAAGTTTTCCACGTGGGGGAAACTTGCCTAGTTACTACCCGTAGAATTTTTGATTCCACGGGTGGCTGGGCGGGGGGATTCTGGTACGCGCATGAAGGCATCGAACTTGCCTGGCGCGTATGGGACACAGGCACTTACGTCTGGTATGCCGGCGACATGCAGATTGGCCATCCGATCGTGGATCCACGACGCCACGACGAGTTCTATCGTTTGAATGCCCGAAACCGGGTGTGGCTGGCTCGCCGTAACTTGCCCGTGCCGCTGCGTTGGATCTATCCAACAACCTGGATGCTCATTGAGTGCTTGCGGCTGCGACACAACAAAAGCGCTGTGTCCCAGTACATAGCCGGATGGCGGGCAGGTTGGACCGGCAGCCCCTGGTACCGTGAACCACGGCCTAAACTTAGATGGAAAACAATAGTTCGCATGACCCTCGCGGGTCGTCTGCCTATTATCTAACGACGAACACAAGTGAGCGCCACTAGCTAAGCAAGCGAAGCTATTACCTTACTTCGAAAGGGACCCATGACTAAAACTGTTTTGACGTACGGAACTTTTGACCTGTTCCATATCGGCCACCTGAATATCCTGAAGCGTCTCAAGGAGAAGGGCGACCGCCTGGTTGTTGGCGTATCCACTGATGAGTTCAACGCCATCAAGGGCAAGAAGCCTGTAGTTCCTTTCGAACAGCGTCTTGAGATCGTCCAAGCCATCAAATACGTAGACCTCGCCATTCCCGAAGAGAACTGGGAACAGAAACGTACTGACATCAAGAAGTACGATGCAAAGGTCTTCGGCATCGGCGAAGACTGGAAGGGCAAGTTTGACGACCTCGGTGATGAAGTCGAAGTTGTCTACCTTCCACGTACCTCAGGTATCTCGACAACCGAAATGAAACGTGTCCTGAGCGAGTTCGATGAGCGACATGTCACGTCGTTAAAGAACACATTGGACACTTTGAGCCAGATCGTGAAGGAACTGAGCTAGTAAACTCGTTTAGTTGTAAGTTGTTGTTTTCGAGATTTGAAAGTACTCATGGCTAGCGAGCACATCACAGACTCCATCAAGTCCAGCGTAAAGGGCGCCCTGCAAAAAGTGGGGCGACGTCCGGAAGCAAAACGGATATCCCGTCTGATGGGGCTAACCGGTCGTCCGTCGGCCAATGTGAATGTTGGTGTATCCAATATTCCGGTACCAGGATCTGTAGCGGTTTACTTCGGAGATGGCGCTGACAAGATCTATCAGGTGACTCAGTGGCTTCCGGTGCTTGAAGAACTGCATGTGAAAGAAGAAGTACTGCTGGTCTTCCGTACTTTGAGTGCTTTCAAAGCGGCGGAGAAATTTACAGACCTGCCAAGGATCTATGTACGCCGATTGACTGATCTCATGGATCTGTATGATGACAATGACCTGAAGCTGGTCATATACACCAACAATTCGCGCACGAATTTCCAGTCCCTGGATCACCCAAGGCTTGTTCACGTGCATGTAAACCATGGTGAGAGCGACAAACTCTCGATGGTTTCGAATAAGGCCAAGGCCTACGACAAGGTTTTTGTCGCAGGCCCTGCAGCCATCAAGCGCCACGAGGCAATGTTGATTGACTTCGAGTTCAACAAATTGGAAGTCACCGGTCGTCCGCAGCTGGATATCAACTTCGAACTCGAATTGGAACCAAGCGAGAAGTTCGATGTCATGTATGCGCCGACGTGGGAAGGGGAAAACGAAGACAACAACTACACCTCGTTGGACAAATATGGTGTTGCCATTGTCGAGTCATTGTTGGAGAACCCTTCTTGGCGCGTCGTCTATAAGCCGCACCCACGAATTCAGGAAAGCAATACTCCTGGCGTTGCTCAGGCACACGCACGCATTCTGGAAATGATCGAAGCTGCCAATGAAGCCGGCGCAGAGCACGTGATATCCGAACAGGGCAATATCTTGGCCATGTTCGAGTCGACCGATGCGCTGATTACCGATGTTTCCAGCGTAGGCCTGGACTACCTGTACCTCCACCCGGGCAATCCGTTAGTCATTTCCGACCGACGTACCAACCGCGAAATTCTTCACCGCGATGCACCAGTTGCGCAGGCCTGCCACGTAGTAGACCAAGATAGCGTGAAGAACGTTGGAGACCTGCTCGCCGATGCACTGACTCGTGACGGACACAAGGATCAGCGCATTGAAATGCGCCAGTTCTACTTTGGCGACCTGAACCGAGGGGATTCAACTAAGCGATTCCAGAACGTCATTCAGAAGCTGATTGTTGAACGTCAAGGAAAGCTGGAGAACTTCCGGGGTTGGCACAGCTAGAGGTCCGCTGACTCCTTGGTCCCAATTCGTACCATACGAATTGGGACCAATTGCTTTAAGCGCCAGATAATGACAACGCTCCAGTCGAAGCAGACTCTATGGCCATTTGCAGGTGTCCGTGGCGGTTTCAAACTGATTTGATCGCCCATGGGCGGTAATCTTAGACTGTGGATCACATGAAATGACGGCCACTGCCGTGTGGTGCTAGCGGCCTATTCATGTTGTACACGCGCGATTTCCAGGCTGTTCCGCTGAACGACTTAAGCGGGGGATAGCAGCTAAAACATTGAAGGACACTATTCGTGGCAGTTGAAATTCGAGCTATGCAAGACTTGGCGCAGTCAGCGATGCAGACTTTGCGTACCCAGCGGTTAAAGCGCAAAAAGTATCGCTACTACAGCGGCTACCAAGAGCTGAACCTTGCAATTCGTGATGAAGTTCTGCATCTGGACGCTAGCGTTGCCCATCCCGTGCAATCCGTTTCGGTATTACACGGTAGCCACATCGTTCTTTCTGTTGCGCCACTTACGTCTGATCTAGTCAAAATCGGTCACGATGAATCCCATCGAATCTATGCTGAGATCTCTCTGGATCCCCTTCTTGATCGGTGGCAAGACTATCGCGAACTCGCTTCCAGCAACGAAGAGCCGGAATCCAGCGTTCCTGATTCGGATGACGCAGATGACAACCAAGTGACTCTGGAAAATGACCTGTACGCCGGTACGGTTCGTCTTGCACTGACCTTCAGCTCCGAATTCGATCAATTGCCTCCGGGAATCGCATGGTTGCAGCTAACTGAAGACGGTGAACTGCTCAGGCGCAAAGAGGTCCGGGAACGGATCGACGCCGGGGAACTAATCCTCAACGGCCCTGTTATCGCCCACCGTATTCTGGGGCGGTTTTCGTCGACTACTTTTAGCCATGACACGGTCTATAATTCAGGCGAACGCAGCGTAGGACTTTATATCAATAAGAAGGCCGAAGTGGCTTTGGCCCTGAACCGTCCTCTACGCTTCAAATATCGAATTCGTACTGACATCACCCGGATCCACGACGGCATGCTGTCGTTGGGCGGAGTTCTGGAAACGCAGAGCGACCGGTTGTCCTCAGTCACTTTGCAACTGGTTGGACGTAAATCGGAATTTGCAGTTGAAGTTCCAGCGGAGCTGGTTTTCGACGAAAAGCATGCAGCAAAGCGCTTTGGACGTGCTATCTACAGCTGGTCAGCAACCCTGGATTTCAAATCTGCTGACTGGGAGGCGATCGATCGTGGCGATAACTACGATCTCTATCTGCTGGCGACTTCGAATTCCAGCGGTGAGCTTGCACGCATTCGAGTGACTCGTACCCCGTTTGCCGTGCGCAGCACGACGCGTGCAGATGCGGTGACAATCGGTGAAAAGACTCTAGCGATTTCTCCATATTTCACCTTCAAAGCAAAATCAACATCGGTGATTTTGGAAGTGTTCGACAAAGAAGCCTTTGCCGTACTTGCTAACGCTAAACAGCGCAGTTTCCCAATCAGCCAGCCATCGGATTCGAAGCCGATTTGGATCGTCGGCGAACTATCCTACAAGGCTCAGGACAACGGGCTGCATCTGTTCAAATACCTGCGTAAAGAACGCCCAGATATTGATGCATACTATGTCATCGATGAGAAAGCTCCCGATTTACGGAATTTCGATTCCATGGATCACGTCGTTTTCCATGGCAGCAAAGAACACTTTGAATTGGCCATTCGTGCGCAACGAGTCATCGGCACGCACCATGCCGATTACTTATACCCAACAAGGCACCATAGCTTCTCGTCGCGTTGCCGCGCTACTCGGGTGTTCTTGCAGCACGGCGTCATGGGAACCAAATGGATGGTTCCCAACTACGGCAAGAATTCACCTGGCTTTGCGACGGACCTTTTCATGGTTTCCTCTGAGCGCGAGAAGCAGTACATCGTTAAGGACTTCCTTTATTCGCCTGAAGAAGTCAAGGTCACCGGGCTATCCCGGTTCGATTCCTTGCTAGCGACGGATTTGAGTGTTAACGAGAACATGCTCCTGATCATCCCAACGTGGCGTGATTGGTTGCAGAATGAGGAAGTTTTCCTTGAATCGGACTACCTCGAGCAATGGAAAAACCTGCTTAATTCGGCGGAACTTGCAGAATTAGTCCAGAGGCATGGCCTGGAAGTTGTTTTCTGCCTCCATCCCAACATGATGCAATTCAGGGATCATTTCGCTGGCGCGCCCGCTCGACTAATTGTCCAAGGTGAAATTGACGTCCAGGAACTAATCAAGACCGCGGCAATCATGGTCACGGATTACTCTTCAGTGAACTTTGACTTCAGCTTCCTGCACAAGCCTGTTCACTACTACCAGTTCGATCGCTCTCGCTTCTTGGGACCGAGCGGATCGCATTTGAACTTGGACGACGAATTGCCAGGCCGCATTGCCTTTGATGCAGAAACATTGCTGCATGATCTTTCGCGTACCCTGCAACGAGGTAAAGCCATGGAAGACAAGTACCGTCAACGTGCTGACGTGTTCATGACCCACCGGGACCAAAACAATTCGCAACGCATAACGGGAGAAATAGAGCGAGCCGAGTTGCGTGGCAAACCCAACGTTGGCTGGCGTGCCGAATTGCCGGTTAAGTTGAAGAACAAGTTCCGAAGGAACAAGCGGTACTTTGACGTCATGCGCAAGCTATACAAGTTGTACAAGCTTGCTCCCATGGAAGAAGACCTCATCGTCTTCGAATCGGGTCTCGGGAATCAGTACGGCGACTCTCCTCGGTATATTTACGAGGAATTGATGCGACAAGGTGACACACGTCGCAAGGTATGGGTTTACTCGGGAAAGCACCGCTTCTCCGATCCTTTGACGACTACCGTTAAGCGATTGTCCCCAGAATATTTCTGGCATCTCGCACGGGCAAAATACTGGGTGAATAACCAGAGCTTCCCGCACTATGTGAAGCGTCGCGCGAAGGGAGTGTTCCTGCAGACCTGGCACGGAACACCACTCAAGCAGATGGCACTCGATGTTCGCGAAGTTCAAGGCCGCGATGAGGGGTATCTTGAGCGTGTTACACGAGCAACGCGCCAATGGACGCACCTCATTTCGCCTTCTCGCTACACGAGCGAGATCATGCGATCCGCCTATGCATTCTCAGGCGAAGCCGTGGAGCTTGGCTATCCCCGAAACGACATCTTGACCGGTACCGACGTTGCTGAGCAAGAAAAGCGTGTTCGCGATGAGCTTGCGATACCCCCAGGAATCAAGACCGTACTTTACGCGCCGACATTCCGTGACGATGCGGCTTCAAGCCGCGGTAAATTCAGATTCGACTTGCCAATGGATCTGGAGGAGTTCGACCGTCGTTTTGGCGAAGACACCATCTTGATGTTGCGCATGCATGTGCTGGTATCAAATGCCGTGTCGATTCCGGAGAGCCTGCGGCACCGCATTATCGATGTCTCGAGTCATCCAGATATTCAGGAACTATACCTTGCTTCTGATGTATTGATTACTGATTATTCGTCGGTATTCTTCGACTACTCGCTGTTGCGACGACCAATTATCTTCTATGCATACGATCTGGAGAACTACCGGGATAATTTGCGTGGTTTCTATTTGGACTACGAGAGTGCGTTGCCTGGCCCAATTGTTGAAGAAGAGAACGACCTTTGGGATGCACTATCGTCAGCTTTGGCGGGGGCTGATCTGCCAGGGGTGAATCGAGACGAATTCATTCAAAAGTTTGCCCCAAATGATGACGGGCATGCCGCGCGGCGCGTTGTTGAGCGCTTCTTCAAATAAGGAAGACACCGCAGCTTATTGAAATTGCGGTGCCGGGCCTCCTGCAGGCCCGGCACCACTATGCTGCTGAAGCTGGCTAGTGATCAGTGACGCTGTCTTCTTGCACTAGCGCCAGCGTTTCTGCAATGAAACGTTGCATGCTGGCACCGGGGGAAACGTCGCCAAAGTAGTAATTGACCAGACCTCGTAGCTGCGGGTTGTTGCCGGCCAAGGCTTCTCGCGCCAGCCGGCTGATTTCCGTTGCCGCCGCAGCTGTAAGGGCAGGCACCTGTTGCAGCGCTGGAGATTCATCAACGGTAGCCTCGGTCGACACCGGTTGCGTCACGAACATTGGTTTTCCTGTAGCTAAAAAGTCATAAGCAACTGCGGAAATGTCAGTCACGCAAAGGTCGGCAGCTGACCACTGCCAGCCCCAGTGGGCCGAGTCATCGAAAATGAATTGGGCTTTCGAAGTTTCGCTGTGCGCCCTCAGCTGTTTTCGGATTCTTTCTACGCCTTGCCCATAGGGTTTCGCACCCAGTCCAGAACGTGGATGGGGGCGAAAAATAACGTTGAATCCGCCGTCCTTGATCAAGGCGTCAATTAATTGTTCACCATGGGATAGTACGGAGCCATAATTCATGGAAGGCCGGTCGCCTTCCCAGGTTGGGGCATAGAGAAGCGTCGGTAGTTCCTTATTCAGGTCGACAGGCGACGCATAATCCACATCTATTTGCGGACGCCCAATTAACCGGCATCGCAACGAAGCGTCGAAATTGCGCAAGTGATTTACCAGGCGATCTCTAGCTGCTTCACCGGCTGAAAATACATAATCGTAGGCCTTGAGCTGGTTGGACCACATGTAGGCTTTTTCGCTTTCGCCATGGCAGATGAAGACATGATTAGGCGCATTGAACCGCATGATTTGAAAGTTCCGGATATTTTGATTCACGTAGAACACCACACGTAGATCCTGGGATTGCATGAATCGCTCAACATCTACCACGGCGGGGGCGAAGTGAATCGGTAGCGGGCATTCCTTGCGCAGCGACAGCGCAGTATCTGGACTTCGTGCGATGATTACCACCGGCACGAACTCTGCCAAGGCTAAAAGCGGTTCGTACCATTGCCTGATCTGGTAGGCGTTGGCCATCTCATCGGGAAAGTGCAGCGCTACCTTGTACCGGTCAGCGTCCACGGGCAGGTGGCGTAGTTCTGTGGCGTGGTTCTGAATGAACTTCAGGTGTCGCCGTGTCTCAAAGCGCGATTGCACTTTCTTGACGACGCTATTGACGGTTCGTAACACTTTCACGGAGAATCCCTCACCACTTAATTCGAAGCATGACCAAGCATAATTCGCTGGGCAAGCTTTCTTCGGGATGTTTGCTATAAGCCGTTTTGCGTCGCGCTCGTCCCTGGCGTTATTCCGATTCTTCTTCGAAGTCCGCGGCGCGGATTGCAAGGTCGGGAATGTTGGATTAGCAACGCGTGCAAGTAGGGATTGGCAGGTCGTCTACGATATGCTGTGGTGAGTGCAACACCGGCATCGAGCTCTGAAAACTGGTTTCAGTTTGGGAACTTGGCCTACGGCAAGCTAAGATGAAATGTCGGACTATGTTTCTATAGGAGTCATCATTAGCGAAAAGCGTTCTGATCGATCGTCACACGGCGAACTCGATCGCAACTCGCCTCTGGTTTTTTCAACCAGGGAGCTCGGCCGTTCGCCTGGCTCAATGAAAACTCTCAATGAGCAGGTTTCGGCACCCGCAGATGTGGGAAATGCACTTATCGGTATTCGTGGAGGATCTGAGCTTGACTTAGATCTTCGCTTTGAAGCCGTGCATGAAGGAATTCTGGTATCGGGTACCGCTACAGCGCAAATCGCTGGGGAATGTGGACGATGCTTGGAGCCCATCGAGTACGACTTCGAGGCTGATATTCAAGAGCTCTTCTATTATGAAGAGAGCGAAGAATTCGAAGACGATGATGATGTGGATCAGTATTGGGTGGTCGGTGACTTGATTGACATCGATCCGGTAGTACGGAGCGCAGTGGTTACCGCCCTGCCGTTCCAGCCGGTTTGCCGGGAAGATTGCTTGGGGCTCTGCAGTGAATGCGGAATCAGTCTCAACGATGACCCTCAGCATGATCATGAGATCCTGGATCCACGTTGGGCAGCGCTAGCGCAGCTGTCCGATATTGTCGCAGAGGATGCGACAAATGATAAAACGTCAGACAAGAGAGAAGAGAAGTAGTCGTGGCTGTTCCAAAGCGGAAGATGTCCCGTGCGAATACTCGTGCCCGCCGTTCTCAGTGGAAGGCTACCGCACCGAACCTGGTGAAGACCGTTGAAAACGGTCGCGTAACCTACAGCCTGCCTCACCAGGCTAAGGTTGTCACCGACTCGGCTGGTACCGAATTGTTCCTTGAGTACAAGGGTCGCAAGGTCGCAGACGTCTAAGACATGTCTTCAAAAGAAGAACTTATGAAGCGTCTCGGAATCAATATTGATTCCGAGACGTTTCGTCTTGCATTTACCCACCGCTCATATTCCTATGAGAACGGTGGCATTCCAACGAATGAACGCCTTGAATTCTTAGGTGATTCAATTCTTGGCTTCTGCGTTGCAGAATACCTATACGCAACTTTCCCGAATTTGCCAGAAGGCGATCTCGCGAAGCGGCGAGCGGCTATTGTCAGTACCCGCGCCTTGGCGATCATTGCCCGTGATTTGGAAGTGGGGGAGCACCTGCTCCTAGGACGTGGGGAAGCCCAGTCCAACGGAGCCAATAAATCCTCCATTCTGGCAGACACCATGGAAGCAATTCTTGGGGCCACCTACTTGGTTCAAGGCATGGAAGCTGCGCGCTCGTTTGTGCTTCGCTTCGTCACTCCACTGCTGGAAGATCATCGGCTGCTGGGCGCGACGACTGACTGGAAAACTGTAATCCAGGAAGAAGTAGCCTCCCAAAAGCTAGGCGAGATGCACTACCAGGTCACTGGTTCCGGTCCTGACCACGCACGCACTTACCTTGCCGAACTCCGCATCGGAAACGAGGGATACGGCCAGGGGCATGGGCCATCCAAGAAGGAAGCTGAGCAGGAAGCGGCACACAAGACTTGGCTGTTGCTGCATCCAGGTGAGCAGCTACCTAAGGGATAGCGTTTAGTTCATGCCAGAACTGCCAGAAGTTGAAGTGGTCCGAGAAGGACTGGATAAGTGGGTTCGCACTCGAACGGTACTAACCGCTCAAGTGCTGGACCCGCGGTCCGTCCGCCGTCATACCGACGGCGTTGAAGATTTTGAACAGACATTGAGCGGTTGCTCTATCGCTTCCGTGGTTCGCCGGGGCAAGTTCCTCTGGATGGACCTCGAAGGCCTTTCAACTCCGGCAGCATTGGTTGCCCACCTCGGCATGAGCGGCCAACTTCTTGTCGAAGAACCTGATGCTCACGATGAGAAACATCTAAAAGTCAGGCTCTCACTCAGCGAGAGATCCGATTTCCCCAGCGAACTGCGTTTCGTAGACCAGCGAATCTTTGGGGGAATGTTTATCTCCCCACTGGTTGCAACAACCGATGGGTTGCCTGCCGGAGCCGGGTCGCTAAAAGCATCGATCCCACAGGCGGCTGCTCACATTGCCCGAGACGTGATGGATCCTCACCGCAAGACCGAAGACCTGTACGTCGCGCTTCGCAAAAAGACGACAGAACTCAAGAGAGCCATTCTGGACCAGGGGATCATTTCCGGAGTCGGCAACATCTATGCGGATGAAGCACTTTGGCAAGCAGGCCTTTCAGGTTTGCGCAATACTGGCACTATCAGGCGTCCAGAAGTGCAACGCCTCAATGATGCTTTGGTTGATGTGATGACACGCGCCCTCGCCGCTGGTGGTACGAGCTTTGATTCTCTATACGTGAATGTTAACGGCGCTAGCGGTTATTTCTCCAGGTCCTTGAACGCCTACGGGCGCGAAGGCAAAGCCTGTTTGCGTTGCAGAGAAAACGGCCGTGAGTCTCTGATTCGTCGTGATCCCTTCATGGGCCGTTCTTCCTATAGCTGCCCAGTGTGCCAGCCGCGACCACGCCGTGCACCGAGATAAGCTACTTTTCTGAAATTTGGTCGAATACTTGCACAAGGATTTCCTGATAGTACTCCGGCTGATAATGATACGGTGAACTACCCCATTTATGATTTTCATCGGATAGGCTGATATCCAGAGACGGTTTTATTGATCTAAAACCCAATTCTCGAAGGTACGAAAAATATGGTTCGTATAACTTATTCGCGTAATGAGCGGACCAGTTTCTGAATTTAGGAACGTTACTGCCTTGACAAGAATGATCAGTCCAAATGGTCTCAATGTATATGCTATTGCTGAATAGACCACATTCTACGAGAATATCTTTGAGGGTAAGTACTCCTTGTTTCCAAAGCTCAAAGTGTTGGCTGGTGCCAAAATGAATCTTAGCCTTGGCATACGGAAAATCATCTAAAAGACTTGATTTGGATAGTTCCGCGGAGTTCGTGATGTATCGCCCGCCCTGGAGTCGATAAACTCCTAGTCGTTCACTTAAGATGTCAAATAGGAATACTTCGACTTCATTCGATTTTTCACGCAAAGTAGAGAAGAGCGAGGACTTAATGTCTCCGACTACCATCCGGGAATTAAAGTTTGTCGATGAATTTGCTGTGTTAATTCGTGTCTCGGGTAGCGAGTTGGCGCTAATAAGCGACTGGCGAGCGATGTAACCCGTTAAATAATGTTCATCCTTGACCAGTTCATAGGCATCCCTAGAAACGCAGCCACCGTATATGAAGAAATTTACCATTGTTCCTGCGAAATAAATATTAGTAGTTATGAGAGAAAAGATTATCGGATACTGAAGATCTTAACCTAGTAAGACTATTCTTAATTACCCGAAACTGAGCCAAGACATGATCCCACCCAAACTGTAAAGATCACGGAGTTGCTTCTTGTTTAGTGAACTTGCAGTTGATAATTTACGAATGTATTCGATATCGACAGTTCCCTGTAAAGCAGTACCATTCGTTTGTTCGAGAGCGCTAGATAACAGTTCTTGTCCAGTCTCCTTGTAAACTATCTGCCAAAAATTAACTCCCAATCCGTTGGCTTCCTCCACCTTAGCTTTGCGTTGCGCGGCATTAAGTTTGGGTTCGGTGGCATTTAGGCGTCGAAGAACGGATAGGAAAGTGCTATCAGCTTCACATTCAGGTGTGAGCCCTTTTACAAAATTAATTTTCTCGTTATTCTTTGGCCATGAACGTAATTCTCGTCGATTTCTTAGTTGTAATAGGTCTTGGCTGAACCTGTCGTAATCGAAGGGCCATGATAATAGATCAGGTTTCAGCGAGTCTAGTAAATCATGGCCAATGAGATTTGCCGATCTGACATGTTGCGTAGATCTTCTGGCTAATTCGAAACCAGCAACAGAATACAACGGGTCAAACCTAGAGCCAACACGACTCCATAATAAAGACGTCTGACCGATATGGTAGCGATTCCGATTATGCGTATAAAACGCATCGCCTATGAAACTGGCATCCTGATAAAGATGGGACAAGTGATCGAATTTTTTTGTTAGTAATGATGAAACGTTCGCGATTGCTTCTGGCGAAAAATAGGTGCTCTTGGTATTTGCTGTGGGCAGATAGCTTGATATAAGGAGGCTGCTATCAAGTCGACCAAGTGAGTCGGTAATTTTTCTGTTTCCAAAGAATGTTCGAAGCACTTCTCCGTAGCCGCCGCCCATTGCGCTAACTGGTACAGAGATTTCTCGACCGAACGGGCCCGTATTAGTTATTCCACCACTCGCAAAGAGTGCGCCCATTAGTCGTTCTGACATGTTCGTCGTTGGTGCAGTCGTGAGCCCTGCCCCGTCTACTCGTTGTAGGCCGTATTGTCTCGTCAGGCCATCGGCGATTATTCGATCGGTGGAACCTTCAGGGCCGGAACAGAATATATTGACTCGATCTCGCAGTTCTAGGTTCAATACTGCGGAGAGAACTAGGCGTGAGTCAAAACCGCCTGTCAAGTGTGCGGTGATTTGCTGAGAATTCGTCTCTGCTATTGCTTGGACAGCGCCTTGGACGTCAGATCGAAGAATTGTAAACAAATCATAGAGCGATGCAGAGTCAAGGCTCTCGCGAATCTTGTAATTCTTTGTAAAGATTTGATTTCCGTACAATACGAAATACTGAAAAGGCTCAAGTGAATGTACACCCTTGTAACTTGCAGGTGTGAGCCCTCCGTTGCCAAGCATGAGACGCTCTACCTGAAACAATGGATCCTTTTCCAAGATGATTCCATGTGTCTCGGCTGCATGTACAAGTTCTACGATGCTGGTAGAAACGAATGCTTTGCCCTGCTTATTGAGAGAGAACGCAAGTGCACCGCCCAGTGGGTCAGGCAGACAAGCGCTCCATGAATCTACTGAATCTTCAATGAATAGTGCACCAGGGTTTCGTGCACCTTTCGACCACCAATCAGCAAGTTCTTCAATACTCCACCGTTCCGCTGCTTGTGGTAGTGACGAATCGAGATCCGCAGTTCGCTGAATGCATGTTCCGTTTAGAATTACGCTTCCATCGAGCCAGAATCGTCGTGAACCACGAATAACGGGATCTTCATTCCGTTTCACAACTGTGTTTATTGGCGCCGAACTGATTGAGGTATGCGGTAACCCCGTAATCACCGGAGCATAGGTCTTAGTAGAAGCCATACGTCTAACCTTACTATGTGATGTTTGTTCAAGTCTCGGTGGGCAGTCCCCGTGACTACGAGCAACCTGAACCCAAGATGATAATCACGAATGAACGGTGACTAGAACTGGAAGTACGGGTGCCTCAACTGGCAAAATTTGATAGCCCTGCGTTCCAATTCGGAGCATGGTTAACGAGTGACTTAAGAGGTTCCATGTATTCGTTCGCAGGAGGGACTATGTGCCCCTTTCCCCAATTCTGGATCTTAAAATGAATATTTGATTGCTCACGCGTAGCAGCCTCAAAGCGCGAGAAATGATTCTCGTAATACAGTCTGTCACCAGTATTTTGTATGTATGCCACGGTATTTTCTCTTCCTTTGGCGTACCACTTTGACATGCTTGTTGGAATTTTTGCGGCAATCATTTGTGGGTTCCATCCCGGATACGCTTTTCGGGAGTAGTCGTCAAAGCGATCAGGTTTTCCGAGAAGTTCAATGCGAGGATTCATCACTAATGCAACTGACTCTGGAAAGTAGGTACTGTAATGAAGAGCCGCATATCCGCCAGCGGAGGAACCAAAAAAAATAAGATGTTTTTCTTGCCCGGGACGTTGTGTCAGGGCGATGATTGACGGGATGAACTTACCAGACGGAACTCGTTTGGTGCTTTGGTGCCAAAAAGTGAGTAGTTTTTCTGCTCCGCCACAAGCGGAGTCGGCGAAGGCGAGTAAGTTGACACCGAGCTTCTCAGCGAAACGCGATCCGGTAAAAATAGGATACTCAACGGTTTTAGGTCCAGTTGCCGCATGGAATGTGACAAGGGTCACCGGAGAATTTCGGTCTTCGAAATAGAAATCGAAATATCGTCCGTTGGATTTGATAATGGTAAGCCCTTCAGAAAGACCTGCACGAAGTGCGCTATCAAAGTCGTCAAATATGCGTCTACCGCGGGAAGAGTGCTTCTTAATGTTCCTGGTACGATTCAGCATATCGAGGACCTTATCTGGGGCTGGATAGTTATTTTGACGGTCGATGGCTTCGTGTTATCGCAACGAAATCTCATTTGACCCATTGCGGGTAAACGAGGAGCGCGCATTTTGTTTCGTGACTCCGGCTTTAGGGTAGGAGTGTCCCGCTCTTCTTCATATCGAAAACATGGGCAATTTTCGAGGGATGAACCTAGGTCGGACAGTGCGAGCTGCTTAGCGGGAAGCATTGTCAGTCTCACTGGCTTCCGTTTTTTGATGAAGTCAATTTGAGTTTGCTTCTTAGAATTTTAAATCTTTGGCATTCATCGAGAGGTCCATTAATTGTTCCAAGAGGCTACCGATTAGGGTGGACGGTGGTGGTGCGTGCCCTTCGGCGAATTCCCTGACGAAGACGATGTGATTATCGTCCAGCGAATTGATCCCTTCTTGTAGTTCTTTTTGCGTCGTCATTGACCAGAGGGGCTTGAGGTGTTTGCTCCGATGCCAATCAGCACTGTTCTGAAGGTAAATAACACGTCGGGGCGCGGTAAGAGTCTGGCTTCGCAAAACGTGGGTGTGTACTTTGGAATCGGTTCTGCTCTTACAAAATTGTTTCCAATCGGGTGAGCCTAAAGTCGCAAAGGCGAAATTAAACCGACTTCTCAAGTATGCTTTTACGAAGCGTTCTGCGTATTCATATATATCCGTTTGTGGATTCCAAACCAGCGCGGTCGAGTCTCCTTTGAACCTTGAAGCGATATTTAGCGCAGCAAATCCACCTCCTGATCCACCTATGAAAATCAACTCGCGTTTAAGGCTCTCCTGAAGGACAGTTAAAGTCGCGAGTAGATTAGCTGTGAAGTTGTCGGTTGGACCACCTGTGTACCAAGCTAGGCTTAAGGAAGCGTCATCATCGAGGCTTGGGTCCGCGACGGCGATTAGTGGAAGTTTTTTATTGTTCGTCAGTCCCAGTCCGGAAAAGAATGGCCCTTTCTTATCTCCTCGTGAAGAGATGGCACCTGTGAAGAACACTGGTTGTGCTTTAAAATCTGACGCATTAATATATTCATTTACATAAATGTCAATTGGGGATTCATCTTTACCAAATTGAATGGTGTGGATCCCCGGTAGCATAATCCAGCGATTTTTAAAATCTGACAAGTTGTCCCATACGTAGTGCAGAACTTGCCACTGCCTGTAGTTTTTATCAGTCATTGAAATCCTCGTTAGTTCTGGATGATAGGTGTTGAAAGGAGTGAGCTGTAATAGTGATTATGCTTAGAATAGCTGTGATTCACACTGTTTCTATATCTGTTGATCAGTCTAGCTGTTTTGATCGAAGATCAAACTAAAGGATCGTAGGCAGACTGACTCGGAATAACTAGTTATTCCGAGTAATTTTCGTGGCGACTAGAACTTGGTCATTGAACGGGGCCCAAGTGTCAACAGCCCACTGGCCAAAGCTTTTATCGGTGAGCGTCACACAGGCCAGACGATGTTTAGGGTCCACCCAGAGGAACGTACCAGACTGCCCAAAGTGTCCATAGGTGGACGCTGGATGGCTTGCGCCTGTCCAGTGCGGCGCTTTGGACGATCGGATCTCAAACCCGAGTCCCCAGTCATTCGGGTTCTGCCGGCCATAGCCGGGCAGAATTCCAGCGAGGTTCTCGAAATGCACACGCGTTGCCTCGCTCAATGTTTCTTGCGCCACGATAGTTGGGGTCAAAAGTTCGGCAGCGAATTTTGCCAGGTCGGCAGCGGTGGATCGGCCATCCTTTGCGCAGCTGCCGGCAATTTCTGTATCAGCCATCCCCAGGGGAGCGAAGACCGCTTCCTGGGCATACTGGGCCATGCTGATTCTGGTCTGTTGTTCCAGATGCTCTGCGAGCTTTTCAAAGCCGTAATTCGAGTATCCGCGTTTAGTCCCTACGGCAAAGCGGATGGTTCCGGAATCAAAGTCATACCCGGCTGTGTGCGCCAATAGGTGGTGCACGGTTGAACCCTCTGGCCCTGCAGGGTCTTCGAGGGTGATGGCTTCTTCTTCCAGAGCAACCAAGAACGTGTAGGCACTGAGCAACTTGGTCACCGAAGCCAAGGGGTAAACACGGGCAGTATCACCGTGCTGGTCAACGATTGCACCATTGCCGTTCACCACCACGGATACCGCGTTGTCACTTGGCCACTGGTCAATCTGCGTCAGAATGCTCATAGAATGATCTATCCCTCGATTTTCTTCCTCGGATTTTGCGAGCACAACCAGATAATCCCCAGTGCGCTTCGCTAGAATTGCGACAAGGATTGGGTTTGATTGCCCAACCCAACTTTAGCGATTTCGCCCAAACATAGGAACTTCACGCCGTGCATCTCAAGACTCTCACCGTTCGCGGATTCAAGTCTTTCGCATCGGCGACCACTTTTGAGTTTGAACCGGGCGTCACGGCTGTTGTAGGACCTAACGGTTCCGGCAAGTCCAACGTGGTTGACGCGCTGTCCTGGGTCATGGGTGAACAGGGTGCCAAGACGCTTCGCGGCGGCAAGATGGAAGACGTGATCTTTGCTGGCACTTCTGGCCGCCCACCACTGGGCCGTGCCCATGTGTCCCTGACAATCGATAACTCTGATGGCCAGCTGCCTATCGACTATGCAGAAGTCACTATCTCCCGCACGCTGTTCCGTACTGGTGGATCCGAATACGCCATTAATGGAAGTTCTTGCCGTCTTCTGGACATTCAAGAGCTGCTTTCGGATTCCGGTCTGGGTCGAGAAATGCATGTGATTGTCGGTCAGGGACAGCTGGACCGCATCTTGCACGCTACCGCTGAAGATCGGCGTGGTTTCATCGAGGAAGCGGCCGGCGTGCTCAAGCACCGACGGCGCAAGGAGAAAACCCTGCGCAAGCTGCAAGCGATGCAGGGAAATCTGGATCGTCTTGAGGATTTGAGCGCCGAGGTTCGCCGCCAATTGGCTCCGTTGGGACGGCAAGCGAAAATCGCTCGCCGTGCGCAGACGGTGCAGCTTGATGTCAGGGATGCAAAGTCCCGTCTGCTGGCAGATGATTTGGTCACACTGAACAACAAGCTGGCCCAGGATATTGATGACGAATCCAAAATCCAAGCTCAGCAAGAAGACGCTGCGGCACGCCTGGAACGCATCAAGAAGCACATCGCTGAACTGACTGCCCAGATGGAAACCATTACCCCGCGACTGGTTCAGATCCAGGAAACGTGGGTTTCGTTGAGCACGCAGGCAGAGCGTTATCGATCGCTGGCCGCGTTGGCTCGTGAACGCGGGAAATTGCTGGAAAGCAATGAAACCCATTTCGATTCCAGCCGTGATCCTGAGCGTTTGGAAGCTCAAGCTGAGCGAATGAGCGAAGAACTTGAGGAACTTGAAGAAGCTCTTGAAGACCGCCACGAGATTCTTGCTGAAGCTGTAGAGGCTAAAGAGCAGGCCGAGGAAGCATCACGCGCCGAACAGCAGCGGATGGCTGCCATGCTCCGTGCCGCGGCGGACCGTCGAGAAGGCATGTCACGGCTCGCCTCGCAGGTGGCTTCCGCACGCAGCCGTGTCGACGTGACCCGGGCCGAAATATCCCGCCTCCAGGAAAGCGTCCAGTCCTTCGACTCGGACCTTGAACTGGATTTGCGCTCTCACGCAGAAGTTGCCAGTGATCTTGAAAAACAATTGGCGGGCGAAGCCCAACTGAATATCGATTTTGAGAGTGCTGATCGGGAACACGCAGCATTGTCAGAAGAGCACAATGCCGATAGTCAGCGTGAACGCGAGCTATCGGTGCGTGTTTCCGGATTGCGTGCTCGCCTTGAAGCCCTGAAGTTGAACTCCAAACCAGATGATCAGTCATCACAGCTTCTTGGATCAACATCCGGACTGCTCCTCGGCCGTTTGGGGGAGCTGATTACGGTTAATCCGGGATATGAACAGGCCATCGCCGCGATTTTGCGTGACAGTGCAGAAGCTTTGGTAGCCAAGAACCTTGGTGATGCGTTGGAGCTCATCGAAGCCCTGCAACAGCAGCAGGCCAGCCAAGTATTCCTGCACGCCGAAGTTCTGCCAAGTGGTGCAAAGGCTACTGCAATGCCTAATGCCGTCAGTGCTCGTGAAGTTGTAGCTGCCGATGGCCCACTGGATAGCTTGCTTGATCAGCTTCTTGTTGGCCATTACATCATTGAGGAAATGAGCCAAGCTCCTGCGGCCTTGGTGCAGAACCCATCTGCGTTGCTCACCACCTTGGATGGCATCACTGTTTCGGCAGTTCGCAGTTCCGTGGGGGACTCAGCAGGCGCTTCCCTGATCGCGCAGCAGGCCTTAGTGGAACAGACGGAAACTGAACTCTCCCAGTGCCAGGAAGAACTTTCCACAGTCGAGCACAGATTGGCTCAGCGGGGACCAGAGCTTTCCATCGCTCAGCAACAACGCGATGAGGCCCTGTCGGCGCTGGCTGAATCTGATGCCGCCATTGATGAATTATCCTCGTATTTGGCACGTCTTGGACAGAAACTTCGCAGCGCGCGATCGGACAAAGCCAAGCTGGAAGAAAAGCTCGAAGCAACGCTGGAGAAGCTGGAAATCGAGCAGGAATCTCTGGAAGAGATTACCGAGCGCATGGAGCTAGCTTCAACGGATCAAGATGAAGAAACCGTTGATGACGCGGCACGAGCGGCTCTTGCAGATGCTGCAGCCGCGGCACGACAGCAGGAATTAGAAGCCCGGCTTGCCTTGCGCAGTAGTGAAGAGCGCGTTTCTGCGTTGCGTTCGCGCGTTGAGGGTCTGCGCCGCACTGCGGCAGCTGAGCGCAATCACCGTGAAGTTGCAGCTCGTCGAGCGGAGCAGCGCAAGGCGCAAGCAGCCAATGCGATCCGTATTGAGCAAGCTGCTGAGCGCGTCCTGCGTTTCATTGAAGTATCGGTATCGATGGCTGGCCAAGAACGCGAAGAGCTGGCTGGAAAGAAATCCGAACTGGAATCCATGCTGGGCAGCCAACGCAAGGAAGCGGAGCAGCTCTCCGCCGAGCTGGCCCGTCTTGCTGATGCTGTGCATCGTGATGAGATGGCCCGTGCGGAACTGCGGATGCGCATTGAGAATCTTGAGACCAAGGCCCTGGAAGAACTCGGATACACCCCTGATCACCTCATCGCCAACTACGGTCCAGACCAGCTGATTCCGGAGGCCCTCGACGAAGATGACAAGTGGGGCGCGCTGCGGCAAAACGTTGATGAAGAAGGCAATCCTGTCGGCACCCGGGCATATGATCGCGTCGAGCAGGAAAAGCGGCTGAAGAAGTCCGAACGCGACCTGGCGGCCTTGGGCAAAGTCAATCCGTTGGCACTTGAAGAGTTCGCTGCCTTGGAGGAACGCCATAAGTTCCTCTCCGGCCAGCTCGAGGATTTGAAGAAGTCCAGAGGGGATTTGCAGCAGATCATTGCCGACGTTGATTCCCACGTCGAGCGGGTGTTCACCGAAGCCTACAACGACACCGCCGTTCAGTTCAGGCGGATCTTCGATCGCCTCTTCCCAGGCGGCGAGGGCCAGCTGGTGCTCACCGATCCCGAGAATATGCTCACCACAGGCATCGAGGTGGAAGCGCGTCCGGCCGGCAAGAAGATCAAGCGGCTCTCGCTGCTCTCCGGTGGAGAGCGTTCGCTGACTGCTGTCGCGTTGCTGGTCGCCATCTTCAAGGCTCGCCCGTCGCCGTTCTACGTGATGGACGAGGTGGAGGCGGCCTTGGACGATATGAATTTGGGACGCCTGATCACGATCTTCGAAGAGCTGCGCGAGTCATCGCAGCTGATTGTGATTACCCACCAGAAGAAGACCATGGAAGTAGCTGATGCTCTGTACGGCGTCACTATGCGCGGAGACGGGGTTTCTACAGTGATTAGCCAGAAAATGGAACGAGCTGTGACGACGTAGCTATTGCGGTAAAGTAGGGATTTGCAGGGGCGAACTTGCATGCTCCGTAATTCACTGTCTCTACTGAGGATGACATGGCATTTTTCCGTAAACGTATCAATGATAACCCTGCTGTTTCGAAGAGTCCGGCACATCGGGAAACAGGGGAGGAGGATGTCCTCCCGAGCGGGTCGATGCTCCAGGGATCTTCTCCATTGGTGAGTGTGGTTATTCCCGTTTATAACGCCATGCCGTTCCTTACGGAACTGCTTAATTCTCTAGAAGCCCAGGACCTGGAACCAGAAGAATTTGAAGTCATTGCAGTGGATGATGGCTCGACGGATTTTGGCGGAGAGATTTTGGATGTCTATGCGAAGCGAAATTCGAACTTCATCGCCTTGCATCAAGAGAACAGTGGTTGGCCGGGCAAGCCGCGCAATGTAGGCATTGAAAATGCGCGTGGAGAATATGTTTTCTTCATCGACAGTGATGACCGGCTCGGTCCCCAAGCGCTCAGGCGCATGACTTCATTTGCGCTGGAGCATGACGTGGATGTCCTCGTTCCGAAAATGGTCGGTTTGGACGGCCGGAGAGTTCAAGCGAAGCTGTTTGAAAAAACAATTCTCGATGTGGACTACGACTTCATTCTGCGGACCCTTTCGCCGCAAAAGATGATCCGGCGACGGCTTCTCAATTCGCATGGCATCCGCTTTGTCGAAGAAAAAGTCAGGCTTGAAGATGGCATCGCCATGGTCGAAGCCTATTCCGCTGCTCAGCGAATCAGCATCCTGGGCGATTACAACTACTACGAGATCCGGCTAAGGTCGGACGGCCAAAATATTAGTACGCAGCAAATCGATCCTGCCGGTTACGTAGGTTCTTTGACCAAGATCGCGGAAACTATCGCGACGTACACTGGGCCGGATCTGGAAGTGGCCAGGAAGCGCATTGCCGGATTGTTCGTTCGCAAGGGTTTGCGTTTCTATGACGGACAACGTTTCCTGCGTTATACCGCCGAACAGCGCGCAGCATGGGTGTCGAGCCACAAGAGCTTCTTGGAAACCTTCCATCTGGATAATTCTGCAGCGCTCTTCAAGCCGCAAGAGGCAAAGCTGGTCGACGCCATCCTCGCCGGCGACTTGGAATACCTGGAGCAGCTTGCCCAGAATAAAATGGAAGCTGAGAAAGCGCCTGCAGTTGTTTCGGTCGAGAATACTGCTGAACGCATCTGTCTGGTCGTCGATTTTCCAGTCTCGGGACCGTCGCCAATCGGCATTCATATAAGGGATCGAGACACCGAAACCGTGGCAAGAGGCGAGCTTGCAGTTGACGAAAGCGGATCGCGGCTCACTGCATCTTTCCCGCGTGCCGCCGTGCTTGAATCGATTTCTCGCTTGGGCAACATCTTCATCGAGTATCAGGGCGTTCCTGCAAAGCGGATCAGGATGGGGAAAAGCGTTGCGAGCCAGGAATTCTCGGGTTTGCTGGTCTACGCAACAGCCAATGGGTATATGAGCATAGATGCTCGCCAAGCTAAGTAGCACCGCGCTATAGGGAGCCGGGGTACCAGCCTTTCCCGGGACAGGCTCCCTCCTGCAGAACACAGAGAGGCTCGTAGTTGCCCCAAACAGCAACTACGAGCCTCTGTGCAGCTAGGCGAACCCTAACTCGCAACGCCTACGAACACGTATTGAGGGTTCCGTCATTTCGGTAGGCAACAGTCTCGTCGAGAACCAGCGGACCGCCAATCAGCACATTAGTCCAACCTTCCATGCCGGTCAGCGCTGAGCCTATGGACTTAGGCAGGCAGGACTTTTTAGCCAGCAGCACTGGCGCGCCGTTGTAGCCTGCAGCAACGGCACCGCTCAGTCCGTCGGGGAAGCTCTTGCCGTTGGCAATGAACTGGCGCTGCGCACCATTTGGCCAGAAGGCCTTCGCGATGACAGCACTGGTGTCATAACGTGATTCTCCGCCGTAACGAGCGATCCTGGCATTCGGAAGCGCTTTTCGGATCTCGTTTTCCGCATTTCTGGAGATTGCCAGTGGCCCACCAGCCAAGTACACGGTGGAGGGATTCAGGCGCTTGAGCTGCTTCAAGATGGTGCTTGGCACGTATTTCTTACTGCTCAGCAGCAATGGAGCCTTGCGGTCTGCCGCGACAGCTGCCATGGACAGGGCATCAGGGAACGAGCGTCCAGATGCCACAAACACGTTCTTGGCAGAAGACCAATTCGTAGCAATCTCTGCGCTGGTTCCATAGCGCGTGTTTCCTGCTTCTCGGGATACCGGTGCATACTTCTTCAGCTGCGTGAACGTCTTGCTGCTGACTGCGGTTGGGCCACCTGCAATGACGATGCGGGACGGATTGAGCCGCTTGATTTCCGCAGCCACTGCGCTCGGCAGATAGGCCTGCTTGGTCAGCAACAGGGGTGCATTGTGGCGGTTGGCCAGCGAGGTAACTGATAGTGCGTCAGCGAAGTGCTCGCCGGAAGCCACGACAACAGTTTTGGCCCCGTAGGGGAAGGTGCGCTTGGAGATCGCAACAGGCGTTCCATAACGGTTGGCGCCAGACATGCGTGATGGGCCCAAGCGGGTCGGCCAGACATCCATATTGCCAAAGTAGCTGGTAGTCAGCTTGTACTGCGTGCTGCGGCGGTTCTTCGCGAAGTCGCGCAGCGACGTCAGATCGCCGTTCCACACGTTGGCATCCACATTCTTCGTTGACCCCAACAAATTGGAGTTGGAAGAATACTGCCAGACATTGAACGTGGTCCAGCCTTCAGGAAGTTCGCGGGGATTCTTCGCAACGTCAGCGGTGGGGAAGATCGAGACATGCAGTGGCCAGGACTTGAACGCTGCGGAATCACCCGTGCACTCATCCCACCACGACTGGGCCGTGTAGATCATCGGCAGGCGACCGGTCTTGGCCTTGACAGTATTGCCGAAGTCCTTGATCCAGGTAACCAATTGGGAAGGCGTCATGCCGTAGCACATATCGCCCTTGCCCTGCGGATAAGCGGTCTTGTTGTACGGGTTCCACTCGATATCCAGCAGTGGGGGCATGGTGTACCCGTCATTGGTCCACCCACCACCGTTAGCCATGAATTCCCTGGCCTGAACAGCACCGGAAGAATGGGCAGGCATGGCGAAATGGTACGCACCGCGAATCAGGCCGGCATTGCGCGACTTGGTGTAGTTCTGGCTGAACTTAGGGTCCTTGTACAAGGAAGAAGGCCACGACTGGGTGGCCTTGATGTAGGCGAAACGTGCCCCGTTTGCCTTGGCAGTGGACCAGTTCACGTCGCCTTGATGGCGGGAAACATCGATCCCAAGGGTGCCCGGTGGACGCCAGGTTCGCAACTCATCAAGGGAAGCCGGCGCGCCCACCTGGAACGGAACTGAAGTCGCAGAATCATTTGAAGACAGCTTCGCGAGATCCGCTAGCTCATCCATGGTAGGGATCGTCGCGTCACCGGTTTCGGCAATTCGCTTGGCACCCTGGCCCAGCTGGGCATCGAGGTGCTCGAGCTCCATTTCGGCCAGCGCCTTGTCGGCTAGCTGTACGCGTTCTTTCTTGGAAAGATCATCGTCTTTGGACAGTGCCTTGGAAATTTCTTCAGCTGCTGGAGTGGCAATAGCAGCCGGCGCACTTGGTGCTGGCGCCTCGGACTCAACTTCGCTGGTGCTGGTCCCGGTGGCCTCGGCCTCGCGAGACGGCGTAGACGATGGTTCCGGCGCATCAGCCACGGTAGCAGTGGGCGAGGGAGACTGAACAGTTTGAGCGGAGGGCTCTTCTGTTGGCGAGGCGAACCCCGGACCAGCAGAAAGCGGGATGGAAAGTGCGGCTATAACCGCAATTGATAGAGCTTTGGATCGTCGCGTCCGGATAGCCGGCATGGATTCCCCTGAATAATCGAGTGCAAGTGAAATGGCGAAAGCCTTTGCTAGTATATCTACCCGATGTTTCCCGGCAAGATTCCGGGAATTAATATCGCCGCCGATGCCAAGGGAAATCTAAAACTGCGGAATTGCTTAATCGGCCAATTCCACCGGTTTTATGGTCTTTGGAACCAACAGCCAGGCAACCACTCCGACCAGGCCCACGACAGCCGAAATGTTGAAGGCTAATTGGAAGCTGATCATGTCGGCCATGGCCCCGGCCAGCAGCGGGCCGATGATGGAGCCTAGATCGGTGCACATCTGGAATCCGGCCAGTGCCTTGCCGCCGTTGCGGCCGGAACCAATCACGTCAGCCACGGACGCTTGCTGTGCTGGGCCCAGCAGCCCGCCGCCAATGCCTGCCAGGACCGAGAAGACGATGAAGCCAACCAGGGAGGTCGAATACCCCATCGCGCCAATGGACACGAGCAGGACACTCATGCCAAGGACCACGGGGATCTTGCGTCCAATGCTGTCTGTCAGGCGACCGGAGAACACCAGCGCGCAACCATTGCCGATGGCAAACACCGTCATGGAGATTCCGGCGGCCGTGGCACCCATGGTTTGGCCGAACACGGCCAAGGCGAAAAGCGGGATCATGCTGTTGCGCACGCCGAACGCCAGCCAGCCGTAGCTGAATCCGGAGAACAATGCCGCCCGGTAGGCGGGGGAGACCAGCGCCTCGCGGGTGGTCACCACTTCAATATCGGAATGCCTTGATCGCGGGTTTGCCGCATCTGCATCCAGATCGCGGCGACGGCCCAAGGCCATGTAGACCACGCCTGCGGCAATCACCAGGGCGGTGCCGTAAATCAAGAACGGAATACGCATGCCCAGCGGGGCAAGCAAGGTTCCAAGAACCGGGCCGAAGACGTTGCCCAAGAGGAACGAGCCGGCATACAAGCCCGAGATGCGTCCACGGGATTTCTCCGGAGCCAGGCGCGCAATTAATGCCATGGCTGAAATGGTGAACATGGTCGACCCGAAGCCGCCCAGTCCACGAGCAATCAATAGCTGCGTATAGTCCTGGACCACAGCGCAAAGCAAAGTCGATACCGCAACTAGCAGAACGCCGGTGACGTAGATCTTGGGCTCGCCGAGCTTCCCTACCAGGACGCCTGCTACCGGTGCGAAAATCAATCGGGTAAAGGCGAAAATGCTGACAATAATAGTGGCGGCCGCATTGCCGACATCAAAGCTCACTGCATACTGGGGCAAGATGGGGGCGATGAGCCCGAAACCCAATGCGATGATGAATGCCGCAACCAGCAATACGCTGATCTCTTGGGGGATGGGCGCCTTGGCAGCACGGGTGGTTTTCAATGCCATATCAATTGAACAGATGGTTCTGCCGCTCAGCGAGCAGTAACCCTCAGCCTTTCTGGAACGACGAACGGGGCTAAGCAACCCACCTGCCAGTCTAGCCTTGAATGCAAAATGCGCTGATGCTGGTGCTGCCTGCCATATGATCCCTAAATGGTTGGAGATATGAGACGATTTAGAGCGTGTCTGATTCGCTTATATTAACCATCATCATTGTCGCGGTTGTTGCCGTGGTGGCCATTGGCGTCATTGCCTTCGTCACCAAGGGCCGCAAGCCTAAGACTCCGTATACGTCAGAGCGCGATGCAGACGACTTGCCAGCTGGCCAGAGTGCTGAGGGCGATACTGATGCCGCAGCGGACACTGCCGGTGCAAGCGATGCGCCTGTCGCGGTCCAAGAGCCTGCCGCACCTGCTGCGCCACAACTCGATGTTCCAGAACCAGTGCAGGGCCGTCTGGCCCGGCTGCGTGCGCGACTGACAAAATCCAACAGCATGTTCTCCAAGGGCCTGCTGGCCCTGCTCAGCCAAGACTCGATTGACGAGGATGTCTGGGAAGAGATTGAAGAAAACCTGCTGATGGCAGACCTGGGTACCGAGCCTGCACTTGAGCTTGTTGACGCACTGCGTGAACGAGTGAAGATTGAAGGCAGCAAGGACCCGGCTCGCGTCAAGGCAATGCTTCGCGAGGAACTGCTCAAGCTGGTGGATCCTAGCTTGGACCGCAGCTACCTGCCTGAACCGCATCCGGACCGCCCAAGCATCATCATGGTGGTCGGTGTCAACGGTGTTGGCAAGACCACCACCATCGGCAAATTGGCGCGAGTGCTCGTTGCGGAAGACAAGGACGTCCTGCTGGGCGCTGCCGATACCTTCCGTGCGGCCGCCGCCGAGCAGCTGGCTACCTGGGGCGACCGCGTGGGCGTGCCTACCGTGCGTTCCGAGATCGACGGCGCCGACCCGGCCTCCGTTGCCTTTGAAGCCGTTTCCGCGGGCATCGAGCAGGAAGTCGACATCGTCATGATCGACACTGCCGGCCGCCTGCAGAACAAGGTCGGCCTGATGGACGAGTTGGGCAAGATCAAGCGAGTGGTCGAGAAGAAGGCCACCATTGACGAAGTCCTGCTGGTCCTCGATGCGACTACCGGGCAGAACGGCCTGCAGCAGGCCAAGGTCTTCTCCGAGGTTGTCAACGTTTCGGGCATCGTGCTGACCAAGCTCGACGGTACTGCCAAGGGCGGCATCGTCGTGGCTATCCAGCGTCAGCTCGGTGTTCCGGTGAAGCTGGTGGGATTGGGTGAGGGTCCGGATGATCTCGCGCCATTCAACCCGGAAGACTTCGTGGACGCACTGCTCGAAGGCTAATCGATAATTCCATATTTTCTTGATCTCCCCGTCGTTTCCTGCGGCGGGGAGATCTTGCTTAAGCGGGCGCTGCGCATCTGTAATCCTGCACAGAGCGGTTTTGTTCCTGCTGGGCCATGGGGCGCGCACAGGGGTTGGAATCAAGGGAATCTTGCAGTGAGGTCAGTCACACCACTCGCTCCTGGGTCCGAAACTTTCCTTGGGGCCTCTACGGAAAAGATCTAGTCAGTGAGTGAATGGAACTTTTCGGGCGCCTTCTGGCCGCAGGTCACCCAAGGAGGCAGTGACCAGCGCTACAGAAAACGTCCAGACTACTTGGGTAAAGATGTTTTCTGGGGAAATGTGTCCCTTCAATCTGTACGCACTGCATGAGGGATACTCCGGTTGGTTCTGGATGCCCCCGTGCGGTCAGACCAGCCGGTAAAGGATCCATCCAGAAGTGTCGTCGAACCAAGACCTGCCCATACCAGTCAAGCAGGACCCTAAGCCCAGGGCTTTCCGCATGGACATCCAGGGCCTGCGCGCCATCGCCGTAGGTGTTGTCGTGCTGTACCACTTCTGGGGGCACTATCTGCCCGGCGGCTTCGTCGGAGTCGACGTGTTCTTCGTGATCTCGGGATTCCTGATCACTTCGCATCTGCTCGCCAAGCCGCCGAAGAATATTGGCGATGTCGTCAATTTCTGGATGAGGCGAGTCAAGCGGCTGATCCCTGCCTCCTTCTTGGTGATCCTGGCCAGCGTATTGGGCATCTGGTTCTTCGCACCGTCCACGGTGTGGCAGGACTGGGGGCTGCAAGCGATGGCCGCGACGTTCTACTTCCAGAACTGGTACCTGGCACTGACCAAGGTCGATTACCTTGCCGAAGGCGAAGCTCCAAGCCCCTTCCAGCATTTCTGGTCCCTGTCTGCAGAAGAGCAGTTCTATTTCGTATGGCCAATTCTGATCGGCGTGCTGATCTTCGCCGCAATCAAGTCCGGAATCAAGCCGGCAACCGCCGCGTTGGCCGGAATCAGCGCCGTCTTCTTGATTTCCTTCGGATACTCGCTATACGCAACCGCGACTGAACCGGGCAGCGCGTACTTCTCGACCTTTACCCGAGTCTGGGAATTCTCGGCAGGCGCCCTGGTGGCGGCTTTGGGAGCGCGTGCGCATGCGGCCAAGAAGGATGCGATGAGCTTGATCGGGTCGTGGGGCGGAGTCCTTGCCATCGCATTCAGCGCGGTGGCCTTTACCGGGCAGATGCCGTTCCCCGGATACATCGCAGCGATTCCCGTATTCGGCACCGCACTGATCCTGCTCTGCCATTCCACGCATAAGTACTCGCCGAACATGTTCTTGAGCAGCAAGCCGTTCCAGTTCTTCGGTGACAATTCCTATGCCATCTACCTCTGGCATTGGCCGCTATTGATCCTGATGCCGTTCATGGTGGATGACTTCAAATGGCCCCAGAAGATCATTGCCCTGGCCTTGACGCTGGTTTTGGCTGTTTTGACGCAGAAGCTTGTCGAGGTTCGATTCCGTAAGTTCATTGACGCCTCGGTACTGCTCACGGCGCCACGCTTCCTTGCCACGGGCAGCCTCGTCTTGGCTTTGGTTGCCGGAGCTTTCTACCTCAACACCGAACG
Source organism: Arthrobacter sp. JUb115 (assembly GCF_004365035.1). Taxonomy (NCBI): domain Bacteria; kingdom Bacillati; phylum Actinomycetota; class Actinomycetes; order Micrococcales; family Micrococcaceae; genus Arthrobacter; species Arthrobacter sp. JUb115. Next base: position 438,691 of record NZ_SOBS01000002.1, on the reverse strand, counting down.
CATTATCAATGACGCCCAAGACGTCGACAAGGCCTTGGCCCAGGTCGAAAAGGAGCTGGGCGAAGACTGCTTCGGTGCCGCGTCGCTCAGTGAATCATGCGGTGAAGCAGTGAATATCGAGACGGCCTACCAGCCGGTGGCTCCCGCCCCGGTAGTTGCGAAGACCGACAAGCCGGTTGTCTACAAGGACGATTGCTTCGCCAGCCAGGACGCCGACTACAAGGACCGCCCGGTATGCAACTACGGTGATGGCAAGATCAAGGTAGCACTGGTTGGAAACTCGCATGCAGGCCAGTGGATTCCTGCCTTGGAACCTATGGCGAAGAAGAATGGCTGGAGTATTGATACCTATTTGGCCAGCCGATGCGCCGTCATGGGCGAACCCCAGGTCTTTGACTCCAAGGCACGGGAAAAGGGCTGCGCTGATTATGGCAGCTGGGTGACCAAGCAGATCGAAAAGGAAGACTATGATCTGGTGATCAGCTCCAACCGCCAGTCCCTTCCGGTTTCCGGATACGAAATGGAAAACACCGCTGAGCCTGCCCAGAAGGCCTACGAAAAGATTCTCCAGGACTGGGCCGGCACCGGCGCCGCTGTAGCGGTCATCCGGGATACGTCCTTCCCGGGGGAGACCGTGGAGAATGTGCCTGACTGCGTGGCCTCCAGCGATGGCGAATTCAGCGAATGCAGTGGCGAGGCGAAGCAATGGATTCCGATGGATCCGCAAGCCGACGCGGTGAAGGCCCTGGATAAGCCGAATATTATCGACGTCGACATGAATGACCAGCTGTGCGAGGACGGACGCTGCTTTGCGGTAGTCGGTGGCATCGTGGCCTATTGGGACCACTCGCACCTGACCGAAACCTTTGCCGAGTCCCTGTCCCAGACCCTGGAATCCCGGCTGAAGAAGGAACTGGATTCGAAGGAACTGTTCCCGGCAGCATAGGGCTTTGCGGCACCTTGCTCGATAGGCTCTGGCTTCAACGCATTAATTGCGTTGCAGCCAGAGCCTATTTCTGATTCCTGATGCCCGTGACTGCCCCAGGAGCATCGCGGCCCGGGCGAAAAGCGGAAACGCTTGGCTCATCGGGCAGCCAGAATCGCCAGGGGAACTGCGGACCGCCGGCTATCCCCGCGACGCCAACACGGGGTCCGGTGCGCAAAGCCTCCGGGGGACCAGAGGCAGCATGGAGGGTAAAGGGTGCAGCGAACAGATCCAGCCCGTCATGTTCCAATCTCGTGAGTCCCAATGCGGTGGCCAAGTTCCCCGGTCCACGGGCCAGCTGGATTTCCGGGATGGGATTGCGGGCGTAGCGGATGGGCCGCTTCTCCAGTCTTCGTGCGTGGGCCAGGTCGGCGCCGGAAATAATTTCGCCAGAACGTATCAGCACCCCGGACGCAGCTCCTGGCGGTGAGCAAACGAAATTCAGGGCGTAATGCATTCCATAGGTGAAGTACACGTACGCGTGCCCGGGTTCCAGGAACATGGACGCGTTGCGATCGGTTTTCCTGTCCTTCGAGTGGCTGCCCGGATCATAGGGCCCTGCGGTTCCCAGGCCCATGTACGCTTCGGTTTCGGTGATGCGCACGCTGACCGGTCCATCACTGGAATCCACGGTGAGTACTGCCCCGAGCAACCGGGGCGCAACGTCCAAGGCATCGGGCAAGAAGAAAGATCGGTCCATGCTTCCAGTGTGCCTGCTCCAGCTAAATTGTCCCCGGCCCCTGTAAGGATCATGGGTACTTGAAACTTGGGGGTTCAAGCAACTCGCACTCGTGAAATGGGGAATGAGCATGAAAAGGTTCTTAGCAACTGCAACCGCACTGGCCGGAATTCTATCGATGGCTGCCTGCGGGGTATCGGCAGAAGAGTTTGAGGCTGCGCAAACCTCGAGCGCAGCCATAGCTGCTGAAAAGGAAGCACTGCAAGCCCAGCTGGCAGAAGCAGAAGTGCAATTGGCCCTGGCCCCAAGGAAGAAGCAGCAGAGCTTCGCGCAGCCGCGGCTGAGAAAGCCACGGCCAACAAGGCCAAGAAGGTCACCAAGCGTGCTCTGGCGCACATCATGAAGCAACCGGACTCGCACATTGATCAGAATGTGATTCTCTACGGGCTGGTCACCCAGTTCGACTCCGCGACCGGTCCATGCACCTTCCATACCGAGCTGAGCCACGCGCAGGTGGGCAAATACGACTACGAGCACAATCCGATGTTCACTGCCGGTGACGGCCTGGCGGACTGCGAGGCGCCGGATGGCGTCGTGGCCGAGGGCATCGTCCAAATCACCGCCACGGTGACCGGATCCCTGAGCTACGACACGAGAATCGGCGGATCCCCTACGGTGCCGAAGTCCCGAGTCGTGAAGATCAAGCGGCTATAGCCGCTGCCGGCGTCCGCCCCGGGCTGTTCTTTTGACCGTCGGCCAGCAGCACCGTGAACTGTTCGAAACGGCGGCGAAACATTGCCGAGAAGCAAACGTTACCCCCGGCAGGAACTTGATACACAGCGGAAACGAAGCAGCGAGTGTTCGGAAACATCGGGCGCGTTAGATAGTCATAACACCACCGATACACCGAATACCTTGAGGGGAAGTGATCCAGATGGAGTTGGATGTAGCCAGCTTATGGATCCTGATAGCTGCCGCACTCGTATTGCTGATGACACCGGCACTGGGACTTTTCTACGGCGGCATGACTCGCGCCACCGGCGTGGTGAACATGATGCTGATGAGTTTCTCCGCCGCGGCGATCACCGCCGTTGTCTGGGTGCTCTGGGGCTACTCGTTCTCCGCCGGGGAACCAGCCATCGCCGGAATCGTCGGCAATCCAATCAGCGACTTTGCCATGCACAATACCGAGCAGTCCGAGCTGCTCGCCGCCGGATTCGCCGGTACCTTCGCCATGATCTCGGTAGCCATCATCTCCGGAGCCATCGCCGACCGTGCCCGCTTTGCGCCATGGCTGTTCTTCGTCCCGCTGTGGGTCACCCTGGTGTACGCACCGGTGGCCTTCTGGGTCTGGGGTGGAGGCTTGCTCTCCGCAGACGGATTCCTGGGCAGCATCTTCGGCGAAGCCATTGACTTCGCCGGCGGCGCAGTGGTCCACACCAACGCAGGTATCGCAGCCCTGGTCCTGGCCCTGAAGTTGGGCCAGCGCCACAACTTCCACGATCGTCCGCAGCCGCACAACACCCCGCTGGTCATGCTCGGTGCCGGCCTGCTGTGGTTCGGCTGGTTCGGTTTCAACGCCGGTGCGGCGACCACCGTCGAGCAGGCTGGACTCATCTGGGTCAACACCCTGGCAGCTCCGGGTGCGGCCGTCCTTGGCTGGATCCTGGTTGAGAAGCTTCGCGGTTCCCGCCCCAGCTCGCTGGGTGTCGCCTCCGGCCTGGTGGCCGGCCTGGTCGCCATCACCCCTTCCTGCGCAGATGTGGCCCCGTGGGCCGCGATGCTGCTGGGCGTACTGGCTGGCGCCGGTGCAGCCTGGGCAGTGAACTTGAAATGGAAGCTGGGCTACGACGACTCGCTGGATGTTGTCGGCGTGCACCTGGTCGCCGGCTTGATCGGAACCCTGTTCCTGGGCTTCTTCGCCCTGCCAACCGAGGAGAGCGCTGGCGGACTGTTCTACGGCGGAGGCGTCGCCCAGCTGATCGCCCAGGCAGCCACCCTGATTGTGGTCATGGTCTTCTCCGCGGTGATGACCTGGGTCATCGCCACGGTCATTGGAAAGTTCAGCCCATGGCGTGTCGCGGCAGATATCGAAATTGCCGGCATCGACGAGGCGGAGCACAACGAAAATGGATACCAGCTGGTTTCCAAGTAAGGAGCGGAATCTGGAAAATAACGCAGCACAAGCACGAGGGGCAGGGCGTTTCTGAAACGTCCTACCAGGACCGCCGGTGGGCCATGCAGCCACCGGCGGTCCTGGCGTGTTCACGCCCGGGGGCGGGCACATGTGTAAATCATGGGAATCGCCTAGTTCGCTGGCATCAGCGGTGCACCGGCCCCTAGCGTGGCATTCACCAGCCGATTATTCCCAAGCAGCTAGGAGAGTGCCATGGCCAGCGAACCACAACAGCAAGCAAGCCCGGGAGGGGAACCGGTCTTGTCCGGCCCCGGCCAGGACAGCGAATTCCTGACCACCAACCAGGGAGCTCCCGTCAGCGATACCGACCACTCGCTGAAAGCCGGAGAGCGCGGGCCCACCTTGCTGCAGGATCACCACCTGCGCGAGAAGATCATGCATTTCGACCATGAGCGGATTCCGGAGCGCGTGGTCCACGCCCGCGGGGCTGGCGCCCACGGCTCCTTCATCAGCTACGGCAACGCCTCCGAGCTGTGCCGGGCCGATTTCCTCAAGCCGGGAAAGCAGACCCGGGTCTTCGTGCGGTTCTCCACCGTGGTCGGTTCCCGCGGCTCGATGGACACGGCCCGCGATACCCGCGGCTTTGCCACGAAGTTCTATACCGAAGAGGGCATTTTCGACCTGGTGGGCAACAACATCCCGGTGTTCTTTATCCAGGATGGCATCAAGTTCCCGGATCTGGTCCATGCCGCGAAGCCGCACCCGGATACCGAGATCCCGCAGGCGCAATCGGCCCACGATACCTTCTGGGATTTCGTCTCCCTGCATACCCCTGCCCAAGCCCACGTGATGTGGCAGATGAGCGACCGCGCGATACCCCGCTCGCTGCGCATGATGGAAGGCTTCGGCGTGCACACCTTCCGCATGGTCAACGAGGCGGGCAAAGCGTCACTGGTGAAGTTCCATTGGAAGCCCAAGCTCGGCGTGCACTCGCTGGCCTGGGAAGAGTCCCAGCTGGCCGCCGGCGCGGATCCGGACTTCCACCGCCGCGATCTGGCCGAAGCCATTGATGCCGGAGCCTACCCCGAATGGGAACTGGGCGTGCAGATTTTCCCCGACGACGGTTCGGGGGTCTTCGAGGGCATCGACCTGCTGGATCCGACGAAATTCGTGCCAGAAGAACTGGCCCCGGTCCAGCCGCTGGGCAAGATGGTGCTGGACCGCAACCCGGAGAACTACTTCGCGCAGACTGAACAGGTCGCCTTCCACCCCGGGCATCTGGTTCCGGGCATCGATATCAGCGACGACCCGCTGCTGCAGGCGCGGCTCTTCTCCTACCTGGACACCCAGCTGACCCGGTTGGGCGGACCGAACTTCGCGCAGATCCCGATCAACTCGCCGGACTCTCCGGTCAACGACATGTTCCGCGACGGCTTCCACCAGCACCGGGTGCCCAAGGGCATCGCGCCGTACAAGCCGAACTCGCTGGATGGCGGCTGCCCGTACATGTCGCAGGTTCTCTCTGGCCAGCAGCCTCCGCTGGACTTCCCGCAGCCTGTGGCCTCCGGAAAGAAGGTGCGTTCCGAGCCGGCCAGCTTCTCGGACCACTACAGCCAGGCGCGCCTGTTCTACATCAGCCTCTCGGCCGTGGAGCGCGCCCACGTGCAGCAGGCCTACTCCTTTGAACTGGGCAAGTGCACCGATACCGCGATCCGCCAGCGGCAGGTGGAATGCCTGGCGAAGATCGATACCCAGCTGGCCGCCGGGGTCGCCCAGGCACTGGGCCTGCCGGCACCGGCCGCAGTGCAGCTGGATGATCCGGTGGCCAGCCCCGTGCTGTCCCAGATCGGAAAAGCCTGGCCAGTGGACGGGCGCAAGGTCGGGGTGGTATTCAACAGCGGAAACCACCAGCACGTGCCAGCAATAGCCCAGGCGCTGGCCGAACGGGGCATGTCCCCGCTGCTCGTTTCGGCCTCCGGCGGCGAGGTGGCCCCGGACCTGCCCATTGACCGCACCTACCTGACGGCGCGCTCCATCGAATTCGATGCGCTGGTGCTCATCGGCCCGTTGCCGCCGGCCCCGGACGCCGCGGTTGCGCTGGATGCCAAGGCCGGCGCCTTGGGGGCAGGCGGGGTTCCCATCGACCCGCGCGTGGCGTTGCTGGTTGCGGAGGCCTACCGGCACAACAAGGCCATCATCACCCTGGACGGGCTCTCCGATGGCCTGCTGCAAGCGGTGGGCCTGGAAGATGACGCGCCGGGCATCGCACTGGTCGAGCTTTCGGCGGTGGCCGAAAGCGCGGAGCAGCTGCTGTCCACCCACCGCGCGTGGGAGCGTTTCCCGGTCGCCGAGTAGCAGCGCGGCCCAGCTGGCCTAGCAGGTGGCGCGGCAGGTGCATGATTCGATTTGCCTGCCGCGCCGGCCTGGCCCAGCAGCAGGGCCGGCGGCAATCAACTGGCACAGATAGCTGATGAAAAGAGGTGCAAGATGCCTTCAGGAACCGATAGCCATGCCGGGAACGGGAACGCGGCCGAAACCGCTGCCAAAGCCCGGCACGCTCCTGGACCCGATGCCGAATCCAAACCCGATTCCCCGCCGGATATGCACTCCAGGTCATGGAAATACGCGGCCAAGCGCTCCATCAGGGAATTCTCCCGGAAGAAATGCACGGACATGGCGGCCTCGCTGACCTATTTCGCGATGCTCTCCATTTTCCCGGCCCTGCTGGCGGTAGTCTCCCTGCTCGGAGTTGCCGGCCAGGCGGAGAACATGACCCGCAACATCCTCTCGCTGATCCAGGAACTGGCCAGCAAGGAAGTGGTCGAAACCCTGCGCCAGCCCATCGAGCAGCTGGCCTCGGCCCCGTCGGCAGGCCTGGCGCTGATTGCCGGTCTGCTCGGTGCGCTATGGAGCGCCTCGGGGTATGTCGGGGCGTTCGGACGGGCAATGAACCAGATCTACGAGGTGGCCGAAGGCCGGCCGTTCTACAAGCTGCGCCCGCTGATGCTGCTGCTGACACTGGTGCTTCTTGTGGCCGTGTCCGTGCTGGGGATGCTGCTGATCGTCTCCGGTCCGCTGGCCCAGGCGCTGGGCAACGCCATGGGGCTGGGCGAGGGCGCGGTGGCGATATGGAATATCGCCAAATGGCCGGTGATCGTGCTGTGCGCGATTGTGCTGGTGGCCGTGCTCTACTACGGGGCTCCCAATGTGAAGCAACCGAAGTTCCGCTGGATCAGCCTCGGCTCGGCCATCGCGCTGCTCGTGCTGGCGGTAGCGACCGTCGGCTTCTTCTTCTACGTTTCGAACTTCGGCAACTACAACAAGACCTACGGCGCCATCGGCGGGGTCATCGTGCTGCTGCTGTGGCTGTGGATCGTCAACCTGTCGCTGCTGTTCGGCGCGGTCTTCGACGCGGAAGCCGAGCGCGGGCGCCAGCTGCAGGCGGGGATTGCCGCCGAGCGCTCGGTCCAGCTTCCGCCGCGGGATACCAAGGCCAGCATGAAGCAGGAGGAAAAAGAAGAGCAGGACATCAGCGACGGGCGGCAGCTGCGTTTCGCCAGCGAGCTGGACGCCGAAGAGCAAGCGGATCCGGATTCCAGGCGGAACCCGGAAAGCTGAGCAGGAGCCGAAGCTGGCAATCGCCTGGGCGCCCCTTGGCGCGGGCCAGCACCTCGGTAGCGTGTGAAACGACCAGATCATTCCAAGACAAAGGAGCTCTTCATGGCCAACGACGAGGCAAGCAAAGTCATCAGCATCATCCAGGACCTGCGGATCGCCATGGTCTCAACCCTCAGCGCTGGACGGCTGGCCAGCCGCCCCCTGACGCTGATTGAAGCCACCGACGAAGGAGAACTCTGGTTCTTCTCTACCGCCGACGCCGGGATTGTCCAGGAAATCCGGGCCCAGGGACTGGTCAATGCCGCGTTCAGCGGATCCAAGGCGTGGGTGTCGGTCAGCGGCCACGCCGAGGTGGTGCTCGATGTCGCCAAGAAGAAGGAACTGTGGAACGCCGCGGTGGAGACCTTCGCCAGCGAAGGCCCGGAATCTGCGCAGACTGTGCTGCTGCGCGTCGATGCCGACTCCGCTGAATACTGGGAGAACCCCGGTGGGGCAGCGAGCCTGGTGGCCGGCTGGGTGAAGCAGAAGCTCACCGGCAAACCTGCCGAGCCCGGGGACTCGAATAGCGTCGAACTCTAGGACGCCGAAAACCGCCAACGGCCGCTGCTCCAAATTCCTGGAGCAGCGGCCGTATTCCTGTGCACATTGCCTGGCGCAGAGCTATGCCCCATGGATTCGTATCCATGGGGCATAGCTGGTGGTGCGGTTTAGGACAGGTCGTCCTTGACATCCTTGGCGGCGTCCTTGACGTGTTCTCCTGCTTGCTTTGCCTTGGCGGCGGCCTGGTCCTTCACGCCTTCGGCTTGCAGGCGCTCATTATCAGTGGCATCGCCGTAGGCCTCCTTGGCCTTGCCAGATGCTTCCTGGGCCTTGTTCTGGATCTTGTCTCCAATTCCCATGATTCTTACCTCCTGTGTGGATCTGGTTACTGACAACTTGAACTATAGGGCAGATTGCAAATTGGGGTCCCGAAGCTGAAAGTTTGCTTGCGGCCAACTTTGCAGATCATCACAGTGCCGCCGTCGCGGCGGCCAATCCCATAAACTGCCTCGCTGCGTTGCGCTGTTCTTTGCGGTTATCAGGAGTCATTCAGCTGGGCCGGGCACGAATGGGCCGTGACCTAGACTGGCCAAAAGTTCCGCGCAGAGAAGGAGAATCGATGGACCAGCGGCCGGTGTCGTTTAGTGCAGCCGAACCAGGATCCCGCCCCCGCAACAGCGAGTTATGGTGGGGCGCCGAAGTCGCGGTGCGTGCGGCCGCCGTGCGCTGCGAGGGCAACCCGGAAGCGATGCTGCGTACGCTGGAAAGTTCGGGGGAGGAACCTCCGGTGCCAGCGGCCGGACAGACCCAGCGCCTGTGGGAGCTGCTGGCCTCCGTGGCCGCCACCGACCTGGTCGCGGCCAGGACGCTGGAACCGCATTTGGATGCCGCGGGAATCCTGAACCAGGCGGGCATGTCGTGGCCGGCCGGCACTGCATGGGGCGTTTTCGCCGCGCAGCCGCCCAACGCCACCCTGGAAGCGGTTCGCCAGTCCGGCGGGGGATGGGAGCTGAACGGCACCAAGCCCTGGTGCTCGTTGGCCGCGCAGCTGACGCATGCCCTGGTCACCGCCCCCACGCCCGATGGTGGCCGGCTGTTCATGGTTTCCTTGCGGCATCCGGGCGTTGAACCGGCATCGGATGCCTGGGTCAGCCGCGGCATGGCGCAGCTGCCCAGCGGCAGCGTGAACTTCACCGGCGTGCCGGCACAACCGGTGCAGGACGCCGGCTGGTACCTGTCCCGTCCCGGGTTCGCTGTCGGGGGCGTTGGCGTGGCCGCCTGCTGGTTCGGGGCAGCGGTGGGAATCTACCGCCATCTGCTGCGCAGCGCCCAAGCGCGCACCCCGGATCAGCTGGCCCTTGCTTGGCTCGGCGAAGCAGACCGCTTGCTGGCCAGCTGCGCCGCGCTGCTGGAACAGGCCGCCGGGCTGGCCGATGCCGGAGCGCTGGATGCCATTTCGGCCCATCGGGTCCGCGGCCAGGTGGCCGGGGCCTGCGAGCGGGTGTTGCAGCTCAGCGGCCAGTCCACCGGTCCGGGCCCGCTGACCGCCGATGAGGAGCATGCGCGGCGTGCAGCTGACCTGGGCATATATCTGCGCCAGCACCACGCGGCCCGCGACGACGCGGCGCTGGGCCAGTTGATTGCGGACCGCGCCGGAACGGAAAGTGGCAGCGCATGGTGAACTTCACGCATCAGGACCAGGGAACATCTGCAAGCTGCTGGCAGCAGGCTGGGCTTGAGCGGATCGCCGCACTGGATCCGGAGAAGCTCTTCCACGCAATCGCATCGGTGGTTGTCCTGGCCGCCCACCCGGATGACGAGACGCTGGGAGCCGGAGGGCTGATCCGCATGGCCCTTGGCCGGGGGATCGATGTCCACGTGATCGTCTGCAGCTTCGGGGAAGCCTCGCATCCGGACTCCACCACACACTCCCCGGCCCAGTTGGCCGCGCTGCGCCAGGCCGAGCTGGCCGAGGCCATGGACACGCTGCGCGCACAAGGACCGCGCAGCGGAACGCTGCATCTGCACTGCTTGGGCCTGGGCGACGGGAAACTCGAAGCGCAGCAGGAGCCGATCCGCGCAGCCCTTGAGCAGCACGCCGGCGAGCGCTGCCTGATCGCCAGCACCTACCGCAGCGACGGGCACCCGGACCACGAAATCCTGGGCCTGCTCGCCGCGGACTGCGCCCTGGCGCACAATGCCTGCCATCTGGAATTCCCCATTTGGTTCTGGCACTGGGCGCAACCGGACCGGCAGCCCAGCTTCAGGCATTGGCGCCGGCTGGCCCTGGATGCATCCAGCGCGGATGCCAAGGCCCGCGCCCTGGAGGCCCACCGTTCCCAAACCAGGCCGCTGTCCGCCCTGCCAGGAGACGAAGTCCTCCTTAGCGAAGGCTTCCTGCAGCATTTTTCCCGCGGCGCCGAGATCTTCCGCGCCACCTGGCCTGGCCACAAGGACGCCGCGTCGGCTCCGGTGGTCTTCGACGAGCTCTACGGGCAACGCGAAGATCCGTGGGAATACCGCAGCAGCCGCTACGAGCAGCGCAAGCAGCAGATCCTGCTCGCCTCCCTGCCCCGGGAACAGTATGCGGCGGTTTTGGAGCTGGGATGCTCCATCGGGGTGCAGAGCGCCGAACTGGGCCGCCGCAGCACCAGCCTGCTGGCGGTGGACGCCAGCGCTACCGCGTTAGCCCAGGCCCGGCGTGCCGTGGCCGGAATGGAGCACGTCAGCTTGCTGCAGGCCACCGTGCCCCAACAATTTCCGCAGCTGGAGCCGGGAAGCGTGCAGCTGGTAGTGCTCAGCGAAATCGGCTATTTCCTGGCCGCCGACGAACTTGAGCAGGTGCTCGCCGCCAGTGCCGCCGCACTGGAAGCCGGCGGAGAGCTGGTGCTCTGCCATTGGCTGCATCCCATTGAAGGCTGGCCGCTGGAAGGGGAAGACGTGCACCGGATGGCGGGGGACCTGGGGTGGGAGCGCATCGTGGAGCATCGCGAGGCCGATTTCCTGCTTGAAATACTGCGCAAGCCCGCTGGTGCCCATGGGTAGGCAGCTGGCGGCCATGGCGGTCATCATCCCGGCCCATGACGAGGAAGAACGCCTGGGCCGTTGCCTGGATTCGGTGCGTGCGGCCATGGACCGGTTGGCGGGTGCCCGCCCGCAGGTGCAGGTCCGGGCCATCGTGGTTGCCGACAGCTGCACCGACCGCACGGTACAGGTTGCCCAGCGGCAGATCAGCGCAGATCGGCGGATCAGCTTGCTGCAGGCCAGCTTCGGCAATGTCGGAGCCAGCCGGGCTGCCGGGGCACGCCACGCCCTGGCCAGCCTCGACGCGGACGCGGACCCGAGCGCCATCTGGCTGGCCAGCACCGACGCGGATACCTGCGTCGCCGAGCATTGGCTGGAGGGCTTTGCCACCCTGCACGCCGGCGGGGCCGATGCGGTGGCCGGAACCGTGGAACCGGACCGCGGCGAACTCGATGAGCATATCTTCGCCTTATGGGAGCAGGCCTACCAGCCGATCGAGGGGCATGGCCATATCCACGGCGCGAACTTCGGAGTGTGCGCTGCTGCCTACCTGGATGTTGGAGGCTTCGAGCCCTTGGCGGCCCGGGAGGATGTGGCCTTGGTCGAGGCGCTGCGCCGCGCCGGCTACCGGGTCCAGGCCACGGCCCGCCTGCAGGCGATCACCTCGGGGCGCTTGCGCGGGCGGTTGCGCGAGGGCTTCGCGGACTATCTTGCCGCGCTGGATCACCAGATGCTCCACGCCCGGTAGCGCCCAAGTAAGCGGTCCCGGTCCCTGGCATAGGAACAGCCCCCGGCGAATCTGCGCGGATGCGCGATTTCCCGGGGGCTGTGCCCGTTGCGGCGGTGCTTGCGGTTACACGCTGCTGCCGGACTCCTGCGTGGCGTACCTGTGTCCCAGCTTGCTGGCGTCGAAAGCCGGAACCGCGTGGGCGAGCGCAGTGTATTGCCAGTACTTCACACGGAATGCAGCCATTCCGCTGTGCTCGGCCTGGCCGAACAGATCCTTGATCTTGCTGCGCGGCGCGCTGGCCTGAACCACTTCCAAGACTGGAGACGGCTCGGAAATGTGCAAGAACTTCAGTTCCTCGGTCTGCGGTTCAACCATCGCGACCAGCACCGGCCGCTTGTGCACCGAGACCAGGCCCATCACATCATCGAGCGCTTCCAAAGGCTGTGTCATGACCACTGGCATTCCTTGGGTCCAGCCATAGCTGCTCAGATGCCTTCTTCCCTCGCGTGATCCCAGCAGCTCTGCTACGCGCAACGCGGTCTGGGACCTGACTAGCCTTCCTGGCATGTGAACTACCCTCCACTTCTAGACGATACTTCTCACTTCAACAATGCAGTTATCTGTCCCTCCGGACTGGGCAGCGTGGCCCTTGAAATGCGCTGTGGACCCTGCGGCCAGCGGTGGGGGACTCGATAAAAAATTATCATTGGCCCACCAAGTTGTTGCGAACAGGCCGCGATTCTGAGGAAATTCCCAGACTTTATTCTCTACTAGTCAGTATCCCTATTCAGCTACCGTGGTTGCGAGGCTCAGTGCCGCCCAAGATCACGCAGCGCCCGGTGCGCCGCATGCCAGCCGGCCATGCCATGCACCCCGCCGCCCGGAGGGGTGGAGGAGGAGCACAGGTACAGTCCCGGCACGCCCAGCGAATAGGGATTCAGCGAGGGCGAGGGGCGGAAGAACTGCTGGGTGCCGGCCAGTGATCCGCCGCCGATATCCCCGCCGACCAGATTCGGATTCCAGGCCTGCAGCTGAGCCGGGCCGGTGACTACCCGCTGCACGATCCGGTCCTTGAAGTCCGGCGCGAACCGCTGGATCTGCGCATCGATGAGCGCCCCGGCATCCCCGTCATAGCCTTGGGGCACGTGGGCGTAAGACCAGATGACCTGGCGGCCGGCCGGGGCGCGCGAGGCATCGGCGCTCGAAGGCTGGACCACCATCACGAACGGGCGTTCGGGCATTGACCCGGCGGCGACCTGGCGCTCGGCCCGGGCCAGCTCGGCGGCATCGCCGATCACATGCACGGTGCCGGCCTGCGCGGTGCGCGCATCCTTCCAGGGGATCGGTCCATCGAGCAGGTAGTCCACCTTGTAGGCCGCGGTGCCATAGCGCCAGCGCTCGAACCGCCGGCGCAGGCGTGCCGGGAGCTGGTCGCCGGCGAGCTGCACCGCTTGGCGGGGCGTGGCATCCAGGAAGGTGAGGTCCGCATCGGGAAGCTGCGCGAGGTGGGTGATCTGGTGCCCGGTATGGATCTGCACCCCCAGCCCGTCGAGCACCCGCAGCAGCGCGTCGATGATGCTGCCGGTGCCCCCGTGCGCCACCGGCCAGCCCCAGGATTGGCCCAAGGCCCCGAAGAGCGCGCCGAATCCCGAGGTGAACGGGTGGGAGAGCGGCAGCATGGAATGCGCGCTGGATCCGGCGAAGAGCGCCGCGGCCTGCCGGGTCCGGAACGCGGCGGAAGCCAGCAGCTTCGCCGGCGGCAGCGCGCGCAGCCCGAAGCGTGCCATGAGCACGGGATGCGGCGGGATGCCCAGCAGCGGGCTGGTGGCGTTGTCCAGGATCTCCTGCGGATGGCGCACCAGCGGGCCATGCAGCAGCTGCCAGATCTTCCGGTCTGCGGGGAACTGCGCCATGGTGGCTTCGAGGTCCTGGTGCAGGAAGACCGACTCGGCGTCGTCCAGCGGGTGGGCCAGCGGATAGCCGTGGAAATCCCACTGCAAACCATGTCCGGCCAGATCGAAATGCGCGAAGGCGCGGCTGCCATAGGCGAAGGGGTGGGCGGCAGCTCCCAGGTCCACAATGGTGCCTTCGCCCAGCGTGCTGCCGGAGGCCGCGGCACCGCCGGGACGGGCGTTGCGCTCGAAGACCTGGACGTCGAATCCCTGCTCGGCCAGGACCGCCGCGGCGACCAGCCCGTTGGGCCCGGCGCCGACAATGTTCGCTTTCCTGCCGGTCATGGGCGGTGTTCCCCCTGCTCATCGTTCACTGGCGGGGCGAAGCGCTCGGGCCAGGTTTCGTCGCTGAGCGCCTTGAGCTGGCTGATCTGCGACTCGGCCCGGTGCGACAGGTCCTGCAGCAGCGTCTGGTCCAGGCGCGGATCATGGGGCAGCATCAGCAGCAGCGTCTGCCACATGCGCAGCTTGGCATTGAGCAGCCCGGTGAGCACATCGAGCTGCACCTGCGCGGCAGCCAGCTTGCGCATGCGCAGCGGATTGAACGGGTTGACGTGCCCGGCCAGCTTGGCCGCCGGAGCGAGCAGGCGGGCCATCGGCCGCTTGGTGCAGCCCAGCCGGTCCATGATCCGTTTCAGGTCATCCTGATCCGCTTGGACCTGCTGGTGCAGCGATTCGAAGCGCTGGGCATAGGCGGTGTCCGCCCAGGTGCCGTGGGCGGCCTTGAAGTGGTTCAGTCCCGATTCGGAACCCAGCAGGTGTTCGCTCAGGTACCGGTGCAAGGTCGTCTGGTCGATGGTGTTGTGCGGCATGGGCCCGTCCTTAGTTCTCGCCTGGGGTCGCAGTCTTCTGCTGGCTGAAACGCTAGGGCACCGGCCGCCGCTGGCCAATGGCCGGGCACTGATCCGCAGGCTGCACCCAGCATCCGGCGGCTATCGGGCGGGGAAAGGCCGGGCTTCGAGCAGCCGCGCCAGATGCGCCGCGTTGCGCGTGGCGATCTGCGTGGCGTTCGCCGTGACCTGCGGGGTCTGGTCCAGATCCTGGTAGTCGGTGGTGTGCATGGCCTGCCCCACCCAATAGGTGGAGCCCTGGGCCGGCAGGGTGAACCCGACATCGGCCAGGCCCTGGCCCAGATCCGCAATCACGTGGTGCGCGCCGTCCTCATTGCCCACCACGGCCACCACGCCCACCTTGCCGAAGAGGATCGGGCGGCCCTGCTCGTCGGTCTGGGACAACTCGGCATCCAGCCGCTCCAGCACTCGCTGGGCCAGACTCGAGGGGTGGCCCAGCCAGATCGGGGGTGGCCAGCACCAGGATGTCCGCGGCCAGCAGCTTCTGCCGGATCCCCGGCCACTGGTCGCCGCCTCCCATGTCCTTGAGCACTCCGGGCCTCACGTCGAAATCGGCAATGCGCAGGATCTCGGAGTGGACCTGGTGCCCCGTGAATTCCGCCGCCACCTGCCGGGCCAGCAGATCGCTGCTGGAGGCTTTGGGCTAAGGGGAAAGGGTGCAGACCAGGATCAGTGCATTGATCGGTGTCTGGGCCATGGCTATCATTCCTTGTCATCGAGGGTGCTCCCGGGCAGCCGGATCAGCGCTTGATGCGTGCATCAACGCGTGCGGCCAGCTGCGTGGCGGTCTGCATCGCCCGCTCCAGCGATGCTGCGGTATCCCATAATCCGGAGTGCTGCGCGTGCGCCGGGCCGAAGGACAGCTGGGACAGGTCGTAGCGCAGGTTGCTGCTGGCGGCCTGCAGCACTGCGCGGACCATGCCCAGCGCTGCGGCGACATCGGCCACCAATTGCGGTTTCGCATGCTGGTCAAGCCAGCGCAGGTCATTCACTGCGGTCATGGCCAGCGCGCCGAGTGCGGCCGAGGATTTCGCGGCCTGCAAGCAGGCCTCGGCGAGCTGGCGGTCGCGCTGCTCCGAGGGCGGTTGCGCGGAGGCTTCCCCGAAATCCGCGGAGGCCTTGGCATCCCGGTCGGCCAGGCCCAGCGCGTCGATCCGCAGCTGCTTGGCCCGGGCCTGCAGGCCGGCGAGCTCTGCGTGGGCGGGTCCGGAGGCCGAGACGTAGCCGGCGGACATGGACATCAGCGCGGCGGCAGCACCGAGCATTAGTGCCGCCGCCGCTCCGCCGCCCGGGTTCCCGTCCGATTCGGCCAGTTCTTCAAGCCAGCGTCCTATGCGCGCCTCGCTGATCGGACGCTGCGGGCCGCTATTCGCCATGCCCCTGGTCTTGGCTCATCGAGCCTTCACCGGGAGGGGTTTCGCCCGGCGGCACCGAACCGCCCGGCTCCAGTCCGGTAATCAGTTGCTGCTCTGGGTCGGGGTTGGATGTGGCTGCGGCTTCGCGATTGGCCTCTTGGGCTTCATCCAACTGTGCGTCGGGCTGCGACGCGGAGGATTCCTGCGGGTCCATCGGCTGCTCCTATTCTGCATCTGGGCTGCGGGCTGGGGATCCAGCCCTTGTCCGCTCACGCTAGGCCAGGGCCCCGGCGGGCTCAACAGCACCGGGCGATTCACACGGAACGCACGGATTGCGGTGCGCTGCCTGCCGGAATTCAGCTGGCCGGCGGCAGTCCAGGCGCCAAGTGCTTGAGCACTGCGGCGTGCAGGCGCGCATCGCCCAGCAAGCGGAAATGCCCCAGTGTAGGCAGCTTGATGTTGGTGGCTCCGGCCAGGTCGCAGCCGCCGGGGATGTGCGGGTCGAAGCTGCTGTAGATGGAGATGATCCGGGAATTCACGCTCAGGTTGGCCGAGAGCTTGAGCAGACCCTGGTCGTTGGGCGACAGGGAACGCAGGGAGCGGACCGGCGCATAGCGTGCATAGCGCGAACCGGAGAAGGGGGTGCCAATGGCGATCATCCGATTGATCCGGTAGCCCTGCGGCGAGGCGGACATCAGGTACTTGCCGATCAGACCGCCCTTGCTGTGCGCCACCAGCACCGCATCGTCGAGCTGCGCCCGGCCCAGGTAGCTGGAGACCACCTGGGACATCTCCGGCACCGTGCCGCGGTTGAAGCCGAGCTGCGGGATCACGTGCACCGGGTGGCCGGCCTGGTGCAGCGCGTCGGCCAGCGGGAGCAGGAATTTCCAGGATTCCCAGATACCCGGAATCAGCACCACCGGTTCGGCTGCCGGATGGCTGCCGGAGCGCAGCCGGCCGGCCTCCGTACCTGGCAGCAGCGAACGCAGCTGCCAGGCACCGGCATAGAGATAATCCTGCAGCCAGGCGCGGGACAATACCGCCCACCGCGATAGCCTGCTGGACAGGGTGCTGGTCTCCACCGGTGCTCCTTTGCTGCGTGTTGCGCTGTGGGACCGGTTGCGCCGCGGCGCGGTCCCAAGAGCATTATCACCACATGAGTAGGGCTGAGTCCGGCAGTGACATCGCCCGGCCTGGGAAATTCCGGGACTCGGGCCGCCCGCCAGACCGCTGCCGCGGCGAGCTGAAGCCCTCTTCACGGCCCATGCCAGCCCACGTGCCATGTGGGGGCTTGAAATGCTTCAGCCCGAATCGGGTTACCAGCAGGTGTTGGCTGGCCTGGCGAGGCATGGTGCTTTGGCGGATCCCGGGGTGCGTCGGGCCTCGCCCAGGTCCCGAAACCGCATCGGACCGGTGCGGGATTTCCACGCGCGTGGCGTGGCCGCGATGGCGCAGGGGGGAAAGCGGTGGTGCATGGAATCCTCACGCTGCTGAAGAGGCTTCAACTAGCCATGGATTAATCATCGTGCCGGGGCTATTCTGAGGTTCTGTTGAGTAGTTGCAGTTTTTGGGGGACTGGCAAGTTATGAAACGACAACATCATGGTTTAAGCAGCTCTGTGCCGCGCGGCGTTTTGGGGAATGGCCGGCGGCTTCCGTATGGGGCGCTGGCCATTGCCGCGGCTTTCGCTTTAAGCAGTGCATTGGTTTGGCCCGGGGCGGCCGGTGCAGTGCCAGCCAGAGCCCAATCGAGCACACTGGCCTTTCCCGCCGCGCCAGCGCTGGCGCTCGGGAGCGAGGCTGTCACCGCACCGGATCTGGGCGGAACATCCGCTATCCAAGTCCTCGGACTGAGTTCACTTGGCGGAAGGACCGGAGGGTCCGCGCCCGACCCGCTGGCCCACGTGGCCGCCAATCGGGCGGCGATGACAGCAAAGACAAGCCCTGGAGCGCTGGCACAGCCCGCGCCGCTAGCTGCCAACCAGGGCATTCGTCCGGCAATGCTGAGCCCTGGTCTGCTCTTGGAGCATCCAGTGGCCACCCGCCGGATTTCCAGTCCGTACGGTTGGAGGTTCAACCCGACCGGGTTCGGCCGCCAAATCCATATCGGCCAGGATTATCCAATTTCCTGCGGTTCGCCCGTGCGCGCCAGCGAGTCGGGCCGGGTGGTCGTCGCGGGCTGGGCCGGCCATTCGGGCCAGCGGGTCACCATTGACCACGGGCATGAGGTGCAGACCGGGTACAGCCACAACTCGCTCTTGCTCGTCAGAGTGGGCGAGCTTGTCGTCCAAGGCCAGATCATCGCCCTGGCCGGGACCACCGGCAACTCCACGGGGTGCCATGTGCACTTCGAGGTCATCGTCAATGGCCAATGGCATAATCCGCGCAACTACCTTCCTTCAGGCGGAGGGCAGCGCCAGGCGTTGTTCGCTTCGACGCAATTTGCAGTCGATGCCGGCAGTGCGATGCGCCATCAACCGGCAACAGGAAGAAGCGGGCAGTACGACGGGGCGGCCAGGCATCACGGATCGACCCGAACGGAGAATCCAGCGCCGCCGAAGACCACGAGGCACTCCCACGCGGATCCGCTCCAGCGGCCAGCGGCGAGCAAGAAGAAACCAGCCGCGCCAGCCAAGCCGAAGGCCCAACCGAAAAAGGAAGCCGGCAAACTCCGCCCGACCCCGCGTCCCGCGCAACCGGCACCAGAGCCGAGCAAGAAACTCGAGCCGCCACAGAAGTTGAATACCGGAAGCCCGAAGGCCACGCCATCTGCATCAGCGTCACCGGCACCCGTTTCGGCCAAGCCGAGCGCGCCGAGCGTAGCGCCGACGCCCAGCACTGCACCAGTTGCTGAGCCGAGCCCGTCGAGGGCGCCGACCGCGTCGCCAAGTCCTTCGGCACTACCTTCCAGCGTGTCGCCATCAGCTCCGGATAGCGTTCCGGAGGCATCGGAATCGACCAACTCCACGCCAACCTCTGAACCAACCCAAGTGCCTGCACCCAGCGCGGAAACAGGCGTTGAACCCCCGGGAGGACCAGGGCCCAGGCGGTAAGGATGCTCCAGCCAGCGAGGATCCCACGGACCCTGCTGCCCGCGTCGAGCGCCAATTAGGTGCAGCCCAACCCAAGACCGTGGACTTGCAGGCACAAGAGCCGGAGAAGAAACCGCTAGTGGCCAAGGCCCTGCCACCGGCCAAGTCCACAACTGCGAAAAAGCCGGCTGCGAAGGAAGTACCGGCTGCGAAGTCCAAGCCCGAGGTCGCGGTGCCGGCTGCGAAAAAGCAGGCCAAGCCGCCATCGAAGCCCAAGGCCGCGGCCCCGGCCAAGCCTAAAGTTGCAGCGCCCGTGAAGCAGGTCGCCAAGGCGCCGGTCGCAACCCTGCCCAAGCCCAAGCCTGCTATCGCAGCACCGGCCGTGCAAAAAGCTGCCCCGGCACCGGCCAAGCCGAAGCCTCAGGCGACAGCGGCGGTGAAGCCCCAAGCGGGCGCCCCGGCCAAGCTCCCGCAGGCGCCGGCTGCAGCCGCACCACCTGCCAGCGAGGCCAAGCCGTAGTCCTTGGCTGCCCGGTTCCTTGATGCTGCTCCCGTCCCTTTGGACGGGAGCAACGTGGCGCTGGGGAAGAGACAACTGGTGAAACGCTGCACAGCTGGTTAGTTCAGCGCCCGATTATTGATATTCTTGGGAGTTGAGTCCTGTGCGATTTTCCAATGCGCACCACAAGACCTATCGAAAGAAGTGCCCGGCACGTGTTTAATTCACTTTCCGATCGCCTGACAGCAACCTTCAAGAACCTGCGCGGCAAGGGCCGCCTGACTGAAGCGGATATCGACGGTACCGCACGCGAGATCCGCCGCGCCCTGCTTGACGCCGACGTTGCCGTACCGGTGGTCCGCGGCTTCGTGGCCCAGGTGAAGGAACGCGCTCTGGGTGCCGAGGTCTCCGAGTCGCTGAACCCGGGCCAGCAGGTCGTCAAGATCGTCAACGAGGAACTCGTTGGCATCCTGGGCGGGGAAACCCGCCGCCTGAACCTGGCTAAGAACCCGCCGACGGTGATCATGCTCGCCGGCCTGCAGGGTGCCGGCAAGACCACCCTGGCCGGCAAGCTGGCCAAGCACCTGAAGTCCGAGGGCCACACCCCGTTGCTGGTGGCCTGCGACCTCCAGCGCCCCAACGCCGTCAAGCAGCTGCAGATCAACGGCGAGCGTGCCGGGGTGCCGGTCTACGCACCGCACCCGGGCGTCTCCTCGGAATTCGACACCGCCACCGGCGACCCGGTAGCGGTAGCCCGCGACGGCGTAGCCGAGGCCAAGGCCAAGCTGCACGACATCGTGATTGTCGATACCGCCGGCCGCTTGGGCGTGGACACCGAGATGATGGCCCAGGCCGCGAACATCCGCGCCGCCATCAACCCGGATGAAGTCCTCTTCGTCATTGACGCGATGATCGGCCAGGACGCGGTCAACACCGCCCAGGCCTTCCACGAGGGCGTCGACTTCACCGGTGTCGTGCTCTCCAAGCTCGATGGCGATGCCCGCGGCGGCGCCGCCCTGTCGGTCGCCTCGGTCACCGGCAAGCCGGTCATGTTCGCCTCCACCGGCGAGAACCTGGACGACTTCGAGATCTTCCACCCGGACCGCATGGCTTCGCGCATCCTGGACATGGGCGATGTGATGACGCTCATCGAGCAGGCCGAGAAGAACTGGGACAAGACCGAAGCCGAGCGCATGGCGAAGAAATTCGCCGACCAGGAAGACTTCACCCTGGACGACTTCCTGGCCCAGATGGCCCAGATCAAGAAGATGGGCTCGATGAAGAAGCTGCTGGGCATGATGCCCGGCGCGCAGATCTCCCGCCAGCAGCTCGAGCAGTTCGACGAACGCCAGATCGACCGCGTTGAGGCCATCGTCCGTTCGATGACCCAGCACGAGCGCGTGGCTCCGAAGATCATCAACGGCTCCCGCCGCGCGCGTATCGCCAAGGGTTCGGGCGTTTCGGTCTCCGAGGTGAACCAGATGCTGGAGCGTTTCGCCGAAGCGCAGAAGATGATGAAGAAGATGGCTGCCGGCGGCGGCGTCCCGGGCATGCCGGGGGCCGGCAAGGGCGCTGCCCGCAAGGCGAAGGCCAAGGGCAAGGGCAAGAAGCAGCAGAAGTTCGGCAACCCGGCCAAGGCCGCGCAGGCCGAGCTGGAGGCCAAGAACAAGAAGGCCGCCGCCCCGAGCGGTGCCGCCTTCGGGCAGGGCGCCAACCAGGACTTCGATCCTTCGAGCCTGAACCTGCCGGCAGGCTTCGAAAAGTACCTTGGCAACAAGTAGCAACCAGTCCTTGCAGGGCGGCGACCAGGAGCACACGCTGGTCGCCGCCCTGACTCTTTTCATCGAAGAACCCCAGGCGCAGCAGGCCGAAGCCAAGGTCCGCGAGCTGCTGGCCGCCCGCGAAGTGATCTCGCTGGTCTCCGTGCCGGTGCCCTGGAACGGGCTGGCGATGATCGAGGCCAGCCTGGCGGTGAACCACGAGGGGCTCTTGCTGCTCGCTGGCCCCGCGGGCGCCATCAGGCTGGGCCAGCAGGTCGAGGACTTCGCGTTGGCGCTGAAGCTGGGCACCGGTGCGCTGTACGTCGACCAGGACGACGCCGAGGTGCAAACCGGGGAGCCCATCGAGGATCCGCGGCTCGATGCCATGCCGCCGGGGTGGACCGTGGCCATCGGCGCGCTGAACGAGCCGGACATGGGGGTGTGGGCCGCCGCGAGCAAAACCAGCTGGCAGCTCCTGCCGCCGGAATCCGCCGGCGCCGCCGTGGCCGTGCACGAAGGCTTCCTGGTGGGCGGCGTGCTGGCTGCCAGCCAGCATCCGGCGATCATGCTCAGCCGCACCGGCGCGCGCTTCACCGCGAGCTTCTGGTTCGACAAGCAGCCGGCCAAGCTCGGCGGGCACCCGGCCTGGGTGCACATCTGGCCGGTCGCGGCCAGCCCCGCCTTCTGGCCTCAGGCCTCAACACCCGCCCGGCGCGAACTGGACTGGCTGCTCGCCAACCAGGACAGCGTCGATGGCCAGGAGCTCGACGAGCTGGCCGGGCTTGTGGTCGATGCCGAGAACATCGAGCGGCTCAAGCTGGCGCTGGTGGGCACCGGCAGCCTGCAGTCGGCCCAGCGGGTGCTGGAGACCTTCGGGCATCCACCGGTCCTGGCCCGCTATCTGGACGACGCCGATCTTCCCGAGGGCGCGCGATGGATCGAACCGGTGTCAATGGCCAGGGCAGTGGGCCGTGCACTGATCACCGAATCCCGCACCTCTGGTGCCCGGCCGCGATGGTACAACACGTTGTCGTGGAAACCCGCCGCGCAGCTGGCGCTGGGGCTCATCGAGGCCCTGGTATTCTCGCTGGTGCTTGCGGCCACCCATTGGCAGCAGCCCTGGGGGCCGCCCTGGGTAATCGTGCTGCTGCTGGTGCTCGGCTATGTTGATGCCACCGGGAATACCGTGCTCGGCGCGGTCCGCTGGTTCCGCGCCCGGCGCCGGCGCTAGCGCCAGGCAACCACCCGGGCGCTGCCTGCCAGGACGGCACGGGTTACCGCCTATGATTGACTTATCGCCATATCCAAATAACCAAAGGGGTTACTTTTCGTGGATTCAACCGGGTTCAACTACCTCAACCTAGAGTTCATTTTCATGGGCGACAAGCCTGAATCTGCACAACTGGTACGCACCGCGCTGGCCGATCGCCGCCTGCTGGGTTTCATCGGCGGAGCTGTTGAGCGCGAGAACTCCACTGAAGTAGCCGCCGAGGTGGCCACGGTGAGCGAAGCCCGCGATGCGGTGCTCTACCGCATCGATGCCAAGGGCAAGCTGCGCGAAGGCTCGCGCGTGACCAAACTGGTCCACGAACTGAAGAACTCCACCGGGGCCGACTACGTACTGGTGGACGGGGACGAAATTGACGGCCCCAACCCGGATGACGAGCAGCTCGGCGAGTACGGCGGCACCAACGAGCTGCTGCACGGGCCAAAGCTCAAGGGGTCCGAGCTGGTGCTGGCAGCGGGCTTTGCCGAGAACGAGATCACGGTTTGGGAGAACGCATCCGGGCTGATGGCCATGCCCAAGGAACCGGTCTATGCCCCGAGCATCTCGCGCTCGAACCGCCCGTACCTGTGCTTGGACCGTACCGGCAATGCCATTACCGCAACCATCGAGGCCAAGGGCTCGCGCCGGACCATGTTCGGTTCGTCGGTGTCCATGGTGGTGGACCTGGAACGCACGGCAATCCTGGAACCGGAAGCCGGTTCGCCGGCAGCGGTGCGCCTGGATGAGCTCAACAGCTTGCTCTTTGGCTGGGACGAAGAAGAAATGCAGATCATCGAGCAGCTGATTTCGGATCCGGCCGACCGCGCCGAGGCCCAGCAGCTGCTGTGCAGCAGCGGGGACCTGAAGGACATGAAGCGCCTGGTCTCGCTCTTCGGCTTCGACCCGCGCAGCATCGATTACCTCACCGGCCGCCCGCTGCCCGAAGACCGCAGGGTCATTGCTACCGGCGGCCCGTTCAAGACCTTGAAGTCCGCACTGGCTGAGCAGGAGCGCGAGGCCAAGGGCCTGGAACGGCTGCTGTACCGCCACAACTGGAATCCGAAAGCGCTAATGGGTTCGGGTGCCGCCGTACTGGCCTCCGGCGCGGCAGCGCACCTGGTCCTGGCCAAGAGCGGCAAGTTCGCCTGGCTGCCCAAGCCTGCGCGCCAGCTGCTGATGCTGGCCTGGTACGCCGATGGCGCCTTCTATCTGGGCAAGGGCATCGTCGATGCGCTGAAAGCCAAGAACAAGCGCTAGGCGCTCACCGCGTCCAAAGAACAGCCCGGCGGGAAGCTGGATCCGCTTCCCGCCGGGCTGTCTTCTGCCTTTTCGTTCCTAGCCGCGTTCCCTCAGCTCAGGGAAGTCGCTATCGCGGTACTCGCCGCTCGGGGTCGTGCCGGCCGCATGCTGCTCTTCCTCGGCCAGGCGCAGCTCCACGCGGCGGATCTTGCCCGAGATGGTCTTGGGCAGCGCGGTGAATTCGAGCCGCCGGATCCGCTTGTACGGCGCCAGGTGCTCGCGGCAGAAGCCGAGGATGTCCTTGGCGACCTCCGCGCCGGGCTCGACGTGCGATGCCAGCACCACAAAGGCCTTGGGCACCGAGAGCTTCAGCGGATCCGGCGAAGGCACCACCGCCACCTCGGCCACCGCGGGATGCTCCAGGACCACTGACTCCAGCTCGAAGGGGCTGAGCTTGTAGTCGCTGGATTTGAAGATGTCGTCGGCACGCCCCACATAGGTCAAGACGCCCTCATCATCGCGTTCGGCGATATCTCCCGTGTGGTACACGCCGCCACGCAGCGCCTCGGCGGTTTTCTCCGGATCGGCGAAATAGCCCTTCATCAACCCGGCAGGCCGGGGATCCAGTCGCAGGCAGATTTCCCCGATTTCGGCCAGCTGCCCGGTGGTCGGATTGCGCAGCTCCACCGCATAGCCCGGCATCGGGCGGCCCATCGCGCCGACCTTCACCTCGGTACCCGGCGAATTGGCAATCTGCACCGTGGTCTCGGTCTGCCCGTAGCCATCACGGATCACCTGCCCCCATGCGGTGCGCACCTGGTCGATGACCTCGGCGTTCAACGGCTCGCCGGCAGAGACCAGCTTGCGCGGGGGAGTCTGCAAGGTGCCCAGGTCCGCCTGGATCAGGTAGCGCCAGACAGTGGGCGGTGCGCAGAAGCTGGTGACCTTCTCCGTATCCATCTGGTTCATCAGCGCCAGCGGATCAAAGCGCTCGTAGTTGTAGACGAAGACCGTCGCTTCGGCGATCCACGGGCCGAAGAAATTCGACCAGGCATGCTTGCCCCACCCGGGGGACGCCACATTCAGATGGACATCGCCTGGTTCCAGGCCGATCCAGAACATGGTCGCCAGGTGGCCGATGGTGTACGAGGTATGGGTGTGCTGGACCAGCTTCGCCAACGAGGTGGTGCCCGAGGTGAAGTAGAGCAGCATGTTCTCATCGGCCAGGGTCGGGGAGTCCAGGCGGAATTCGGCCGGCGCATCGTGGGACTTGGCATAGTGCAAGGTCCCTTCGGCGGCCTGCCCGCGGACTTGCACGATCCGGTAGTCCCCGGGGACTGCTTCGAATTTGGCGACCTGGTCATGGCTGGTGATCACCCAGTTCGCGTTGCCGCGCTCGATGCGGTCGGCGAGGTCCGCGCTGACCAGCTGCGTGGTGGTCGGGATGATGACCGCACCGAGCTTCATGCCGGCCAGCATCACTTCCCAGAGGGCCACCTCGTTGCCCAGCATGACGATGATGGTATCGCCGCGCTGCAGGCCTTCGTCGGAAAGCCAGCGGGCCACCTGGGTGGAGCGGCGCGAAAGTTCGGCCCAGCTGTAGCGTGCCGAGCTGCCATCGGGTTCGGTGAGGATCAGTGCCGGTTCATTGGCTCGCGCCGGGTCCTTGGCTACCTCGTCGAACCAGTCGTAGGCAAAGTTGAAATCGGTGAATTCCGGCCACGTGAACTCTGCCCGAGCCCGGTCGTAGTCATCGCGTGCCGCCAGCAGCAGATCGCGTGCTGCCCGGAACTTCTCGGTATTGCCCATGGGGGTCCTTTGCGTGATGGGCGCCTGCGCCCGACAGAATTCTTCGGTCTTCAGGATTCAATATACTTCAGTGCACAGTTCTGGCGAATTGTTGCGTCACCATGCGCGGTGCAGGTGCTGAACTTCACGAATTTTGTCCAGTAGCTTCCAATACGGGCATGCATAGTGACCGAACGCCCGATCCGGCTGAACCCGCTGGCGGGGACGCTGCCGGTGGCAGGCTGGCCAAGGCGCCTGCGAGCAGTGCCGGGCAGGCAACTGGACTCGCAGATGCCGATGGTCTAGCGTCTGGACTATGCCAAAGGAAGAGACCCCCGCCAAGAAGCACAACCCCCTGTTGGTCTTGGGAAAAATCAGTTCCATCCTCGATTCCTTTTCACTGCGCCAGCCGGTGATGAACTTGGCCGATATCCGTGAAGCAACGGATTTGCCTGCCTCCACGGTGCAGCGGCTTGTCGCGAATTTGGTGGGGCAGGGTTTCTTGGACCGCGAGGATGACGGCTTCCGCATCGGGATGAAAATGGCCTACTGGGCCGCGCCGGCGACCCGGGGGCGGGAAGTGCTGGACGTCATCAGCCCGTCGTTGCGCGAACTGCGCGACTTCACCGGGGAAACAGCCTGCCTCTTCCGTGCCGAACAGCAATTCCGCGTGTGCGTGGGCATTGCCGAAACACGCCACGCGCTGCGCAGGGAAATGCACCTGGGCGAGCTCGCCCCATTGCATGCCGGATCTGCCGGCCGCGTGCTGCTGGCCTGGAAGCCCGAGCTCATGCAGCGGTTGCAGGAATCACAGCTGCAGCCGTTGACCGATGCCACGATTACCGGCATGGCCAACCTGGAAAAAGCGGTTCAGCAGACCCGCGCCGATGGCTTCGCGATCACCACGGGGGAGCGTGAAAGCGGGGCCTCGGGACTGTCCGCACCGGTGTTCGATTCCGCGGCGGGCCTGGTGGCGGCGGTGACCATCAGCGGGCCCACCCTGCGCATGCCGCGGGAGACCTGCCAGAGCTGGATCGAGCCGTTGCTGGACACCGCTGAACGGATGACCCGGCTGATCGGCGGACGCTTCCCGGGCGAAACCCACCGGCCTTCCGCCTAGCACCGCCCGCCCGGTCCGAGAGCCGCGGCGGCACCAGGCAGCAGCGGCACTAGAGGCTGGTGCCGCAATCCGGGGTGGCATCAGAGGGGATCACCCAGGCAAAGGCTTCTGCCTTGGAACGCGCCCCCTGGGCCGACTTGGAACGGTTCGGCTCGCCCAGCTCCTGCAGCAAGGATTCGGAGAGCCCGACGAGCCCGGCAAAGCGCTGCGGCGTGAGCCATGGCGGCTGGGTGGCGAACAGGATGTCCTCGCTGGAAGTGTTCCCGCTGGCCCCGGGGGCGAACGGACAGCCTCCCAGGCCGCCGAGCGCTCCATCAACCAGGGTGGCTCCTGCCGAAATGGCTGCCAGCGTATTGGCAACACCCAGCCCCCAGGTATCGTGGCCGTGGAACACGATGCGCCGTTGCGGGGTTTCGCCGTGGACCCTGGAGATGAGCGAGGCGACCTGTGCCGGAACTGCTTGGCCCAGGGTGTCGCAGATGACGATGTCGCAGGTGCCCTCGGCCCGTGGATCATTGGCGATCTCCAGCACGCGCTCGGCGGGGACCTGCCCCTCGAAAGGGCAGGTGAACGAGGTGGCCAGGCACAGCTGGATGCGCCCGCCGGCTTCCTGGGCATAGCGCACGGCTTCTGGCAGGGCGGCAAGGCTTGCCTCCGTGCTGCGCCCGATATTCGCCTGGTTGTGCGCATCGGAAACAGAGAGGCAATACTGGAAGTTCCGGAGGCCCGCCTTGGCCGCCTTGGCCACATGCCCCGGGGTCGCCACCCAGATCCAGCAGCGTTCCAGCTCGTCGGGGCGCAGCCCCCGGGCAACATCGAGGGTATCGGCCATGGGCGGCACCAGGTCGGCACGCGCCATGGAGCCGAGCTCGATTTCCTGGACTCCGAGCCGGATCAACTCGCGCACGGTCCTGATTTTCTCCGGGGTGCTCAGCAGCTTCCCGGTCAGCTGCAGCCCGTCACGCAGCGTGACGTCGCGCAACGCGGCCGCGGGGGTGAATGAGTAGCTCACGCGATATTCCTTTCGCCAGCCGAGGCTTGCGCAATTTGCGCATCGGTCATTCCCAGCAATCCGCCCAGTACCTGTTCGGTATGCTCCCCGAGGTCGGGGCCGAGGTTCCGGATGGGCAGCGAGGTGCCTCCCATGACCGGCACGATGCCGGGGAAGCCGACACCGTGCAAGGTTTCCTCTCCGGTGGAGACATCCAGATGCTGGATCATGTTCCGGGAGATGTATTGCGGCTCGTTGGCAATGTCCTTTGCGGTGTAGATCGGGCCGGCAGGAACTCCTGCCGCATCGAGGATGGCCAGGGCCGTGCTCGAATCCACGCTTGCGGCCCACTGGCCAATGGCGGCATCCAGCATTTCCCTGGCCTCCCAACGCTGGGCATTGCCCTGCAGCCGCGGATCGGCCCCGAGCTCCGGCCTGCCGATGGCTTCCATGTAGCGGCGGTAGATCCCGTCACCGTTTCCGGCCACGACAATGCTGGCCCCATCGGCGCAAACGTACGCATTGGATGGTGCAATGCCTTCCATGCGTCCACCGGTGCGGGTCCGGGTTTCGCCGTAGGCGCCGTGGTCAGGGAGCAAAGATTCCATCATGGAGAACATCGCCTCGTGCAGCGCAACATCGATCACGCGATGGTCCAGCCCGAGGGAGGCCTTTTCCCCGCGCGCCATCTCCCGCTGGTAGAGCGCCATCACCGCGCCGAACGCGGCGTACAGTCCGGCAATGGAATCGCCAATCGATACGCCGACACGAACCGGCGCGCGATCCGGATCGCCCACCAGATTGCGGAAGCCGCTGAAGGCCTCGGCCACGGCGGCAAAGCCCGGACGCTCGGAGAGTGGCCCAGTCTGGCCGAAGGCCGAGATGCGGGTGATCACCAGGTCCGGATTCACGGCGCTGAGTTCCTCTGGACCCAGGCCCCACTTCTCCAAGGTGCCCGGTCGGAAGTTTTCCAGCAGCACATCGCAGTGCTTGGCCAACTCCAGCACGGCCTCCCGGCCGGCGTCGCTGCGCAGGTCCAGGACGATGGACTTCTTGTTGCGGTTGATCGTCCGGTACAGCATCGAGACGCTGCCCTTCTTGAGCCGCCAATTTCGCAGCTCGTCCCCGGTTCCCGGGCGTTCCACCTTGATGACCTCGGCGCCGAAGTCCGCCAGGAGCCGGCCTGCAGTGGGGGCGGCAATGTAGTTGCCCAATTCGAGAACGCGGACACCCTTCAATGGGGCGATGTGCTCTGACATGTTCTGCCGTTCCTTTGCTGTCGCGCTAAATGAAGATGTTGAGGATCATGACCATTCCAAGGGCCACGATGGATGCGACCGACACGCCTACGCTGACGGTCTTCAGCGCACCGCGCACGGTCTGCCCGAACAACGACTGCAGGAGCCAGAAGGTGTTCGAGGTGACATGGACCATGAACAGCGCTCCGGAACCTGCCGCCAACGCGATGAGCACCGGGTCGATGCCCAGGCTCGGGGCGATCGGTGCCAAGAGGCTTGCCGCAGTAATTCCGGAAAGGGTCACCGAGCCAACGGCAATGTGAAGCAGGGCCGCGATGCCCCAGACCACTACCAGAGGTGCAACGGTGCTGGCCGAGAAGAACTGGCCCATGATGTCGCCCAATCCAGCCGTGGAAACCGTGGCTGCCAAGGAGCCGCCGACACCGGTCAGCAGCAGGATCTGCCCGCTTTCCCTGAACCCGCTGGCCACGCCGCGGTCAATCGCCTTCTGGCCGATGGTGTAGCGTGCCACGGCAATCGTTCCGACCAGGCCGATGAGCAGGGCAACTACCGGATTGCCGACCAGCTGGATCCAGCTGGCCTCATAGCCGAGGATTTCGGCCAGCGCGCCGCTGGCGATGAGCAGCAAGGATACGAGCAGCGGCAGGAAGAGCAGGAACAGGGGCGCCTCGCGGCGCTGCCCGGTCTGCACCGCGGTGGCCGCGGTGGCTGTTCCGGCGTTGCCGGTGCGTGCCGCATCCTGGCCGGTTCCTTCGCGGTTCTCCAGCTTGCGGGTTCCCGGTGTCGGCTCGTCTTGCGCCAGCAGCTGCTCATCGCTCTCGGCTTTCCAGAAGCCGCGGTCGAAGAAGAAGGACATGATGGCGACGGAAATCAAGACCGTGGGCACGACGACCAGCAGGCCGAAGATCAGCATCTTGCCCAGGGGAACTTCAAGCATGCCGGCCAAGGCGACGGCGCCGACGCCAGGGACCATGAGGACGATTCCGACCTCGCCGGCGATGGCCATGGCCGTGGCAATGCGCGCGGTTCCGTGCTTGCCGATTTTCGGCGCCATGCGCCGGGCCAAGGGGGCCGCGATGACCAGTAGCACATCGAGGAAAATGGTCTGCAGCGCGGTGCTGACAGCCAACGCCATGGTGTAGGGCAGCCGTTTGGGGCCGAAAGTGTTCAGCAGGTGCTCGACCAGGCGGCGGATGGCGCCGGTCTCATTGAGGATGGAACCCATCAGCACGCCGAAAGCCACCAGTAGTCCGACTTCCACCATGATGTCGCCGAAACCCTGGGTGATGGTCTCGATGGTCTTGGTGACTCCCAAGCCGGTGGATAGGCCCAGGTAGAGCGAGCCAATGACCAAGGCGATGACTGGGTTGACCTTGAATCTCACGATAAGCACCACGGCGGCAAGCACGGCCACCGCGGTATTTATCAGAATCGCGATATCGGACATGTTGGATCCGTTCTAGAGGAATCGGGGAGCAGTGTGACATAAGCCACGGCATGAGAACTCATGGTATGAGTGTCAGCTCACGATGTAAACTATTGGCTTCTTAAGCGGGAAACCTCTGGAAATAAACCCGCGGCGAACCCTGGCGGCTTGACGCGAGGAAGGGGAGCGGTGATGGGCTGGCGGACGTTTCGAGGGAAGAGAAAAATCCAGGGCGCCTGCCGAAGTCATGTCCGGAATGCGCCCTGGATGCTCGATCCGGTTGCAGCCGCTGGCGAAGACGCTGCTGGTGGCGGGCTCTCGCAGCGGGCTTCGGGGTCGGAGTGCCGGTTGCCAATGCAGCAGCACCGGCGCTCATGTTGCGTCTTAGTCCCTTTGATGCAGGAGAATCATGCTTATTTTAGTGGTAAATCGGTGGTAAGGTCGTGGTATCAGGGAATCTCGGCGAGAAAGGCAAGGGGCCTGCAGGTGGGAATCACAACGACGATTGGAACGGCTCACGCGGAAACGTCTCGCATGGATTTCCGTGAGATTGTGCGGAGATTGAACGCATCCCTCGGAGCCGCAATGGTATCCGCGATAGCGGGCGCGAAGGACCCTAAAGCAAGCTACCGCTGGCAAAAGGAGAACGGAACGGTCCCCTCGGATGCGTCCCAAGCTCGTATTCTGCTAGCTCACCGTGCGTGGATGATGGTCTCGGATGTTGATGGAGAACAGGTAGCTCGCCAATGGTTCCTCGGCGCTAATCCCTGGCTCGACGAGATTTCACCCGTCGAAGCCATTTACCAGGATCGGTTCAAGGCTGTGATCGATGCAGCCGAGGCCATGTCCTCAGGTGGGTACAACGGATAATGAACGGCACATCGGAAGAAGTGGACGGTCAGCCGAGCATTGTGCGCGAACCCCTGGCCGGCTTCCGCATCGCAGCTGAAAGCTACGGTGCGATTAATCCCCCGAAGCGGGGTTACTTCTTCCCTGATGATGTCGGAGTATGGAACAGGTATGACACAACCGGCCGCACTCTGTACGCGGCGTCCACGCGCCAGGGCGCCTTTACTGAATGCCTTGACGGTTACCGGCTGGACCGTAAGTCCCGGACTGCCATCGACTTCATGGCAGAACTGTTCAACATCACACAGGCAGAGGCCCACGCTCTACACATCGAGGAGCAGAAAGCGCTGGGGCACGATGAACCCGGAACGTTTCCTAGAAATTGGCGCGAAGGCCGCCGGCTCTACGAACTGACGAGCAAGACCGACCTGCTGTGGTTCGACCTGAACACAGCGCATTCGCTGGCCTATATCGACCGGACCTTAGGCTCCGAAATAGCCAATACCTGTGGTGTGAACGCCGTTGACCTATCTCACCTGCTCGGAGCAGATCGCAAACTCACCACCTTGATTTCCACGAGATTGCGTAACTTGCGGCTCCGCGATGGTAGCTTCGCGGACGGGATCCGCTTCACTTCCCGCCACGGCGTCGGTACTTGTTGGGCGTTTTGGATGAGGCGTACCGATGACGGGCTCGACAACGAACTGGTCTTCGCAAGCGAGGGCCGGAAGATACGCGCAGACGATCGGGATCTGCTGAATGTCTCTGAACGGTTCAACATCCGTTTTAGCTAAACGGCTATTCTGCTTCTATGTCTTCTTCTGATCGTG
The DNA here is from genome assembly GCF_004365035.1 of Arthrobacter sp. JUb115. NCBI lineage: Bacteria > Bacillati > Actinomycetota > Actinomycetes > Micrococcales > Micrococcaceae > Arthrobacter > Arthrobacter sp. JUb115. The sequence goes on along the minus strand of NZ_SOBS01000002.1, from coordinate 406,761 downwards.
CAGCCTGGGCCGTTAGCTTATCCGTGCTTTCTGATAGCGATCCCTGCAGTTTGTTGCACTGGTGGCCAACGTGCAGCACTAGAAAATGCCCTCACTCTCAGGGCTTTCGCGGCGGTTGCCATTGGACGCAATGTTTCAATGTTCTCGGAAGCTTGGCGTGGCGCGGCAGGCTATTTACTTCTGGTGCGGAAAAGCTCGGGAAACAAACCCATAGGAACCAGCATCGTCGACTCCGAATGAAGTGCACTGCCCTCGAACTTCGCGCGCAGACAGAATCTGTTGGATGCTCTCATCGCAAGGCGAATCCAGGGCACCTGCCGAAGCCATGTCCGGAAGGCGCCCTGGATGCTGGAGGTCCCTATCCCTTGAGATTCGGGAAGTCGGTGTCCCTGTATTCGGTGCCCGCGGGGGCGCCGGCGCGGTGCCGGTCCTCTTCAGCCTGGCGCAGCTCCACCCGGCGGATCTTGCCCGAGATCGTCTTGGGCAGGTCCGCGAATTCCAGCCGGCGGATGCGCTTGAAGGCCGAAAGGTGCTCGCGGCAGTAGGCCAGGATCGATTCGGCCAATTCCGGTCCGGGCTCATGCCCGCCGGACGCGACGATGTAGGCCTTGGGCACCGTGAGCCGCAGCTCATCCGGTGCTGGAACGACGGCCGCTTCGGCCACGCCCGGATGCTCAATCAGAACCGATTCGAGTTCGAAAGGGCTGATCTTGTAGTCGCTGGATTTGAAGACGTCATCGGCGCGCCCCACATAGGTCAGGACGCCGCGTTCGTCCCGCTCGGCGATATCCCCGGTGTGGTAGACCCCGTCCCGGAAGACCTCATTGGTCTTTTCCTCGTTCTCGAAATAGCCTTTCATCAGCCCCAGCGGGCGCTGGGCGGTGACCAGGCAGATCTCGCCCACATCGCCTTCTTCCCCGGTGGCCGGATCGCGCAGCACGATCTCGTAGCCGGGCATCGGGCGCCCCATGGCGCCGATGGTGATGGGCTCTGCCGGGGGATTGGCGATCTGCACCGTGGTTTCGGTCTGCCCGAACCCGTCGCGGATCACCTGCCCCCAGGCCTTGTGGACCTGGTCGATGACCTCTGCGTTCAGCGGCTCGCCGGCCGAGACCAGTTTCTGCGGCGGATGCTCCAGCGCACCGAGGTCGGCCTGGATGAGCAGGCGCCAGACCGTCGGTGGCGCGCAGAAGCTGGTGACCTGCTGGGCGTCCATCTGGTTCATCAGGGCCACTGGGTCGAAGCGGTCGTAGTTGTAGATGAAGACCGTCGCTTCAGCGATCCACGGGGTGAAGAAGTTGGACCACGCGTGCTTTGCCCAGCCCGGCGAGGCGACGTTCAGGTGGACATCGCCTGGTTCGAGGCCGATCCAGAACATCGTGCTCAAGTGCCCGACCGGATACGAGGTATGCGTATGCTCGACCAGCTTGGCCTTCGAGGTGGTGCCGGAGGTGAAATAGCGCAGCAGCGTTTCATCGGCGCGGGTCGGGTGCTCCAGGGCGAAGGCCGCTTCTGCCGAGGATGACTGGGAGTAGTCGAGGATTCCGGCCGGTGGCTGCCCGCCGATCTGGATCAGCGTGTAATCGCCCGGCACCGATTCGAACTTGGGGATTTCGCCCTCGTTGGTGACGACCCATTGGATATGGCCGCGGGCAATGCGGTCGGCCAGATCGGTGGGCGTCAGCTGCGTGGTGCAGGGGACCATGACCGCACCCAGCTTGATGCCTGCCAGCATCGATTCCCAAAGCTCGACCTGGTTGCCCAGCATGATGGCGATTGAATCCCCGCGCTTGATACCCTGGTCACTGAGCCAGCGCGCAAGTTGGGTGGACCGGGTTGATAGTTCTGCCCAGGTCCGCTGGGTGCAGCTGCCGTCGGATTCGGCGATGACCAGTGCTGGGCGCTCAGAGCGTTGCGGATCCCGGGCGACGTGGTCGAACCAGTCGAAGCCGAAATTGAACTCGGTGAATTCCGGCCAGGCGAACTCGGCGCGAGCCTGGTGGTAATCCTCCCTTAGCTCCAGGAGACGGTCACGGGCTGCTCTGAATTCTTCGGTAACGCTCACAACTAACCTTCCGTAGCTCTGGGTAAACCACCAAAACCCAAGGTGAGGTGGATCACCAGTCAATATACTTGGAAGTCCTAGCGAGTGGAAGATCGCCACCGATATAAAACCGGGCCACCCCATGATTGCTGTGCGAAGTCGGACTGAATCCCGGTCCCTGGTTACGCGGTGACCAGAGCCCAGCTAGCAGTTTGTTCCCGATATCCCGTCTGTAGCCGCGGCGTGTGGCCTTGCATTATTTCTGGGGTCCGACTGCCCGGACGCAGGCTTCGTCGTTTTTGGCCTTGAGGTCTTCGGCCAGGGCTGTTAATGCTGCATTTCCAGGGCAGTGGTTTTACCGATCCTCGCGGATGCAACCCGTACGCCGGGGCAATGGCATGGAATGCAGTGGCTGCAGTGTGGCCCGGGGCCGCTGCGGAATCTGCCTGATCGGCGAGCTCGTCTGCCTGTTCCATTGTTGTCGCATCAGCGGTTTCGCTTGCGACCGGAGTAGTTGAAGCGGGTAGAAACGTGCTGTTGATTGATCTGGATCCACGAGCAGTCCAGACCTATCCTCTATTAAGTGCCGACCAAGAAATGGGACTGGGTGACCCATGGTTAAAGCCAAGCGGCTTTGTCCGGGCAGCCCATTTTCCGTGAAATCTGAGTATCAACTGCGATGCCCCATGGAAACAGGGATCGGGTTGCACTTGGGGATAGAGTCTCTCGAAGACGGCTAGAAGTTGTACCATATCCAGTACTGACCAAGGAGGGGCATGGCAATCACAGCGAGTGAGGCGCGCCGCGATCTTTTCGGCTTGATCGAACGAGTCAATCTTGACCATGCCGAAGTGGAGATCTTGTCAAAGCGCGGATCTGCAGTCCTCATGTCAAAAGATGAGTATGACTCTCTGGTGGAAACGAGCTACCTTCTGCGCTCGCCGAGGAATGCGCTCCGCCTGCTTGCTTCGCTGGAAGCGGTACGCGGTAGCCAAGTGTCCGAGCGTGGACCTATTGATCCCTGAGTGAAAGACTGCTGACCTGGACGACTGCCGGCTGTGAAGACTATTTCCACTGGCAGACCCAAGATCGCAAAACGCTCAGGCGTATCCATGCGTTGATTGAGGCTGTGCTGCGCTGTGACCCATTTGAGGGTATTGGCAAGCCTGAACTGTTGAGGCGTACCCTGGCTGGCGCATGGTCGCGCCGCATCGATGAAGCTAATCGACTGGTCTATATTGCCGATGATCGCGCGGTGGCAATCCTGCAGGCCAGATATCATTACTGAACGGTTTTAATCACACGGCCGCCTGGCAAGCGCGCGTTATCGCGGCGCTTCGAGGGGAACGTGCGGGCGATATCTCTATTGATGGGCAGATCGCTTCCATGGACGGCTGCAAGGGTCCGGCACGCATGGTCCGTGCAGGGCACGTTGTAATCCCAAGCTGACTCTTTGTCCTGCCGGCAGGGTGTGCTCAAGATATTCGGCAGCCGCTGGCCCGAGGCATTTGACCCCATTGCCCGGGTGAATGGCTTCGGGGATGTCGATGTTCAGCAGCTGGACTCGAGTTTCTGCGCCCGCCACCTTGGCATCCATGGTGTCGCCATCGCCATCGGCAACCCGGGTGGCCGTACCGCGATTCTCCGATCCGCCACTGCTGGTGAGTTCTATGGCACTGGCAAACAGCGACCCTGCCGCCGCAAGGAAATCCGGATGGCCTTCGTAGTTTTTGCAGCGGGGTTCTTGGTGTGCGAGCAGGGGAGGCTAATGCCATCCCCGGAACAGAATTCGCTGTGATCGGCTGAACATCCCAATTTCATTGAAGCATCAAGTAATTTGCGATAGGCTGTTAATCAATAAGGAATCGATGCACTTGGAAAAGGAGCTTGCCATGTCAGTACTCCAGCAAGACAAACTAGCGGCCACCACCCACATGAACGCAGTCCAGCTCAAGGTCGGCGACATGAAAACCATGAGCGAGTACTACCAGAAGGCCCTGGGCCTTGAAGTGCTGGCCGAATCAGCCGAAGGCACCCGCCTGGGCCGCGGAACCCAGGAACTGGTCAACCTGCAGAACGCGCCAGGACTGCAGCTCCCATCGCGCAACGAAGCGGGCCTGTTCCATACCGCGCTGCTCTTCGACACCAAGGCTGATCTGGCTGCGACCGTCCTGTCGGCAGCCCAGTTCGACCAGAGCCGCTTCGTGGGCAGCTCCGATCACCTGGTATCCGAAGCGTTCTACTTCACCGACCCGGAGGGCAACGGCATCGAGCTGTACTGGGACCGCCCGCGCGAGACCTGGAGCTGGAGCGGCGGCGAGGTGGCCATGGACACCATCTACCTGGATCCGAACAAGTTCCTCAATGAGCACCTGACCGAGCAGTCCATTGCCGGACAGCGCAAGGCCGCCGCGGATGTAGGCCACGTGCACCTGCAGGTGGGCGATGTCGCAACCGCCCGCCAGTTCTACGTCAGCACCCTGGGCTTTGACGAAACCACCACCCTGGGCGAGCAGGCACTGTTCGTCTCGGCTGGCGGGTACCACCACCATATGGCCATGAACGTCTGGAACTCGCGCGGAGCCGGCCCGCGCAAGGACACGCTGGGGCTGGGCGAAGTGCTGATCAACGTCCCGACCGAAGAAGAAGTGGGCAAGCTCGCCGAGCGGCTGGCCTACGCCAAGGTGGCAAACCACCACACCGGAGCCGAACTTCGCTTCCGGGACCCCTGGAACAACGAACTGCGCGTCGCCGTAGGCTAACGCGGATCCGGCACACCGAGGCTTCATTGCCCCGGGCGCTCGCCGAATCGGCGAGCGCCCGGGGGCACTTCCTGTCTTCACCCGGTTCCGGTGCCCAGGGCCTCCAGGTGCTCGGCAATGGTCTTGGCGGTCAAGGGCCTCGTCTGGAATGGCCGCACAGTCCCTGCCTCGGCCTGCTCGAGCACCTGCTGGGCGAAGGCGGCCGGGTTGGCCACGTCCAGGTGGGTCAGGTTCTCCGGGGCGTACTGCCACCACTGCGATGCCTGGAGGGCCTGGACGGTCGGCGCATCGAAGCGGTCGCGGATCTTCTTGGCCGGCAGGCCGCCGACCACGGTGTACGGCTCGACATCGCTGGTGACTACGGAATTCGAGGCGATGACCGCGCCGTCGCCGATGGACACCCCATGGCCCAGCGTGACCTTTTCGCCGATCCACACGTCGTTGCCGATGGAGATCTTCCCCGGCGTGTAGCCGTACTTCGTCGTGCCCAGTTCCGCGCCGTGATCAGCCGCGTAGGTGCGCATCAGCAGCCGCTGGTTGTAGAACACCGGGCTGGTCGATGCCCACTCCAGGGGGTGCTTGGCTCCCATGACCGTCAGGCCCTTGGCGATCGAGGTGAACCGCCCGACGCTGATGGCCTTGTTGAGCTTTGAATGGGTGTAGGAGAACGCCCCCATGCGGGGCAGGGCTGTTCCGCTGGTTCCCCATAAGGTGGTGTAGGGATCCAGTGCCAGGTCTTCCTGGTAGCTGATCCACGCCTCGGGATTGCAGGTGCTTCCGGTGTCCTGGAAATCCTTCATGCCCGGAACCGTCATGAGGATCCGGTGGCTTTTGAGCAGCGGTCGCAGTTGGGACATCTGAATTCGCATGCGATCGACTTTATGGGACCGGACTTGGAGAATTGTCAGCAAGTCCCGAACGCGCGCTGGATGCGAGCTGCTGCCCGGCTACTGCTTGGGGCGGAAGGAGAGGTTCTTGTGCGTGGTGAAGTACGGCAGGATCATTGTTTCGGGCAGACCCAGGCGCTTCATTTCCATGGCCTTGCCCACGCGCAGGCGCAGGTTCACGTCCACCGCCGCATCCTGTTCCTGGGTCTCGCCCAAGAGCTGCGGCTCCACATCGAAGACCGCCAGCTGCTCGTCCACACTGCTGCTGGCCACGGCCGCGATTTCTTCCTTGCTGTCCCGATTGACGAAGACCAGCTCGAAGGTTGCCGGTTCGGGCAGGTCTTCGACGTGGGCCCGATGCTCCACCCGCACCTGCAATCCCTGGCCGTCAGGGAAGTCGACGCCCCGCAGTTTTGCTTCGAAATGCGGGACGCGGTTCTTTGCGCCGAGCTTCTTGAGCATCTTGGCTATGGACATGGTGTCCTCCCAAAGTGAGACTAGATCGCGAGCTTGGTACTCGCTGGCAAATGTGCGGGCCTGCTGCGACATCCGGGCGGCCAGGGCGGGATCGTCCATGAGCTGCTGCACCCGGTCGGCCATGGCCTGGATATCGCCATGGCGGACCAGGAAGCCGTTATGCCCATCGGTGATGCTGTCGGCAGGGCCGAAGTTGATGTCGAAGGACACCGGGATGCATCCCTGGGCTTGGGCCTCGAGGATGACCAGCGCCTGGCCCTCGTTGGTCGAGGTGAATAATTGGGCCGTGCAGGAAGCGAAGTGGCGGGGGAGCTGGTCGGAGTAGCCGTGGAAGATTACCGACTCGCGCAGGCCCAGCTCGGCGGCCCTTTCCGCCAGTGCGGCGTGTTCGCTGCCCTCGCCCACAACGTGCAGTGTCGGCCGCTTGCCGCGAAGGGCCAGCTCGTGGAGGACATCCAGGGCGGCGGCTACGTTCTTGTTGGGGGTCAGCGAGCCGGCAACAATGAGGTCGGTCGAGCTGCGTGCCGGCATAGGTGGCTGCACCATTGCGGGCTTCAGCGGGTTGGGAATGACGAATGCCGAGTCTGCTTCGCCGAAGCGGTCGACATAGGCCTGGCGCTGGGCGTGGGTCAGGAAGACAAAAGCATCCCAGTTGGATCGTTCTTCGATGATGGGTTCGTGGCCCTTGGAGAGTTGGCCGCTGGCAAGGTCCTGCCCCTTGGCCACATGGATGCTGTGGAACGCGAATACCTTGGGCACGTGCACCGGTTTCCAGGAAGCGAGCATGGCCGCGGTGTACTTGCTGTCGATGACCACCAAGGAGTTCGGGTGGTCGACGATCTGCGACAGCCAATGGCGGTAGAACGACGCCGCGCTGGGGAAGCGGGCCACCAGGGTTCCGCTGCGGTCAAAAGCCTCAACGATGCGGCGGGCCTTCCCGTCATGGAACTTCATATCGGACAAGAAGGCGGTGCCATCGGCGCGGTAATACGTGGTCTTCTTGATCCCGTCTTCGGGGCCTGCGACGCTGTGCTCGCAGAACAAGGCGGCGTCCTGGCCAGGGTGGTGGATGGACTCGCTTACCGTGAAGTCCAGGCAGCCCGGTTCGGCCTTCCGCTCGGGGATGCTGCCCTGCGGCTGCAGGTCATGGTCCGCCAGATGGAGGTAGGGATTGAGCACCCGGACCGTGGGCGAAAGCTTGCCGCGCGCGGCGAGTTCCTCAACGATCTGCGGGAGCTGTTCGTTGGGGCCGAAGGTCACCACCGCGGCAGAACCGTGCCGCTGGGCGAAAGCGGCCGCGCGCTGGGTGCAGACGGTGGTCATCCCGCCGAATTCGCGCTCGAGCTTCCACGTGACCATGTAGGCGTCCAACTGCTGTTCCCTGATATCCACGGAGAATGATCCTTAGTTTGACCACGGCAAAGTTAATTTCGCGCGAGGATATGCAGTTCCTCGCGCCAAACTCCAGACTACGCGGTGAAGCTAGGCGGGCGCTGGGAAGACACCGTCGTGTCGGCCTCGATTCCCCTGAGGTGCACCGCAAGGCGGGCCCAGTGGCCGAAGAGGCTGCCAGCGCGGATCCGAACGTATATTCGAAAACACCATGGCGCTCGCCGAAAGCCGTGGGAGAATCGCCGGGAAGGCGCCAGCCCTTGCCCTTCGGTGCGAAACTTCCTATGGTTCAGGTTATGGGGTACTTTCCCCGCATTTGTTGGAGGCGCAGCGCGTCTCCGGTAAAGGACGGCACGTCATGTCGAGCAAATCCCCACGCAAGGGCGAAGCGAAAAAACCAGGCAAGAGCATCAAGGAAAAGCGCGCTGAGAAGCGGCTGAAGCACGCGGAGGTCGCTGTCGATCCGGTGCGCAAGGCTGCCAGGTAACCACTGATTGGCACCGGCTCCCGCGCACGGAGCCGGTAAATGAATCGAGTCCCTGCCTGCGGCGAATGACGCCGGGCAGGGACTCGAGTATTTTAATTGCTAGTTTTCCGAGTGCCGCTTAGGGCAGCTGCGGGTTGACCTCGAAATGCTCGGCCACCTGGGTGATGACCTCGTTGGCGCCTTGCAGGGAAACCGAGGAGAGGAAGATCGAGTCGTCGACCTGCATGACCTCGCCTTCCAGTTTCTCCCACAATGGGTTGGAGGTGAACTTGTCTTCCTGTGCGCGCGATGCGTCGCCCTCGGCCCCTTCCGGGGCCCAGGTGGACTGGAAGATCACTTCGGCGTCGGCCTTCAGGATTTCCTCCGGCGACAGCGGCACGAAGATCGACTCGGTGGTATCCGGGGCATCCTCCGGGCGCGGAATGCCCATGTCCACCATGATCTCGCCGATGAACGAATCGGTGGCGTACAGGCGCGCGGTGTCCTCGCCGGCGAAACGCACCAGCGAGTAAGTGGTCTCGGGCTTCTTCGCGAGGATTTCCTTGCCCACTGCGGCGGCGCGGGCCTCGTAGTCAGCCACGGCCGTTTCCGCCTGCTCCTTCTTGCCCAGGGCCTCGCCCAGCAGCACCACGTTTTCCTTCCAGGTTGGTCCGGTGGACTCGGAGAAGATGGTCGGGGCGATCTTGTTCAGCTGGTCGTACATGGCGCCCTGGCGCACGTCGGCGGAGATGATCACGTCCGGCTCGGTGGCCAGCAGCTTTTCCAGCTCCGGTTCGGTGATGGTGCCGACGTTCACGGCTTCGTCGGTCAGCTCGGTGATGTCGCCGAGGTACTCGGGGAAGGGGTTGTTGCCCTTGCGGTATTCGGTGTAGGCCACCAGCTCGGCTCCCAGCAGCATCGTGGCATCCACGTAGGAAGGGTCCAGTGCGGCGACGCGCAGCGGGCGTTCGGCCAGCTCGGTGGTGCCGCGGAAGTGCTTGATGGCCGCCGGGAAGCTGGAATCGGCTTCCGCGGTGGCGGCGGTTTCTGCCGGCTCGGTGCTCGGGGAGGAGCTGGCGCAGGAGGACAGGGCCAGTGCGGCCGCGGCCAGGGCGGCGCTCAGGGCGAGAATGCGGGGAGTGTGCATGCGAGTGCTTTCCATGAAGGTGATTGACTAATTAGCGCATGATGTATTTTTGCTTGCCCCACTTAGGCAAGGGTAAGCTTAGCGCGCGAGAAGAACAGTAGCATGGATCCGGCCGTCCCGGTCAAGGTCCTGCGACATCATTGCTTCGCATATCCTGCACGCACCGCCGCGCACCGCGCGGCCCGAGAAAGGCCACCGACCATCGACCGCACCACACCGCGCATCAGCTCGCTGCTGGCCCTGGCCGCCGGCGTGGGCGCCGCCATCGGGCTCAGCCTGTGGATCGGCAGCACCACCTCCAGCTTCGCCGAGCTGCGCCACGCACTGCTGGCCCCCGACGGCCAGGTCAGCGACATCGCCATCCGCGAGATCCGCTGGCCGCGCACCGTCACCGCGCTGGCTGCCGGCGCCGCTTTGGGGATGGCCGGCACGCTGATCCAGGGCCACACCCGCAACCCGATCGCCGAACCCGGCCTGCTGGGCATCAACCAGGGCGCGGCCCTGGCCATCGTCTCGGTCGCCGCTTTCACCGGCCCGCTGCCGGCGTGGACCCAGGCGCTGCTGGCCCTGGGCGGAGCGCTGCTGGCGGCCCTGGTGGTCTTCGGCATCGGGCGCATCGACGGGCGCGGGGGATCGCCCATCACCTTGCTGCTGGTGGGCGCCGCGGTCACCGCGCTCTGCGCCGGAGTGGTCTCGGCCATCGTGCTGCTGAGCGAGGCGGCCCTGGAAACCCTGCGCTTCTGGCAGGTCGGCTCCGTGGTCCAAGGCTACGAATCCTTCTTGTCGCTGTGGCCGCTGCTGGTGGCCGGCACCGTGCTGGCGCTGGCCAATGCCCGCGGGCTGAACGCGCTGACCCTGGGCGAGGATTCCGCACGCAGCCTCGGGGTCACCGCCCTGCATGCCCGCGGGCTGGGGCTGGCGGCGATCGTGGCGCTGTCAGGGCTGGCGGTCACGCTGGCCGGGCCGATCGCCTTCCTGGGCCTGCTGGTCCCGCATATTTCCCGGCGCATCTTCGGCGCCGACTACCGCTGGGTGATTCCCGGCTCGGCCTTGTGCGGCGCGCTGCTGCTGTGCGTGGCCGATGTGCTCGGCCGCATGCTGGCCCGCCCCGGGGAACTGCCCGTGGGCGTGGTCATCGCGCTGCTCGGTGCGCCCTTCTTCATCTACGTGGCCCGGCGCCGCAAGGCGGTCACCGTATGAGCGCCCCGGCGATCCGCACCCCCGCTTCCGCGGTGCGCGCCCGGCGCGCTGTGGCTACCGGCCTGATCCTGCTGGCCGTGGCCCTCGCGGCCTTCTGCCTGCACCTGGCCATCGGGGGCACCCCGATCGCGCTGGGCGATGTGGTGGCTACGCTCTTCGGCGCGGCCCCGGATCCGCGCACCGAGCTGTCGATCATCGAGTTCCGGCTGCCGCGCAGCCTGGCCGCGGTGCTGGCCGGGGCCGGCTTCGGAGTGGCCGGGGCGCTGACCCAGAACGTGGCGCGCAACCCGCTGGCCAGCCCCGACATCCTCGGGGTGACCAACGGCGCGGCCCTGGGTGCGGTGGCTGTGCTGGCCCTGAGCGTGCACGCCGGCGGGCGTTCTGAACTGCTGGTGCACTACGGGCTGCCCATCGCCGCGACCCTGGGCGGCTTGCTGGTCTCGGCCCTGGTCTTCGCGCTGGTCTGGCACAGTTCCCTGGAAAGCAACCGGCTGGTGCTGGTGGGACTGGGCTTTTCCGGGCTGTGCGCCGCGCTGACCTCCTGGATGCTGACCCTGGGAGAAATCTACAACGCCCAGCAGGCGCTGACCTGGCTGGCCGGGACCATCAACGCGATCTCCTGGGCCGACCTGGCCTTCGCGCCGGCGGTCATCGTGCTGGGACTGGCCGCGGCCGCGCTGCTGCGCAACCAGCGTGAGGTGCTGGCCCTGGATTCGGACACCTCCCGCGCGCTGGGCATGAACCTGGGGCGCGACCGGGTCCTGATGCTCGGCATCGCCTCGCTGCTGGCCATCGCCGCGACCGTGATCGCCGGGCCGCTGGCCTTCGTTGCGCTGGCCAGCGGGCATGCCGCGCGGCTGGTGGCCCGGGGCACCATCCCGCCGGTGCCCCATGCCGCGCTGATCGGGGCGATCTTCGTGCTGCTGGCCGACCTGGTTGCGGCCCGGGCTTTCCCAGTGATCCTGCCTGCCGGGGTGGCCACCGCGGTGATTGGCGCCCCGTACCTGATCTTCCTGGTCATCCGCCAGTCCAAGGTCCGCCAACGCGGCTAGCGGCTTATCCACAGTTGGCGATGGCTGACAGCTCGGGCCTCTGGCCGCGCCCATGATGGGTCCATGGGCATCCACCAGCTAGCCGCGGCGATCCAGATCCTGCGCGAATCCATCACCGGGTCGCTCCCGCGCGGAGCGACCCAAGTGCTCCTTGAGCTGATGGCTTCCTGCTGCGCACTGCTGGCCAAGCTCTCCTGCACCCTGCGCGAGTCCGATGACCCGCGGGTGGCCGCGGGGCATGCGCGGCTGATTGAAACGCTCTACCGCTATACCCTGCGCGAGCAATTGCACAGCGCCATCCATCTCGAATCAACCGGCGCCCACCTGCTGGAGGACGATGAGCTGGCGGCCGTCGCCGAATCGCGGACCAGCTTCGACCGCCCCGCCCGCCAGCATTCAGGTCGCGCCCACTACCAGAACACCGGCGACTTCCTGGCCAGCTGGCTGGGGATTAACGCCCATGAGGGGCAGCACCGGGTGAATGACGCGCACCTGCTCATCGCCCGGCGCCTCATGGATGGCAGCACCGCTGCCCCGCGCTTGTCCCAGCTGGCCAGGCTCTACGCCGAAGCGCCGGATCTGGACCCGCGGCTGATTGCCCGCACGGCCCGCGCACTGGACAAATTCGAGCCGGCTGACACGAGCTTCCAAGGCCGGCCGCTGGAACCGGCCGCCCGCAATGAACAGGGCCAACTGCTCGATCACCAAGCCGCGGCCCTGCTGCAGGAACCTGACCGTGCCACCCGCGAGACCCAGCTCGCGGCGATGCTTTCCGCCGAGCGCAGGGCCCGCAAGCAAACCAGGAACCCGGCACCCGGAATCTATCCGCGAGGCACCGTGGGCGACTGCGACAAGTACGAGCTCTACATCGCCGGGACCCAGCGCGAGGAATTCCGCTCCACCCTGGCCCAGGCCGATAACCCGCGTACCAAGGCAGGCAAAGCCGCCCGTGCCGCCAAATCCGGTTCAGGCGCTGCCCCTGATGATGGCCAGTACGCCTCAGAGGACCAGCAGGAAGCGGATCCCGGGGCAAATGCCGGGCAATCAGCCACCGACGACCTGTTCAGCAGCAAGGAACCACCACCGCCATGGGCCCAGGACGGGCACGGGGAGGAAGAATCCTTGTCCGGAGCGCAGCAACAACCTGACAAGCTTGTTGATGAGCAGGAAACGCGCGGCGCAGGCGGAGCAGGCGAAGGCCTCCAAGCGTCCCTGCTGCTTGGCGATGGGGAGGTTCTGGTGGCCCAGCGCCGGCTCAACGCACTATTGGCCGCGCTGAGAGGGCGCACGGCAGGTGCCGCGCCCAATGGAATCATTCCAAGGATCGGCATCCATATCCAGTTGCGCGATCCGCAGGATCTTGGAGATCCGGCCAAGCTTCGCGCCACCTCCGACCACGGGGTGAAACTCGATTCCGCGGACACCGCACAGCTGATCTGCCAAGGCGAGATCTACCGGGTGGTCTTCGGACCCGATGGGCAACCGCTGGATGTAGGACGCAAGGAACGCTTCTTCACGGATGCAATGAAGCGCGCAATTTTCGCCCGCGACCGCGGATGCATCGTCCCGGGGTGCACCGCACCGCCTGAAATGCTCGAATACCATCACGACAACTGGTGGGAACGTGGCGGGTGCACTTCATCGCGCAATGGCAGCTGCCTGTGCCGGAGGCACCACCATGCCATTCATGCAGGATTGCTGACCCTGGTTACCGTTGGGGGACTGGCGCACATCCTGCTGCCCAAGCACCTGGACCCGATGCAGGTACCGCGAAGAAACAGTGTTCCGGTGGCCGCCTGAGCACCCGGAGCCGCGAACTGCTGCACCTGCCGGCGTGGCCAAGATGCTATGGGCGCGAGAGCGCAACTTTCAGTCCGAACCCGATCAGCACTGTCCCGGTGATCCGGTCCATCCAGGACACCGACTTCGCTGAGCCCAGCCAGCGGCCAGCGATCCGAACCCCGTACACCAAGGCCACTGCCCACACCAGGGTCAGTGCAACATGCACCGCCGATAGCCCCATGCCCATGAGCAGGGCGTTGGTGCCCGCCGGGGTGAATTGCGGGATCGCGGCGATATAGAAGACGCCGATCTTCGGGTTCAGCACGTTGGTCACCAGCCCGGTCAGGTAGGCTCGATACCTGCTGTGCGATACCGGGACATGGATCGTGGCCAACTGCTTGCCCCGCAGGCTCCGATGGATCATCTGCCCGCCCAGGAACACCAGATAGGCTGCGCCGGCATAGACCAGCACCTGGTAGGCCAGGGATGAGGCGGCCAGAATTGCCGAAGCTCCCGCGGCCGCGGCCACACCCCAAGCGAATACTCCCGTGCAGATCCCCAGCGCCGCCAGCAGCGCTTCACCGCGTCCCCGGGCAATGGCCGATCGCAGGATCAGCGCGGTATCGACACCCGGAATCAACGTCATCAGGGCGGCAACTATACTGAAACCCAGCAAGGCGGAAGCAACGGTCATGCACTCAATGCTAGAAGCTGCAGCTGGGCGCAGGCCCCAGGGTGAGCAAGCTCATGATCTTCGCCCGACGCGCGGGGCCAATTAGAGTTGGCCACCGCGCACGCTCTCTGGCATAATTGCAGGGTACTCGATTCGCAGTGGCCCCTCTCTCCGCTATGAGTCCTGTCCTTTTAGAATCCGACCAGTAAGGCCTGCCCCACAGGTGCTAAAAATTGGATTCGACCATGTTGAGAAACAGGAGACCACAAAAGTGGCCGTAAAGATTCGTCTGAAGCGCTTCGGTAAGATGCGCGCACCTTTCTACCGCGTTGTCGTCATGGACTCGCGCGCTAAGCGCGATGGCCGTGCCATCGAGGAGATCGGCAAGTACCACCCAACCGAGAACCCATCGGTTATCGAGATCAATTCGGATCGTGCACAGTACTGGCTGTCCGTTGGCGCGCAGCCAACCGAGCAGGTACACGCACTGCTGAAGATCACCGGTGACTGGCAGAAGTTCAAGGGCATCGATGGCCAGGAAGGCACCTACAAGGTTGCCGAGCCTAAGCCAGCATTCGTTGCTCCTGACAAGGGTTCGGTGATCCTCCCAGAGGCAATCACCAAGAAGGCTGAAAAGCCAGCTGCTGAAGAGGCAGAGGCCGAAGCTACCGAGGCTGAGTAACAGTGCTCGTTGACGCGCTAGACCACCTGGTACGCGGGGTTGTCGAGGAACCGGAAGACGTCAAGGTCGCCTTGAAGTCCACCCGCCGCGGCGACCTGCTCGAAGTACGTGTGAACCCTGAGGATCTCGGTCGTGTGATCGGACGCCAAGGACGCACCGCACGAGCACTGCGCACCGTAATGGCAGCGTTGGCCAAGGAGCCGGTACGTGTCGATGTAATCGACACCGACCGTCGCCGAGGCTAAGCAACTTAGAGGTCTGGCTTTTAAGTTGGCTTCGAAACGAAAGGAGTTTCCGTCCTAACTAGTGACGGAAACTCCTTTCGTGTTTACCCCTAGAATTTCCATTCCAGTCTCCCGGCACACGCCACGGAACACAGTGCAGAAAGAGCAGCAGACTATGCGATTGCAGGTTGCCCGCATCGGCAAGCCCCACGGCATCCGTGGCGAAGTCACCGCCCAGGTCATGACCGATACCCCGGAAGAGCGCTTCACCGCTGGCGAAGAACTCATCGTCGTCGACGGCCCGGTCAAGACGCTGACCATCGCCAATGCGCGCTGGAACAAGACCATCCTGCTGCTCTCCTTCAAGGAAATCGCCGACCGCAACCAGGCTGAAACCCTGCGCGGCGCGCGCCTGGAGATCGAAGTGTCCGACCAGCCGGAAGACGACTCGGACGAATGGTACGAGCATGAACTACTGGACCTGAAGGTCATGCTCGATGGCGAGCAGGTCGGTACCATCACCGCACTGCGCACCAACCCCGCCCAGGACCTGCTGGTCTTCGAAGACGCTGACGGCCAGGAGATCTACCTCCCGTTCGTCGACGAATTCGTCCCAGAGATCGATCCGGAAGCCGGCATCGTAGTCATCACCCCGCCGGCAGGCTTGCTGACCTTGAACAGCGATGAAGACGGCAGCGACGAAGAGGGACAAAAGTAAGCCATGCGTCTTGACGTCATCTCGATTT
Source organism: Arthrobacter sp. JUb115 (assembly GCF_004365035.1). Lineage (NCBI taxonomy): Bacteria > Bacillati > Actinomycetota > Actinomycetes > Micrococcales > Micrococcaceae > Arthrobacter > Arthrobacter sp. JUb115. The sequence goes on along the minus strand of NZ_SOBS01000002.1, from coordinate 391,227 downwards.
TCCCTGAGTACCTCCAGCCGCTCTCGCTTTCGCTGATCGGCCGCGCCGCCGAAGACGGCATCCTGGATCTGAACGTCACCAACCTGCGCGACTTCACTGCCGACAAGCACCGCAAGGTCGACGACACCCCGTACGGTGGCGGCGCCGGCATGGTGATGATGCCGGAACCATGGGGACAGGCACTGGACGCGGTGCGCCCAGCCGATGCTGGCGGCCCCAAGCCAACCCTGATTGTCCCTTCGCCTGCAGGCGCCGTCTTCAACCAGCAGATGGCCTACGACCTTGCCGAGGAAGAGCATCTGGTCTTCGCCTGCGGCCGCTACGAAGGCATCGATGAGCGCGTCATCGAATACGCGCACGAGAACTTCAACGTCATCCCCGTATCCATCGGCGATTACGTGCTCAACGGGGGAGAAGTGGCCGTGATGGTGATGGTGGAAGCCATCGCCCGGCTGATCCCAGGAGTCATCGGCAACCCGGAATCGCTGGTAGAAGAATCCCACTCGGATGTTCTGCTGGAATACCCGGTGTACACCAAGCCGGCCTCCTGGCGCGGCCGCGATGTCCCCGAGGTGCTGCTCGGTGGCAATCACCAGCGGGTGGGACGGTTCCGCCGCGATGAGCAGATCAAGCGCACCGCAGAGCGTCGCCCCGACCTGATCACGCAGCTGGATGCCGAGAGCCTGAACCGCAGGGACCGCGATGCCCTGTGGCACAGCGGATTCGCGCTCGTTGACGGTGCCATAACCCCCAAGTCCGAATTGGACTGGGCTACCGGCGCTGGCACCGAGAGCGACTAAGAGTCCAAAATCACTCGAAAGCCATTTCGGGCAAACTCGCATCGGCTTCGCGGATACGGCATAATTGTTTCTTGGTGTGTTTTTGTTCGACTCCTGCCGCAGGGGGAAGTTCGAGCCACAGAAGACCACCGCACCGTTTGCTAGAGGCAATCGGTGGTACAACGTTCCGGGGATTTCACTGGTTTCGACCGGTGTCGGGCCCCGCTACGAGGATTCGGTGACCTGCGGCATTGATCCTAGGAGATGCACTATGCATATTCTTGACTCTGTTAACGCAGCCTCGCTGCGCTCCGACGTTCCAGCCTTCGGCCCAGGCGACACCCTGAAGGTTCACGTCAACATCATCGAAGGCAAGAACTCCCGTGTTCAGGTCTTCCAGGGCTACGTCCTTGGTCGCCAGGGCCAGGGTGTTGGCGAGACCTTCACCGTTCGCAAGGTTTCCTTCGGCACCGGTGTTGAGCGTACCTTCCCAGTTCACTCCCCAATCATCGAAAAGATTGAGGTTGTGACCAAGGGTGACGTTCGTCGTGCAAAGCTGTACTACATGCGCGATCGTCACGGCAAGGCTGCTCGCATCCGCGAGAAGCGCGACTTCAGCGCAAAGAAGTAATCTGCGTTCTTCAATGAACCGGATTGCACGCACTGAGCGGGCAACAATGAAGCGCCGGGCCTTTTCATGGGTCTGGCGCTTCGCTGTACTCGCCATCATTCTTGGTCTGCTGGCCACCATCGTCATTCGCGCCACCCTGATCGACGTCTTCCATATCGAGTCCAACTCCATGGAATCCACGCTCAATCCTGGCCAGAGCATCGCCGTAGATCGCCGCGCTTACTCGGATGCCGAACCGCAACGCGGAGACATCATCGTCTTCGATGGCCGCGGCTCGTTCCTGCCCTACGCCAAGGCCAGCTTCGCTGATGATCTGCTGGGGGCGTTCAGCCTCACCGGGAGCAGCAATAAGTACGTCAAGCGCGTCATTGGCGTTGGGGGAGACACCGTGGAATGCTGCAGCGCTGATGGGCGACTGCTCGTCAACGGCGAGCCTGCAGACGAGCAGTATATCTTCGCCGGGGATGCTCCGAGCGACCAGAAATTTTCCGTAGAAGTGCCAGTTGGCCGCTTGTGGGTCATGGGCGATCACCGCTCCACTTCCAAGGATTCGCGGGCATTGCTGGGCGCAAGCGGCGGCGGAATGATCAGCGTCGAGCGCGTCACCGGCAAAGCGACCGAGGTGATTTGGCCGCTCGATCAGCGTTCAGTAATCAGGTGACACGCCGTAGCAACCGGCGATTTTGATAGCGCCAGATGGGTAGAACTACCCATCTGGCGCTATTTTTCTAGGTTAATGGAATTAATTCGGATGGATTTCCATCCCACCCGATTTGCTGTGCAATTCGTGTGTAAATTTCGCGACAACACTCAGGATCCACCAAGCTGACTAGGGATTAGAAAGAGAAGTCCAATCTTAAACCAATACTACTGGCACGTAAGTTGTAACCAAGCTCGATGAGGGTAGAGCTATTTGACTAGGTGAAACGGGTTCTGGAATTTATATTTTTGTTGGATTCGATGGTTGAAAAGCTGTGTCGGAACCAAGTATTGTTTCATTTTGGTAACAACACCTGTGCTTACGCGCGCGCCCTTAGGTAAGGGGACGCGCGGGCACTCGCACCATAAATCTGGGAGAAGCATTAATGCCACATCCAAAAAAGAAGACTGCGCAACGCGGCATCGTTGCAGCAGCCGCGACCGCCTTGGTGGTCGGCTCTAGCTTCATGCCTGCCGCAGCGGCGCCAACGGCCTCCGAATCGCCGTCTGCGTCCGCTACGGCAAGCGAGAAGCCTTTGGCCAGCGAAACCGCTCTGGACACCGAGGGGCTCGACAAGGCTATTGAGAAGGACCTCAATAAGTCCGTTGAAGAGTACGTCAAGGACGGGGAGACCAGCGACGCTGCTTCCAAAGTCCGCGACGAACTGAATGCGAAAGGCATTGACGCCACTGCCTCGGTGAAGGACGGCAAAGCCGAGATCACCGTAAGCAAGAAGGACGCTGCCAAGGCCAAGGAGATCGTCCAGGCCAGTGCAGCTCCGGCTCCTATCGTGGTGACCGAAGTTGACTCGCAGGTCAAGACCGTAGACAAGGTCTACACCGAGCTCTTGGCCAACATCGAGCCGAAGGAACTGAAGCGCATCACCGCTATCCTTCAGACCAACGATGGCTTGAAGATCTATGCAAAGGGCTTCGACGAGAAGGAAGCTGCGGACGACCTGAAGTCCAAGTCCGCTGGCTCCCTGCCTGAGAAGCTGACCGTTGAGCAGTTCGTCAGCGAAGCTACGCACGTTGACGGTGTAGAAAGCTCGGGTGTTGCCAAGACCACCGCCGCAGAGGATATTTACGGCGCCTTGGGTTACGCAATGGACAAGTCCGGCGCACCTACTAGTAAGTCGACCGTCTGCTCGCTCGGATTCACCGCGTGGACCGCAGAGGGCGAAGATGCCATCATCTCGGCTGGGCACTGCTCGGAAGATGGCGCCACCAGGATTTTGGGCCTTGCCGAACAGTCGGTTCCAGGCCAATCGCCAACTCTGGGTGCCGAGCTGGGTACTTTTGGATTCAACCAGTTCGGTGGTCCGGGTAATTCGGGCCTATCCGCCGAAGAACTGGACTCCATGACCGAGGAAGAGTTCAATAACCTGGAACCAGGCACGGACATCTCGGTGATCGATAACATCAATCCTGCGCTGAACTTGCACGCTGCTGTGTCCGAATGGGCTGACGGCAAGGAACCTCGCGACGAAGTTATCAACGTGACTGGCACGACGAAGGCACTAGTTGGGTCGGAAGCTTGCTCTTCGGGTCGTACGACCGGTTGGAGCTGCTCCCCGATTATCGGTGAAGGCGTCTTCTTCGTTGGTGGCTCGGATAAGACCTACCGTTCAGTTGCTGGCTATGTCGCTGAAAATCCTGGCCAGAGCGTGCTTGACCAGGGTGACTCCGGTGGCCCAATGCTCGTAGGCAGCAAGGCGGCAGGCATCAACTCGGCCAACGCCGCAGGTGAAGACCTGAAGGAAAACACCGCTGATGACATCGCCATGTACACCTCGCTCGATGATGTCTTCGACAAGGGCTACATTGATGGCTACACGCTGAAATTCCATATCAATACCCCTGCCATCACGGTGGAAAACGGTACTGAAGTTGAACCTGGTGAAGCAATCACCGGTACCCTTGCCAATGCTCCGGCTGGCACCATCATCCGTGTGGTCGTTGACGGCAAGCTCTACAAGAAGGTTGAGCTGGACGCTAAAGGAAACTTCTCGTTCCCAGCCCCGGAAGAACCAGGAAAGTTTGCGTTCAGCGTTGTGGCCAAGAACGGCTTCAACACCTCTGAGCGGGTCAACGCCAACGTCGTGATCGTTGCTGCGCCGACTCCAACTCCAACCGAGGAACCAACCGAGGAACCGACTGAGGAGCCTACCGAGGACCCGACTGAGGAGCCTACCGAGGAACCCACTGAGGAGCCAACCGAGGAACCTACTGAGGAACCAACTACGGAGCCTTCCGAGGAACCAACTACTGAGCCTTCCGAGGAACCAACTACTGAGCCTTCCGAGAGCACCTCGCCATCGCCTTCCGAGGACGAAAGCGACAAGCCTTCCGAGAGCACCTCGCCATCGCCTTCCGAGGACGAAAGCGACAAGCCATCGGAGAGCACCTCTCCTTCCGCTTCGGAGGACGACGACAAGTCGGAAGCTCCGAAGGACCAGAAGGACGACGAGCCAAGCAAGTCTGCAACTCCAAAGGAAACTCCTAAGAAGGACGATCCTTTGGCGGATACCGGTTCGAACAGCGTTCCGCTGATCGCCGCCGGTGGCGCAATGGCCCTGGCCGGTGCGGCATTCCTGCTGTTCCGCCGCAACGCACGTCGCCACGGCTAAGGGATTCTGATCCGGCGGGACTGGGTCCTGCTGAAAATGCCCCGCTACTTGAGAACAAGTAGCGGGGCATTTTTACTTGGCACACATGTAGTTCCTTGGTTGCTCTACGATTTCGGCACTAGTCTCAAAGCTAAGATCGTTGCGGCAACGTGAATATCACCGAGGTGTAAATTATGAATTTCAACGCTAGAACTTCACGCACGCCAATCATGCTGGCCTCTACTGCCGCCATGGCTGCCCTATTGCTAACCGGCTGTGGTCAGGGAACTGATCCAGGTGCGCAGGCTACGGCCAGCGCCACGGCATCGGAACCCTCGCAGCAAACAGAAAACTCGAGCGGGAACACCGTGGACCAAGACGCATTGCTCCAGACTAATGACCAGCTCTCCGAAGCCTTGGGCGATGAATACGTCCAGGGTTGGATCAAGGACGGGCAGCTGAACGTTTCGACGACCAGCGAAGAGCAGCTATCCGTTATTGAAGAAGCCGGGGCTATCGGGCACCTAGTCCAATTCAGCAGCGAGGAGCTTCGTTCGGCGATTTCCGAAATCATGAAGTGGCAGGGCAAGCAGGAAAACCCCGTGCGCACTGCCATCCATGCATACACGCTGAATCCTGAAACGGGCGGCATCACCCTGTCGGTGGATAAGAGCCAGCTGGACGAAGTCCAAAAGCTGATTGAAGCTGAGAAGCCCATCGGCGAAATCCCCGTGGACTACAAGCAGAGCGGTGGCATCATGTCGCCTGCTGCCACCCAGTAGCCCGCAGTCCGCTTGAACGGACGCACCAATGGCCAGGCCCGGCGACGGACCTGGCCATTGGTGCGTTTCTGGGCAACTGGCCGTGGCTATGCAATGATCCGCTGCGCCTGGCAAGACACGTAAGATGGGGATTACACGCGACAATGGAAGGTACTAATCGAATCGTGAGCGCAGCATCAGCAGAGACTCCTCCAAGCAGGGGACCCCTATACAAAATATGGCGCTTCGTCCGCGAGATTGTCATCATCATCGCGATCGCGCTGTTGCTCTCGTTCGTGATCAAGACCTTCTTCTTCCGTGCCTACTACATCCCATCAGGCTCCATGGAGCATACCCTCGAGGTCAACGACCGGATTTTCGCCAACCTCATGGTTCCCGGGCCGTTCGAGTTGGAACGTGGCGACGTCGTCGTCTTCCGCGATGACCAGGAATGGCTGCCACCGCTGACCGAGTACCCCACCGCGTTCCAGAATGCGCTCTCCTTTGTCGGCGTGCTGCCAGCGGCTGATGAGCAGTACCTGGTCAAGCGCATCATCGGCATGCCCGGTGACACCGTGGAGTGCTGCACCGCGGAAGGTGCCATCACGATCAACGGCGAGCCCATTGACGAGCCGTACATCTTTGACGGCGACAGCCCGTCAGACATGGAATTCAAGGCGACCGTCCCAGAAGGAAAAATCTGGGTGATGGGTGATCACCGAGGTGCCAGCGCGGATTCCCGCTTCCACGCCGATCGCCAGGGCGGTTTCGTCGACCTCGAATCCGTCCAGGGCCGCGCTTCGGTGATCTCTTGGCCAACCTCGCGCTGGGGCATCGTCGACTCGCACGAAGAAGTCTTCGCCAACGTCCCGCACGCAGTGGCGAAGTAGGGGCACCGCCCATGGCCGTTTTGAAGAGCAAGGCAACCACGCTAGAACATGAGCGCGCCTTGGCAACCAAGCATGGGTTCCGCTATATCGCAGCGGTCGATGAGGTGGGACGCGGCGCCTTGGCTGGTCCGATTACCGTCGGCATGACGGTAATAGATATTGAGCAGGTCACGGAGTTCCCAGCGCTGCGCGACTCCAAGCTGCTGAGCCCGGAAACCCGTACGGAACTGGTCGATCCCGTTCGCCAGTGGGCCGTGGGCTATGGCGTCGGGCATGCCTCTGCGGCTGAAATCGATGAGCTGGGAGTTACTGGCGCCCTGCGCCTGGCCGGATCGCGGGCCATGGAGCTGTGCGCGGTACAGCCCGAGGCGGCGCTTCTGGATGGCAGCTACGACTGGCTGACCGCACCGGAACCGGATCTCTTCGACATCCTGGCCGATGACCGCGAACCCGTGGGCCTGCACATCCCGGTGACGACCATCATCAAAGGCGACATGACCTGCCAGGCGATCGCTGGAGCTTCCATCCTGGCCAAGGTCGAACGCGATGGAATCATGGTTGATCTGGCCACCGAGCATCCGGCCTTCGGCTGGGAGATCAACAAGGGGTATGCCACCGCTGCGCATCGTGCCGCGATCGTTGCGCAGGGTCCCTGCGACTACCACCGCAAGAGCTGGAACTTGACTTCGGGTGCTGATCAGGCCCAAGGTGAAGCCACGACAAGGAAAGCAAAGTGATGGCTGCCGACGACCTGGAAAACTACGAGTCCGACATGGAACTGCAGCTATACCGCGAGTACAAGACCGTGGTGGGGCTGTTCAATTACGTGGTCGAGACCGAGCGCCGCTTCTACCTGGCCAACCAAGTGGACGTGAAGACCCTGTCCAACGCCGGGGAAGTGTACTTCGAGTTGAACCTCACCGACGCGTGGGTCTGGGACATCTACCGGCAAGGGCGCTTCGTGAAGTCCGTCAAAGTGCTGACCTTCAAGGACGTCAACGTCGAAGAACTGAACCCTGACGAGTTCCAGATCCCGAAGGATGGGCTGGGCTCCTAGCGCGAGGCACTGCGGCATTCGATCGCCGGCTCTGTTCGTGGAACAGAGCCGGCGATCTCGCTTAAAGCGAATTGTCCACATTCCGCGGCGGGCGCCGCCGCTGTGGACCATAATTCTCCGACGATGTTTCCATTACGGATCGCAGACATCGAGGAGCAAACATGCAGACCGCGAAGCAACGCCTAGGGACCGATGGCGAACAAGCTGCCGCCGCATTTCTCACCGGGCAGCACTACGAAATTCTCGATCGCAATTGGAGATGCCCAGCAGGGGAGCTGGACCTGGTGGCAAGAGCCGGCAACGGCCAGATCACCGCCGTCGAAGTCAAAACGAGGTCCTCGCAACGCTATGGATCGGGCTTCGAGGCGATCAGCGCGGCAAAATTCTGCCGGCTCAACAGGCTGCTGATTTCCTGGGCCCAATGCCATCGCATGTTTCTCGCCGAACTTCGCGTGGACATCGTCGAGGTCTATCTGACAGCAACAGGGTTCGAATGCCGGCTGCATGAGAACGTGCGCTCATGAGCACCGCCCGGACCAGCGCAGTGGCCCTGCACGGGGTCAGCGCCTCACTGGTGGAAGTCGAGGCCGACCTTGGCAACGGCATTCCCGGATTCGTCCTGCTGGGCTTGCCCGATGCATCTTTGAGCGAGGCCCGCGAACGAATCAAAGCCGCGGCTAGGAACTCAGGGATTCCTCTGGCAAACCGGAAACTGACGGTCAATCTTTCGCCAGCCACACTGCCCAAGTATGGATCAGCTTTCGATCTGGCCATCGTCATCGCCGCCTTGGCCGCTGATCAACAGCTGTTCGCGTCACCGAGCACGCTGTACATGGCGGAACTCGGCTTGGATGGCACCTTGCGGCCAGTACCCGGGGTGCTGCCAGCGGTGCAGCTGGCCAAGGTCCATGGTCTTGACCGGGTGATCGTGGCCGAGGCTAACGGGGCAGAAGCGAGGCTGGTGCATGGAATCGAGGTCATGGCGCTACGCCATCTGGGACAGGTCCTCACCTGCTGCGGAGCCCCAGCCGAACAGGTCACCACTTACCTGCGCCACCGGCAGCCGCAGGCGCCCACCGAATCTGCCGGCCCTTCCGAAGGAACTGCTGCCTCGGGCGATGCGGACCTGGGCCTGGTCAACGGGCAGCAGGAAGCTCGGCTCGCCTTGGAACTGGCCGCAGCCGGCGGGCACCACCTGATCATGGTCGGACCGGCCGGCGCCGGCAAAACCATGCTGGCCAAGTGCCTGCCATCGATTCTGCCGCCACTTGATGACTTGCAAGCACTTGAAGCCACCGCGGTCCATTCCATTACTCGGGGCGGATCCGGGGAATTGGACCAGCTGCAACGCACCCCGCCTTTCGTGGCGCCGCACCACACCGCGTCCCGCTCAGCCCTGATTGGCGGCGGAACCGCACAACTCATTCCCGGGGCCATTACCCGCGCGCACCAGGGCATTCTATTCCTCGATGAAGCAGCGCAATTCCAAACCGGTGTACTTGATGCGCTTCGCCAACCGATCGAGGAAGGCTATATCAACCTCGCGCGGATACGCGGCCACCAGCGGCTACCGGCCCGTTTCCAACTCATCATGGCCGCCAATCCGTGTCCCTGCGGAAAAAACTTCGGCACCGGTACCGGGTGCACCTGTACGCCCATGGCCCGCCGGCGCTATTTCGCCCGGCTTTCAGGACCCATCCTCGACCGTGTGGATCTGCAAGTCAGAGTCAATCCGGTAGCGCAGGCACAGCTTCTTAGCGGAGTACCAAATGAATCCAGTGCACAGGTGCGTGAACGCGTCTTGGCCACCCGGGCACGCAGCAAGGAGCGACTGGGAAAGTTCTCTATTGCTTGCAACGCGCAAATACCAACTCAGATCCTCAGGAATGAACTGGAATACTCGGCCAAGACCCGGGCGGCGCTTGAACAACTCGCCACACGACGCGGGCTCTCTGCGCGTGCCATCCACCGCCTCCTGCGGGTCGCGTGGACGGTTGCAGACCAGCAAGGGCATGCAGCACCAACCGAGGATGATCTGGCCATCGCCGCTCACCTTCGCCAGAACTTGGAAAATAGCTAGGTAAGGCCATGACTTTCAACGATGTGAACACTGCCGGAAAAGCCTCGGCTCCAACCAGCCAGGAGCGCCGGGTCTACGCCCATCTGAACCAACTTATCGAGCCCAACGACTATGTGGCCACGGCCTTGCTGGAACTGATGAGCCCACAGGAACTGCTGCGCCTGATCCAGCGGGAGGATTTCTACCCGGCCGCGCTCAAAGCGCCGGTCGACGGAATCCTCGGATTCCACCCGCCCGGGGATGGCGCACAAGACTTGAGGGTAGCCTTGGCCCGATGGAGAAAGCGCCTGTCGCTGAGCAACCCGGCGGGAGCCTTGGATGCCGCTGCGCGCGCGGGTGGCGGATTGCTGATCCCGGACGATGCTTCGTGGCCGCGACAGCTAGCCGACCTGGAACTGGGACGTCCCCTGTGCCTGTGGTGGCGTTCAGCGAACCCGCAATTGCTCGAAGGCCAAGAGCTGGCGCGCAGCGTGTCCATCGTCGGCTCCCGCGATGCCAGTGACTACGGTGATCAAGTCACCTTCGATCTTGGCCGGACCCTGGCCCTGAACGGGTACACCATTGTCTCGGGTGGCGCTTACGGCATTGACGCCAGCGCGCACCGGGCCGCTCTGAGCGTGGACGATTGGCAGCATCCGAACCCGCCAACGATCACGGTTATGGCTGGCGGCATCGATCGGCTCTACCCTTCGGGCAACAGCAACCTGCTCAACCAGATTATTGCTCGCGGCGTGCTGATCTCAGAGGTGCCTCCCGGAACCACATCAGCACGCTTTCGCTTCCTGAACCGCAACCGGCTGATCGCGGCATTGAGCAGGCTGGTCATCGTCAGCGAAGCGCGCCACCGCTCAGGAGCACTGAACACCGCCAGCCATGCAGTCGAGCTGGGACGCGATGTAGCGGCCGTTCCCGGAAGTGTTTTCGCGCCCAACTCCGCAGGGTGCCACCGATTGATTGCAGAGGGCAGTGCGGCCCTGCTCGCCAGCCCGCAAGATGCGCTGGGCCTGGTTGGCCACCACTGCCAAGCAGAGCCGCGGAGTGCCAAAGTTCAGCAACGCCCGACGGACGTCCTGGGTAGGGACGAAGCAATGGTGTACGACATCATGTCCTTCACCAAAGGATTGCTGGTCGATGAGATCTCTGCCCGCAGCGGGGTGCCGCTGATCCAGACGCTACGCGCCATCAATCGATTGGAGACACTGCAAATGGCTGCCACCGATGGCCTGGCATGGAAGTTGGTGCGCCAAAACTGACCGGTGACGCAGCTGAGGGTATCCTCAATAGTGATGAAGCAAGAATCAACGACGCACGCCAGCAATGCGATGTCAGCAAAATTCGCTGAGCCGGTGGCAGACTACCTGGAGTACCTGCAACGCGAACGCGGCCGCAGCACTAATACCCTGCGAGCCTACGAAGTGGATTTGCGGAACCTCGGCCAGTTCTTGCTCCACCATGCGCAGGATCCGAGCCTCAAGCAGATTTCAGTTGATACGCTCCGCGATTGGTTGGCGCAGCTTCATGAATCGCAGATTTCCCGCACCACCTTGGCCCGCAGGATCTCTGCGGTGAAGAGCTTCTTCGCGTGGGCGCTGAAGCATCAGCTGATCGACGCGGACCCTGCCCTGCGGCTGGCCGCGCCCAGGAAGGAACGGCGTCTTCCGCATGTTTTGCAACCAAGCCAGATCGACCGCTTGCTCTCCGAAACAGCCCAGCCGCCTGCTGGAAAAGAAGTCAGCGAGAGCAAGCCGGAACCTGCCCCCGATGCCAAGAGCCAGGCCGTAGCGGCACGCGATAAAGTCATCGCCGAGTTGCTGTACGCATCCGGCCTGCGTATCAGCGAGCTCGTGGCCTTGGACGTTGACGACATCGACTTCGAACGACGCACCGTCAAGGTTCTCGGCAAGGGCAACAAGGAACGGGTTGTTCCGTTTGGCAAGCCCGCAGAGCGCGTGATCATCGGGTGGATTCGGTCGCATCGCAAGGTCCTGGCCCGCCAGGAAGCTCAAGGCGCTTTGCTCGTAGGGGTGCGCGGTGCGCGTTTGAATGTACGCCAGGCACGCGAGGTCATTTCCAAGGCCTTGCAATCGCTGGGGGATACCGCTGCCAGCGGCCCGCACGCGTTAAGGCACACCGTAGCCACGCATCTGCTGGATGGCGGCGCAGATTTGCGTGCCGTCCAGGAATTCCTCGGGCATGCTTCGCTGGCAACAACCCAGCTATATACTCACGTTTCGGTTGACCGATTGAGGCAAAGCTACCGCCAAGCCCATCCGCGAGCCTGACTATTTGGTACCAATCTGCAAAAATAGCCTTTCTGGGTGGCGAAAGGCCTCTTCATCGGGCAAAATGGAAGTATCGGCGGCGATGGCACCGGAACGATGTTGACGTAGGGGAAGACGATCAACACCGCAACGGAGGATGGCATGTCTGCACCGATGTCCAGAGGCGTGATTTATATTCATTCCGCCCCTGCAGCGCTATGCCCACATCTGGAATGGGCAATCGGGTCCGTGCTCGGCACTCCAGTAAAAATGGAGTGGACCGAACAGCACGTCGCACCCGGATTTTGTCGCGCCGAAATCGAGTGGGTAGGTACGCAAGGTACCGGCGCTTTGCTGACCAGTGAGATGCATGGTTGGCAGCATCTTCGTTTCGAAATCACCGAAGACCCAAGCCCGGGTGCCGACGGCAGCCGTTGGTCCGTGACCCCTGATCTTGGCATCTTCCACGCCACGGTTGATTGCGCTGGCAACGTCATGGTCAGCGAAGAACGCATCCGGTGGGCCTATGAAAAGGGCGACGGCAATCCCTCGGTCTTCTACCAGGAGATGTCCATCGCTCTCGGCGAGCCTTGGGATGAAGAACTTGAACCCTTCCGTCACGCAGGCGAAGACGCGCCTGTTCGATGGCTCAACCAGGTGGTTTAGCAACTGGTTATCTAGTCCCTGAGTGACTTATCAACAGACACTCAGATACAACCCCGATGGTGCGGGGTTGTTACCCAAAAGAAGTGGGATCCCATGCCGGGGATCCCACTTCTTGCTCTAAGAACTGCGGTTGTGGAGAAGTGTCGAAGCGCAGTGCTATGCTCGATGGCGATGATGACCAGTCAGGCCGCATGCGGCCACTCCCGGAACGGCAAACTGGTCGTTCCCTGATCCGCGGGCCTCCCGTGCCAGATGCATTCCACCAAAGAACAGCACATCTGAACCACGAAAGGGAGACATGACCGCACAGTTCAACCACACCATCATCGCTTCACTCGACCTGCAACGCATGGCAAAGTTCTATCTTGAGCTGCTCGAAGCCCGCACGGAATCAAGCTGGGGACCATTTACCAACATCAGCCTGGCCCACGGGGTGCTGCTTCAATTCGCTGCACCACCGATGGACTTCCCAGCGCAGCACTATGCCTACCTGCTCGATGACGAGCATTTCGACCGCGCCTACGCGACTATCCGCGAGGGGAAAATGGAGCACTGGGCCGATCCCCAACGGCAGCTGCCAGGGCAGATTAATCATGAACACGGCGGCCGGGGAGTCTACCTGCTTGATCCTTCCGGGCACTACCTGGAATTGATCACCCGGCCTTACCTGCCCGCAGCCAGCTAGGACCAGCTAGCGCTGAACCTTGAACACGTTCTTCTGGATGCCGTTGGAGTAGACCTGCGAATCAATAAGGGCCAGCTTCTGCGCGTCCAGGCTCGCGTCGCTGAAAAGGCGTTTGCCTGCACCAAGCAAAACCGGGAAGACCAGCAGGTTGTACTGGTCGATGAGCTGATGTTCTTGCAGCGAGTGGACCATCGTTGCCGAACCATGGATGCTGATAGGGCCGCCGTCGCCGGCTCGAAGCCGCGCCACATCGGCGACCGAGCGCAAGATCGCAGTCTCGCCCCAGTTCCCGGCCAAGTCCTTCTCCCGCAAGGTAGTGGAGAGCACGTACTTGGGCATCGCGTTGTACTGCGGGAACTGCTCGGTCATCGAGGGCCACACCGCGCAGAAGGCCTCGTAGCTGTGCCGGCCCAAGAGCATGGCGCTGGCTTCTTCTTGCTCGGCGCCCTTCAGTTCGTAGGCGGCGGGGTCGAACTCGACCGAGTTCATCGTCCAGCCTGAATTGCGGTAGCCGGGTTCGCCGCCCGGGGCTTGGACGACACCGTCCAAGGAGACGAAGGAAGTGGCGATCAGGGTGCGCATGGGAAGGGATCCTTTGCTCGTGGCAAGTACCGTCAGTTGCCTCCGACATGAGGCGGTACTTGAGCTTAACGAACATGTCAGGACCGAAGCAATGGCTCTGAGCCAATTCTTTCGGGGTTAAAGACCACTGGGCTGGTTGAAGAGTAATCTTCAACTAGCCCAGTGGCGCGCTCGCCTGCAGCTGCCGGAACGGCTAGACGCTGCGGATGGCGACCACGGCGTTATGGCCGCCGAAGCCGAAGGAGTTATTCAGCGCAACGATGGAGCCCTCTGCAGGCAGCTGCGCAGGCTGGCCGGTGACGACCTTCAACGGGATCTCTGGATCCTGGTTGTCCAGGTTAATGGTCACCGGGGCCTTGCGGTTGTAGATGGCCAGTGCGCACAGCACGGACTCCACGGCACCGGAAGCGCCCAGCAGGTGGCCCATCTGTGACTTGGTCGCGGATACCCACACGTTCTCGAGGTGATCGCCCAGGGCGTTCTTCAGCGCAGCGTATTCCGGCTTGTCGCCAACTGGGGTGGAGGTTGCGTGGGCGTTCACATGGACCACGTCCTCTGGCTGGATGCGGCCATCGAACATGGCAGCCTTCAGCGCACGGGTTGCACCCATGCCTTCTGGATCCGGTGCGGTGATGTGGTGCGCATCGGAGGTGACCGAGGAGCCTGCCAGCTCGGCGTAGATGCGTGCGCCGCGGGCGATTGCATGCTCTTCGGCTTCCAGTACCAGCGCGCCAGCGCCCTCGCCCATGACAAAGCCATCACGGTCGGTGTCGTAGGGACGCGAAGCCTTGGTCGGATCATCGTTGCGGCGGGAGAGTGCATGCATGGACGCGAAGGCGGCCATCGGCATGGGGTGGATCGCGGCTTCTGCGCCACCGACCATGACCACATCGGCCTTGCCCGAACGGATCAGTTCCAGGCCAACGTGCATCGCTTCGGTACCCGAAGCGCAAGCCGAAACCGGGGTATGCGCGCCACCGGCGGCACCCAGGTCCAGCGACACGGCAGCTGCTGGGCCGTTAGGCATCAGCATTGGCACGGTCATGGGCAGGACGCGGCGTGGGCCCTTTTCACGCAGGGTGTCCCAGGCGTTGAGCAGGGTCCAGACGCCGCCGATGCCGGTAGCGAAGGCAACGGCCAGCTTGTTCTGGTCCATCTCTTCCTTGACCAGGCCTGAGTCGGCCCAGGCTTCACGGGCCGCAACCACAGCGAACTGGGTCGATGGGTCCATGCGCTTGGTCTCCGGGCGGGAGAGTACCTCGGTCGGCTGCACAGCAGCGCGGGCGGCGAAGGTGACCGGCAGGTCGTATTCCTTAACCCAGTCATCTTCCAGGGTTACGGCGCCGGAGACGCCCTTGAGGGCGTTTGCCCATAGGGTGGGGACATCCCCGCCGATTGGGGTGGTGGCTCCGAGACCGGTGATCACTACTTTGCGCGCCATCATCAAACTCTCTACTGTGCGAATAAGAACTGTGCTTGGAAATTCAGGGGGCCGGCTTGACGTACCGGCCGGTGTGCGCGGCTTGCCCGCACAACGGTGTGGCGAAAAAACGCCGGGAAGCTTAGGCCTGTGCCGCAGCGATGAAGTTGACGGCGTCGCCGACGGTCTTCAGGTTCTTGACCTCTTCGTCAGGGATCTTGACCTCGAACTTTTCCTCAGCCTCAACGACGATGGTCATCATCGAGATCGAGTCGATGTCCAGGTCCTCGGTGAAGGACTTGTCCATCTGCACGTCTGCTTCGTCCAGGCCGGTCTCGGAGTTGACGATTTCGGCGAGGCCCGCCAGGATTTCTTCGTTGCTAGCCATGGATGGCTCCTTTTCTTCTTAGCCGGAGGACTCCGGTCATTTTTGTGGCTGGGCGCAGATCCTGTTTCCAGGAACCGGTTCCAGCCGGCTTAATGAAACTTTGGTGGCGCATCAAGAATGCGCGGCACGTTTCGTCGGTTTAAAGCTTAGGCCAGAGACGCGCTCGGCGGACGCAACATGACGTTCCCGGCGTGCACAATCTGTGAACGGCGCAAAAGCCTAGTTGGCGGTGTGCTCGGCGATGAACGCCTTGGCAGCTTCCAGATCCGCTGGACTCTTCACCGCCAGGGTCTTCACGCCCTTGAGCCCGCGGCGGGCCAATCCCACCAGGGTTCCGGCCGGTGCCAGTTCCAGCACACCGGTCACGCCAGCTTCGGCCAGCGTCTGCATGCACAGGTCCCAGCGGACCGGACGCGATACCTGGGCGACCAGCGAATCGAGGTTCGCCTGGCCATCGGCTACGGCCTTGCCGTCGAAGTTCGAGAGCAGGGTTTCCGCTGGTTCCTTCGGGGTGATGGTTCCGGCCAGTTCCTCCAGGATGCCAACTGCGGGCTGCATGTGCGCGGTATGGAATGCGCCGGCAACCTTCAGGGGGATCACGCGAGCCTTGGCCGGCGGGTTCTCGCCCAGGGCCGCGAGCTGCTCCATGGTTCCTGCGGCCACAATCTGGCCGCCGCCATTGGCGTTGGCCGGGGTCAGGCCCAGTTCGTCGAGCATGGCCAGGACCTCATCCGGGTCGCCGCCGAGCACTGCTGCCATGCCGGTCGGAGTCGCCGCAGCGGCTTCGGCCATGGCGTTGGCGCGGACCTTCACGAAATTCATGGCGTCAGCTTCGTCCAGCGCGCCGGCCAGGGCCGACGCGGTGATCTCGCCAACCGAGTGGCCGGCCACAACGGCGCCTGCCGGCAGCGAGCTGCCAAAGAGCGCACGGGCGGTGACCAGGCCGGCAGCGACGATCAGCGGCTGGGCGACGGCGGTGTCCTTGATGGTCTCTTCATCGGAGGTGGTGCCGTGGGCGGTGAGGTCGCGCTCGGTGATCGAGCTGAGCGCCTGCAAATGCTCGGGCACGCCATCGACGTCGAGCCATTCGGTGAGGAAACCTGGGGTCTGGGAGCCCTGTCCGGGGCAAACGATTGCTAACACTCTTACAGCTTTCCAAATGTTGGGAGCTTTTGGCGCTTCATTTGAGTACCAAGCTCGTGGTGACTGTTTGTAGGATCTCTACAAAAGCCTAGCGTATCCAGAAGCTGAATTCCGCTGTAATGCGCGATCAACTCGGAATTATCGGTGTCGGGAGCTCGACGCTCTTTGGTTGAAGCCTACAAGTTCGATTCGTGGAGCCGTCCGAAAAGCAGCGCGGTTTGCAGGACGAAGGCATCCCGGGGAACCAGTGGATCCCAACCGGTCACTTCGCTGACCCGCTTGAGCCGGTAGCGCACCGTGTTTGCATGGACAAACAGTTCCCGGGCGGTGCCTTCGAGCGAGTGGCCGAGCGCCAAGTAGCTGGAGAGCGTTTCAGCCAGGCCATTGGAGGCCTGCTGCAGCGGAATGTAGACCTGGTCCACCAGCGCCGTGCGGGCCAATTCATCGCCGTTGCAGGCGCGTTCTGGCCACAGGTCATCGGCACCGACCGGATTCGGCGCTTGCGGCCAGGCCTTGGCAGCGCTGAATCCCGCCACGGCTGCCACCGCGGCGTGGTGCATTTCCTTCACCGTCGGAGCCATGGGGGAGTAGACCAGCGGGCCGGGCCCGAAGAACCGGGTCAGCCGGCTCAGATCCGCTTCTTCGAATTTGGTGTCCGAAAGCATCAGCACCGAGCGGTCGCCGAGCACGCCCACCAGCGAATCGCGCGAGTAGCGGATGGCAATACGGCGCAGGGCCGAGACGAAGGTGGCCGGGTTGGACGAAGGGGTGGTGCCCACCAGGATGCGGATATTCTTCTGCGACTTCCAGCCAATGGCCGCAATGCGCGAGGAGAGCGAGTCGTGGGCCTCGCCGTGCAGCACCGCGTCGACCACGTGGGCCTCCAAGCGCGAGTCCCAGGCGCCGCGGGTTTCGGCGGCGCGGGCATAGACATCGGCGGCGGCGAAAGCGACCTCGCGCGAATAGCGCAGCACCGCTTCGCGCAGGGCTGCCTGCTCATGCTCGGCGGCGATGTCGGGCACCTGGGATTCGACCACTTCCACGATGGTGCGCAACAGGCCCAAGGCCTTCTGCAGGGAGATGGATCGGGTCAGCTCCGTGGGAGCGGCGCCGAAGACGTCGGTCACCACCCAGGACGGGGTGGAGGAAGGATCCTCGTACCAGGTAACGAAGGTGGAGATGCCCTTCTGGGCGATCAGTCCCAAGGCGGCGCGCTCATTGGGCGCCAGCGATCGGTACCAGGGCAGTTGCTGGTCCAGGTACTTCAGCGCGGTGGTGGACAGGACGCCAATATGGCTTTTGAGTCGCTTGAGCGTTTCACTGCTGGGTGCCTGGGATCGGCTGGGACGGTTCTTCGGAGCTGCGGCGGCATCCATTTCAGGACTCATGGGTTCCAGCTTAGTTTCTTTTCTTCCCCCGCGCCCGGCACAGCAGGTAAAGGTGAGATTAAATGAGCCAGCTGCCCGGCAACGAGGAAAACCTCGTCATCGGGCAGCTGCTCAATGCGGCGCCGGAGCAAGCTCCGGGCACCTGGACCCTGGGGCCTAGGCGTCGCCGCCAGCGTTGCCGGACTGGCCGGCGTTGGCGTTGTTCAGGTCGTACTTGGCGTGCGCCTTCACTGCGGTGTCCGCAGGGATTTCGCCACGCTCAACCAGCGACTGCAAGGTCTGCACGACCAGCGAGTGCGCATCGATCTTGAAGAAGCGGCGGGCCGCGGCACGGGTGTCCGAGAAGCCGAACCCGTCCGCGCCCAGGGTGTGGAATTCACCTGGCACGTACGGGCGCAGCTGCTCGGGCACGGCGCGCATGTAGTCGGTGGTCGCGATGACTGGGCCCGGGGTGGACTCCAGCTTCGAGGTCACGTACGGGGTGCGGCGCGGCTTCGATGGATCCACGAGCACGTCGGCGTCGGCGCGCTGGCCGTCGCGGGCCAGTTCGTTCCACGAGGTGACCGACCAGACATCAGCCGAAACGCCCCACTCCTCGGCCAGGATGGCCTGGGCTTCCAGCGCCCATGGCACGGCCACGCCCGAGGCCAGCAGCTGTGCGCGCGGGCCGTCGGTGGTAGCTTCCTTGAGCAGGTGGATGCCCTTGATGATGCCTTCGATGTCAACGTTCTCCGGCTCAGCTGGCTGGCTGATCGGCTCGTTGTACACGGTCAGGTAGTACATCACGTTCGGATCGGCGTGGGTTCCGCCGTACATGCGTTCCAGGCCGGAGCGCATGATGTGGCCGATTTCGTAGCCGTAGGCCGGATCGTAGGTGATCACAGCAGGGTTGGTCGAGGCCAGGATTGGCGAGTGGCCATCTGCGTGCTGCAGGCCTTCACCGGTCAGGGTGGTGCGGCCGGCGGTAGCGCCGATGATGAAACCACGGGTCATCTGGTCCCCGGCTGCCCAGAACTGGTCGCCGGTGCGCTGGAAGCCGAACATCGAGTAGAACACGTAGATCGGGATCAGCGGTTCATCGTGGGTCGAGTAGCTGGTGCCGGCAGCGGTGAAGGCTGCGACGGCGCCGGCCTCGTTGATGCCCGGGTGGATCAGCTGGCCCTGAGGGGATTCCTTGTAGGCCAGGACCAAGTCGCGGTCCACGGACAGGTAGTTCTGGCCGCCAGGGTTGTAGATCTTCGCAGTCGGGAAGAACGAGTCCATGCCGAAGGTACGGGACTCATCTGGCACGATCGGCACGATGCGGTGGCCGAATTCCTTGTCGCGCATCAGGTCCTTGAGCAGGCGCACGAAGGCCATGGTGGTGGCCGCCTGCTGCTTGCCCGAACCGCGCTTGGCGATCGCGTAGGTCTTCTCGCCTGGCAGGGCCAGCTTCTTCGAAGCTTCCTGGCGGCGGGTAGGCACCGAACCGCCCAGGGCCTCGCGGCGCTCCATCATGTACTTGTACTCAGCCGAATCCTCGGTTGGGCGGTAGTACGGAGGAGTGTAGAGGTCCGCTTCGAGCTGCTCGTCGGTGATGGGGATGCGCAGGTGATCACGGAACTTCTTCAAGTCCTCCATGGTCAGCTTCTTCATCTGGTGGGTCGCGTTGCGAGCCTCGAAGTGCGAACCCAGGCCGTAGCCCTTGACGGTCTTGGCCAAGATGACGGTCGGCTTGCCCTTGAACTCCGCAGCAGCCTTGTAGGCGGCGTAGACCTTGTGGTAATCGTGGCCGCCACGCTTCAGGTTCCAGATCTCGTCGTCGCTCATGTCGGCAACCAATTCCTTGGTTTCCGGACGCTGGCCGAAGAAGTGCTCGCGAACGAATGCGCCGGACTCGGCCTTGTAGGTCTGGTAGTCGCCATCCGGGGTCTGGTTCATGATGTCAACCAGCGCGTTGGTCTTGTCTGCTTCGAGCAGGGCATCCCACTCGCGGCCCCAAGCAACCTTGATGACATTCCAGCCGGCACCGCGGAAGAAGGCTTCCAGTTCCTGCATGATCTTGCCATTGCCGCGAACCGGGCCGTCAAGGCGCTGCAGGTTGCAGTTGATGACGAAGTTCAGGTTGTCCAGCTTTTCGTTGGCGGCCAGCTGCAGGAAGCCGCGCGACTCCGGCTCGTCCATTTCGCCGTCGCCCAGGAAGGCCCAGACCTGCTGGTCCGAGGTGTCCTTGATGCCGCGGTTCTGCAGGTAGCGGTTCAGCTGCGCCTGGTAGATGGCGTTAGCTGGGCCGATGCCCATCGAGACGGTTGGGAATTCCCAGAAGTCTGGCAGGGAACGCGGGTGAGGGTAGGAAGGAAGCGCGTGGCCTTCCTTCGACTTTTCCTGGCGGAAGCCGTCCATGTCCTCTTCGGACAGGCGGCCTTCGAGGAACGCGCGGGCGTACATGCCTGGCGAGGCGTGGCCCTGGAAGAAGACCTGGTCGCCGCCGCCTGGGTGGTTCTTGCCGCGGAAGAAGTGGTTGAAACCTACTTCATACAGGGTCGCTGCACCGGCATAGGTGGAGATGTGCCCGCCAACGCCGATATGAGGGTTCTGGGCGCGGTGCACCATGATGGCGGCATTCCAGCGCATGAAGGCGCGGTAGCGGCGCTCGATGGCCTCGTCGCCCGGGAATTCTGGTTCCTGGTCCACAGGAATGGTGTTCACGT
Organism: Arthrobacter sp. JUb115; assembly: GCF_004365035.1. Taxonomy (NCBI): domain Bacteria; kingdom Bacillati; phylum Actinomycetota; class Actinomycetes; order Micrococcales; family Micrococcaceae; genus Arthrobacter; species Arthrobacter sp. JUb115. Next base: position 370,498 of record NZ_SOBS01000002.1, on the reverse strand, counting down.
AGTCGGTGGTGGTCACGTGCGGCACGCCCACGGACTTGGCACCTGCACGCTGCAGCAGCGAGCGGATAATGAACTGGGCACGCTCGGTGCCCTGGGTCTCTACGAGGGAGTCAAACGAGTCCATCCATTCCTGAGTTTCCTCAGGATCCCGATCGGACAGCTGGTAAGTCAACCCGCTACGGATCTGGGAGATGTGTTCCTCTACAGCCACGGAAGCTCCTTGATTGAATTGCGGCTCCGACGCTGTGCAGTTTTGCGCTGCGGTGCATCGGTATTGGGACAACGGGTGCAGTAGCACTGGAATGATGTGCACTGCCGGTTCATATGCAACTCTAGTGTTAAACGATCCAGTTTTGTGGCGCGTTTTCCAGCAAAAACCGGTTTAAATCAGATATTTGAAGTGACTTGCGCAACTAGGTACGGGAGCTAACTTCCCGATGGCCATGTCAATATGATGCGGGTCACTGGAATGTGGGTTATATTTGTTCGGCGTGTTATCGCTGTAGCGCTTGAACGGAGCGGCAAAACCGTGTTTCGTTGGTAGTAACGCTTTGCACCAGCAGGAGGAATGAAGTGAGCGACGCCGTATCGGCAAACTTGGAGCCCGCCAAAAAATTGGGCTTCGCTAATGAAGACCTTATTCAGGAACTGGGTTACGACGATGACGTGGACTACGATCTGCGCGAATCGATCGAGGACCTGATTGGTTCAGAGCTGCTCACCGAAGAGGACCATGACGTTGTCGACGCAGTCATTTTCTGGTGGCGCGACGGCGATGGAGATCTAGTTGATGCATTGATGGACGCGCTGAACTGCTTGGACGAGAGTGGCATCGTTTGGCTGCTTACTCCTAAGCAGGGCCGCGAGGGACATGTATCCCCAGCACTTATCCAGCAGGAGGCGCCAACCGCTGGCCTGCATGTAACTACTAGTGAAGGCGTTTCGGAGGATTGGTCCGCAATCCGCCTCGCCCCGCGTAAGAAGAACTAATGATTCAAACAGGTTCACGCCTGTTCGACTTCTCGCTGGAAAATCAGTACGGCGAAACGATAACCAGTACCGGGCTGTCTAGCGGCCGGGTGCTGGTTGTCTTTTATCCCTGGGCATTTTCGCGGGTATGCGGGTCGGAACTGGCAACACTCCAAGAGCACTACGAATTCTTCACGCAGCACCAGGTGCGCATCGTGGCCATTTCGGTGGACCATAAATTCACCCTGCGCAACTATGCGCAGTCGCTTGGCTTGGACTTCGAGCTGCTGGCCGATTTTTGGCCTCATGGGGCGGTGGCGCAACAGGCCGACGCCTTTGACCCTGAGCGTGGGGTCGCGGCCAGATTGACGCTGTACCTGGTTGACGGTGAAGTGCGCGATGTTTTCCGCAGCGAGATGACGCAGCCAAGAAGCATTGATGATTACAAGGCGGCAGTGGAACGCGCCGTTTAGCGTGCCGATATGGGCTGTGCTCCAGTTCACGAAAAAAGTCGGCTCACCGATTTGCCCGGACGCAGAAACCTGTGTAGAGTTATTCCTCGTTGGCTTGCAAAAGCGAACATGGTAAGGGCCTTTAGCTCAGCTGGTAGAGCGTCACGTTTACACCGTGAATGTCATCGGTTCGATCCCGGTAGGGCCCACCAAATAAGAATCCTCGATCCATTCGGATCGGGGATTTTTTGTCTCCTTGAGGCGATTTTTCCACTCGGGCAAGTCCTGCGGTGCCCATAGTGCCGGCTTCATGGAATATTTGATCCTCGATGACGCTGGACTCCTGGCATTGTCGTCCGAAGCCAGCGTGGCTGAGCCGGTGGCCCTTGCGCGGCACCGGAAGGTGCTTCGAATCTGCGAACCCGGTACAGCGATCTGGCATCGCTGTTTTCCAATGCCCCGTGGAGGGTGGTGGCGTCGTCTTCGATCACCGCTTCCTGGTACGTGCTATCGCTCATCGAGCTGCTTCGCTTCCACCTGCGGGGCAAGTCCGCAGATCCAGGCGCCTCGTGTTCTTCCGCGCTGGACTGAGCTCGCGCCTCGGTGGCGCTGGTCCCAGTGGTGCAGCGTGGAATAAGCAGGTGTGGGGGCGATGCTGGCGATTGCGGATTACCCGTGCATGCGAACAGCCTCGAACTTGCCGGCAACGCCAGTGGAGAGTATGTTCCAAGATCAGGCGATGTGGTGACGCTCGGCACTCTTTTATGAAAACCTCCATTTCAATTTGCCAAGTCAGTTCGGGATGCATTAGATTATTACTTGTTGCAGCGAAGGACTGAAGGAAAGAAACTTCCCGATTTCACACACTGCAGGAGGGCCTTTAGCTCAGCTGGTAGAGCGTCACGTTTACACCGTGAATGTCATCGGTTCGATCCCGGTAGGGCCCACCAAAACGAAGACCGCTTCAATCACTCTGAAAAGAGTGATTGAAGCGGTCTTCTTCGTATTCCCGGCCGGCGCCAGCCAATCGCCGAATGCCAGCGAAAGTGCGAAACTGGATGCATGACTGCACCAGAAGAAAACCTTTGGCTCGCCACCGTTCGCAAGAACCCGGACCACTCGCAGAATTTTGCCCAGCGCTGGCGCACGCTTGCCGCCGAAGGCCAGGATATTTTCGGGGAAGCTCGCGCCGTTGACGCGATGGTTGCCCGGGGCAGCAGAATTCTGGATGCCGGATGCGGGACCGGGCGGATCGGCGGCTGGCTTTCCGAGCAAGGGCACCAAGTGGTTGGCGTGGACCTCGACCCGCATTTAATCGATGTTGCCCGGGCAGATTACCCCAAAGCCCAATGGCAGGTCGGCAATCTGGCTGACTTCACCATCGCTGACGCAGCGGGGGAGAACCAGGAATTCGACCTGATAGTTTCTGCCGGCAATGTCGTCACCTTCCTCTCCGAGTCCGAACGCCGCCCGGCGCTGCAGCAACTGCGCGGGCATCTGGCGGCAGACGGGCGCATGATCATCGGCTTCGGCTCGGGACGCGGCTACGGGTTCGATGACTTCGAGGCCGACGCTTTGGAGGCGGGGCTGGCACTGCAGCAACGCTATTCGACCTGGAACTTCCATTTGCCTGCCGCCGATTTCCTGGTGGCCGTGCTCGGGCGCAAATAGCGCCAAGCGCAAACCGAGCGCTGCAGGAAAAATCCACTTCGCTTCCATGCGACGTGCAATTGCTCTTGAAAGGCCTCTGGCCTGCGGCTTCTGCCGTGGGTCGAAAACGGCGGGGTGCGATTAGGCGCAGCTGCCAGAATGCGCCTCTTGCGGTAAGCCGTCGTTAGCGCTATCTTGAACTTTGTAATGCAAAGTGGTTTTCATCACGTACTGCTTTGCGGCTCGGAGGCGGTGATCGCCGAAGGAGGCAGTGCGCCATGGACAACACGAACAGCAATGACATCGACCCGGCTCGCATTCTGCGTGGAATCGAATCGGATGCACAGCAAGCCCGCGAGGGCATGAGCCCGAACCAGCAACTGCTGTTCTCCATCTGGGGCGGTGCCTGGATCATTGCCTTCCTCGGGCTCTACTTGGCACTCGCGCCGCAGGGCTCGCCGCTGCTGCCGCCGGCGGTTGGCATCGGCACCGCAGTTGCCTCATTCCTCATCGCGATCGTGACTTCCGGCGTGCATTCGGCCAAGCGCGGTTCGGGGACCAAAGGTCCGTCGATGGCGCAAGGGGCGATCTACGGCAACACTTTCAGTCTGGGCATGATCATCACCGCCTTGCTCGGTTGGCGGCTGCATGCCGACGGGCTGAGCTCAATGGGCATGGCGACTTTTGCCCTCACCGGCCTGTGCCTGGTGATCGGCGTGCTCGTGGTTGCCGGCTCGGTGCTCTTCAACGACCGGGCCCAGCTGGTCTTCGGGTCCTGGATCCTGGCTATTGCCCTGCTCTCACTGGCCGCGCCGGCACCGCATAACCTCTTGGCCGGTGCAGTTGGCGGGCTGGGATTCATCGTGCTGGGCCTGCTGCACGGCAGCAAGCCGGAACTGGTCTCAGGAGCCTTGATCCGGGGTGGGCATGCAGGAGCTTGACCCGCTGATCCACGCCCAGGCACGGCTGAGGACCGTCACGGTCCTGGACACCTTGCGGGCCGGGGACAGCATCTCGTTTCCCAAGCTGCAGGGCCTGCTGTCGATGACCTCGGGTAATCTGGCAACGCATTTGCGCAAGCTGGAAGACGGTGACTACGTGAAGGTGGACAAGATCCTGGAGGGGCGCTGCCCAGTGACCTACATTGCCTTGACCCGCGCTGGGCGAACCGCCTTCGAAGAGTACAAGGAACAGCTTCGCGCACTGCTGGATGCGGTGTGATCGCCGGACGAACGTGCAAGGATACACGCAATTGCGCAGCCGGGGAGGAACCGGGAAAATCTGCCAGCTAATGCAGAGGCCCGGGACAGGTGAATCATCTGCGCGGCCCATTAGGCTGGAGAAGGTACGCTATCGAATCAACTGCAGAAGGAGATTTTCCAATGGGCCTAGGCGATAAGATCCAGAATAAGGCGCAAGAAGTTTCGGGCAAGGCCAAGAAATCCGTAGGCGATGCGACCGGCAATGAACGCCTGCAGGCTGAAGGCGTTAAGGACCAAGCCGCTGCGAAAGCCAAACAGGCCGGCGAGTCAGTCAAGGATGCGGCCAAGGACGTACGCGACGGCCTGGACAAGTAGCAACAGGCACGCAGGAGCTTAAACGGCAAAGGTGCCCGCGAATTCCGCGGGCACCTTTGCCGTTTCTGCATGGAACGCACTCGGGGCTACTTGGCCTTGAGCCTCCACAATGAAGTGACTTCCTTCGAACGGGCCGCATGCAGCACGTCCTGGGCATCCTGTGCGCGGTGGTGCCTTGGCGCGGTGTCGATCTTGTCGATGACTTCAAGGCCTGCCGCCTCGATGGCCTCCAGCAGCAGCGCGCGGGTACGCAAGCCCAGCAGCTCGGCGAGATCCGAGATGATCAGCCATCCTTCGCCGTTCTCGGTCAGGTGACCGGGCAATCCGCGCAGGAACTGCATCAGCATCTTGCTCTCGGGATCGTAAATAGCCGCGTCCAGGGTGCTCGGCGCGCTGCCCGGAAGCCACGGGGGATTGCACACGACCAGCGGGGCCCGGCCTTCGGGGAACAGGCTGGTCAGTTGCGCACGGGCGGCACCGGAAATGCCCAAGCGCGCGAAGTTGTCGTTGGCGCAGTCCACCGCGCGCTGGTGAATGTCGGTGCCGATGACCTGCTTGACTCCGCGGCGGGCCAGCACGGCCGAGAGCACTCCGGTTCCGGTGCCGATGTCGAAAGCCAGCGAGAGGTCCTCCAGCGGAGCCACCGCCACCAAATCCACATATTCCTGGCGGGTGGGCATGAACGTCCCGTAGGCCGGGTGGATTTTCGCTCCCAGGGCCGGAACGTCCACACCCTTCAGGAACCACTGGTGGGCACTGAGCATGCCAGCTAGTTCCTGCAGGCTGGCCACAGCCCGGTGACCTGCCAGGTCCGCGGCCTGCTCGTAGCCGAATGCCACCGCCGGACCGACGATCGGCGCCCGGGGCAAGTCCAGGACGGCCAGGCCGTCCTCGGCCTGGAAATCCAAGGGAACCAGGATCAGCGACAGCATCCGCGAACGCTGGGCCCGGGCCTGCCGGATGGCGTAGAACTTCTGCGCATCATCCAGGACCTTTTTCTTGGCCTTCGCGCTGCTGGCCTTGGCCGCGTTGGCGGCCGCCATGCGCCGGTCCATGGCGGCAAGCAGCTGCTTGGCGTTGTGGAAGTCGCCGGTCCACAGCATGGCCGTGCCGCGGGCCGCGTGGCGCATGGCCGCATCCGCGCTCAAGCGGTCATCGGCCACCACGATGTGTGCTGGTGCCCGGCGGGAATTGGCGGACAGCCAGATGGCTGTGGTGCTGGTTCCTTCGTGGTCCCAGGAAACGGTCACAGGGGCGGTGGCGGAATGGGAAGCGATGGGATGGCCCTGTCGATCAGCGTTGCTCAAGCGCATGGCAACCGCGCATGAGCTGTTCTGTTGCGAGGGGCTGGAGTTCCAATTCTACCGGTCCCGGCCAGACTAGCTGGGCCGGTGCCTGGCGACCAGCTGTTCGAGGATCCTTATCACTGGAATCGAGCTGTCCGTTTCGGCTGCCAGCTGCCGGGCAATTCGCCGGGCGCCATCGGCCAGGTCCTCATTGGCCAGGACTCCGGTAATTGAGGACGCGAGCCGCTGCGCAGTCAAGTGCTTGTAGGCAATGGGCTCGGCAGCCGCGCCGAGCCGGTGGATGCGCTGGGCCCAGAACGGCTGGTCGGTGAAGACCGGAACCGGAACTGCGGGGACGCCTGCCCGCAGGCCAGCGGCCGTGGTGCCGGCCCCGGCATGGTGCACGACGGCTGCCATCTGCGGAAACAGCCAGTGGTGCGGTACCGCGCCGATGCCCAGGATGCCAGGTTCGTCGATTTCCGGTTCCCCTTGCACGATAGTCCGTCTTCCGGTGCGCCGGGCAACATCCGTGATGAAGTCCGGTTCCAGCGCCTGCGTGCTGCCGAAGCCAATGAAGATTGGAGCCGGCCCCTCGTCGATGAAGTCGAGCAGCCGCTGCGACGGTGTCCATGCCGGATCGGCTGGCGGCCACCAGTACCCGCAATTGACGATCCCCTCATGCCAATCAGCGGACCGTGGAACGATAACTGAACTGAAGCCGTGGAGAATGGGGCTCCGGTGCTGGCGGCGAAGGCGTTCGGAGGCAATACGGCTGCGCGCGGGCAATCCCAGGGATTCGCGTACCCGCTTTGCTGGGAGGTCGTAGGGCGCCTTGGAAGCGGCGAAGAGCTGGCCGAGCAGCTTGTTGCCCAGAGGCCCGAAGCTGCGCGATGCACCCAAAGCCATGGGCGAGTACGCTGCACTGGGTTCAATGGGTTGCAGGTGCGCGCCGATCGCGGGGATGCCCATGGCCTCGGCCACGTCGTAGGCATAGGGTGCTACCGCATTGGTCATGATGATATCGGCACCTCGCTCGGCTGCGGCCATCGTTCCGGTAGCTGCCAGTTCGAAATAGTCCCGGAGCTCCCGGAGGTACCGGCGCAGATCCTTGGGGCTGGCCTTAGCGCCCGGAGCTGCCGGCTTGACCAAGGCGCCCATGTCGCCGGGGAGCTCCCGGAATCGGCAGCCTGCGGAAACCGCAAGGTCCTTGTATGCCGGGTTTGCCGCAATGGATACATCGAAACCATGGAGCGCCAGCTTCTGGCCGAGGCCGGCCATCGGCGCGACATCGCCTCGTGTTCCCGGTGCGATCATCAGCAAGCGCATAGTTCCTCCTGTAGAGTTAAATGCGAACAGTGTTCGCGGTTAACTATACAGCCAGAGCACGGCGCGTGACGCGCCCTGCGGGAAAGGACGGGCGATGACCGGCAACCAGCCTCGCACCGGGCCCAGGCCCCGGCACTCCCGGGCCAAGATCGCCCAGGCGGCGATCGCGCTGGCCGATGAAGAAGGCATGGGAGCGGTATCCATCAGAGCCGTAGCTGCAAAGATCGGAGCAGGAGCCGCCTCCCTGTACCGTTACGTTGAGTCCCATGAGGAGCTCACCGGCCTTATGGTTGAGCAGATCAGCGCCGAATATGAACTGGAATCGCTGGCCGGTTCGGCTGCCCAGCAGCTGCTCGGCCTGGCCACCCAGGGCCTGCAGATCATGCGCAGGCATCCCTGGGTGCCCTCGCTGGCCATGGGCAAGGCGTCCATGGGGCCGAACGCCTTGGCCTACCTGGAACGTGGATTAGCGGCCCTGGAAGGCAGCGGGCTGGAGGCAGGGGCCAAGCTGCATTGCCTGGCGATGCTCAACGCCATCACCGCAGCATTCGCGCTCAATGAGCAAAGCCAGCAGCGGCCCGAAGACCCGGCGGCGCTGTTCGCCCAGCTGGAAACAGGCCGCTACCCCCACCTGTCGGCCGCGCTGGGCCAAGCGGCAAGGCCCGTGGACCAGCAAGAGGCCTTCGTGAACGCGATCATGCACTATCTGCGTGGTGCCGGTGTTATTCCCAACTAGCCAGTGGCCATTCTTTGACATCTTCTAGGTGGTGCGGGAGCAATATGGAAACATGAATCCATAGCATCATCGCCTAGAACCAGGAGCTGAAATGCCCGCGCCCAGCGAAGCAAGCATGAAAGAAATCCACGAGCTCATCGCCGTGGACACCACTAGCCGCGACAGCAACCTTGCGCTGATCGGGAATGTCGTGAAGAAGCTGGACGCCTATGGCATCAGCTCCCAGCTGATCCACAACGAAGAGGGCACCAAGGCCAACCTGCTGGCCACCATCCCCGCCGCCGATGGAACCCGCACCGGCGGCATTGTGCTTTCCGGGCACACCGACGTGGTGCCAGTGGACGGGCAGAAATGGAGCAGCGATCCATTCGACGCCCAGGTGCGCGCAGACAAGCTCTATGGCCGCGGCACCTGCGACATGAAGGGCTTCCTCGGGGTGATCCTGGCCAAGCTGGACCAGTTCACCGGCGCAGAACTTGCCGAACCAATCCATCTGGCGCTGTCCTATGACGAAGAAGTCGGCTGCGTCGGCGCGGTGTCGCTGGTGCAGAGAATTGTTGACGAGAAGCTGGCGCCTCGCGGATGCTTCGTGGGGGAGCCATCGAGCATGCGGGCGATCCGCGGCCACAAGTCGATGAACGTTTTCCGCGCCGAATTCAACGGCGTCGCAGCGCACTCCTCGCTGCCTTCCGAGGGGGTCAACGCAATTTCCTATGCGCTGCGCTTCGCGAATTTCGTCGAGGAGGTTTCGACCGAGCTGCGCAACCATGGCCCGCGCGATGAAGCATTCATCGAACCGACCACCACCATGAACGTGAACAAGTTCGACGGCGGCATCGCGGTGAACACCATTCCCTCGCAGGCGGTGGTGTTCTTCGAGTACCGCTCGCTCGCGGTGGTGGACCGCGAGGCGCTGACCGCGCGCTTGCGCGAAGAAGCGGCCAAGCTGGAAGCCCAGATGCGCGAGCAGAACCCGAGCTGCTCCGTGGAGTTCTCCCAGCAGGCGGGCGCTCCGGGACTGGATACCGCTGCGGAGGAAGGGATTGTGTCCTTCGCGGCCGCCTGCGGCGCCATTGCCACCGATGAAAAGGTCACCTATGGCACGGAGGCCGGGCTGTTCGCCGCGGCCGGCATCCCCACCGTGGTGTGCGGTCCTGGCGATATCGCCCAGGCCCACGCTCCGGACGAATACATCGAGCTGGAGCAGATCGTGGCGTGCGAGAACTTCATCGATTCGCTGATTGCGCAGGTCAGCTCGTGAGCGCAGAGGTGAAGGCGACACCCGAGCAGATCGTCAAAGCCCGCAAGGCGGTCATTTCCAGTTCCATTGGCGCGGCGCTGGAATGGTTCGACATCATTGTCTATGCCACCTTCGCGACCACCATTGCAAAGGTGTTCTATCCGGAATCGGACGGCACGTTCGCGCTGATTCTCACCTTCGCCACCTTCGCGATTTCCTACCTGATACGCCCCCTGGGCGGCATGGTGCTGGGCAGCTACGCCGACCGCAAGGGACGCAAGAACGCGCTGACGCTCACGCTGGGCCTGATGATGCTCGGTACGCTGATCATGGCCGTGGCGCCGCCCTATGAGGTGGCGGGCGTAGCCGGTGCCTTGATCATCCTGCTCTCGCGCATGATCCAGGGCTTCTCTGCCGGTGGCGAGTTCGGCACGGCCACTGCATTCCTGATCGAAACCGCACCGCACAAGAAGGCGTTCTACTCTTCGTGGCAGGTCGCCAGCCAGGGTGCATCCATGCTGCTGGCTTCTGCCTTCGGCTACTTCCTGACCACCGGCCTGAGCCCGGAAGCCCTGGAGAGCTGGGGCTGGCGCGTGCCGTTCTTCGTTGGCCTGCTGATCGGGCCGGTAGGCCTGTACATCCGCGCCAAGCTGGATGAAACCGACGAGTTCGTTTCCGCCGCCAAGGAGAAATCGCCACTGGGCACGCTGTTCACCCAGCACTACGGCCGCCTGCTGGCCGCGGCGGCTACCATTGGCGTGGCCACGATTTCGGTGTACATGATCCTGTACATGCCGACCTTCGCCGTCACGAACCTGAAGATCCCTGCCGACGCGGCCTTCCTGGGCGGCATCTCGGCGGGCATCATCACGTTGTGCGGCGTCCCGCTGGTGGGCCATCTGGCCGACCGCATTGGCCCGGCCCGGGTGATGACCTACGCCGCGGTCGCGGCGTTCGTGCTGGCCTATCCGCTGTTCAAGCTGATGACGTCGAACCCGAGCGTGATCGTGATGGTGATCGTGATCGCGGTTCTCGGCGTGATCATGTCCTTCTACTTCGGTCCGCTGCCGGCGTTGCTCTCCAACCTCTTCCCGGCTGCCATCCGTGGTTCGGGCCTGTCGGTGGCCTACAACGTGGGCGTGACCCTTTTGGGCGGAATTGCCCCGCTGGTACTGACTTGGTTGCTGGACCTGACCGGGTCGCTGGATGCACCGAGCCTGTACTACATGGCAATCGCCGTGATTTCGCTGATCGGCCTTGTGGTCGTGCGAAAGCGCTACGGCCAGCGCTAGTCCAGCCTGGGATTCAGCCAAAGATCGCCGCAAGCTTCCTCGTGGAGCTTGCGGCGATCGCTTTTTCCAGCGGGTGCGCCCTTACAGAGCCACCAGAAGCACAGCCGTCCAGTGGCACAGGAAGGCCATGACGGTGCAGGCATGGAAGAGCTCGTGGAATCCGAAAATGCTCGGCAGCGGATTTGGCCGCTTCGTGGCGTAGAAAACCGCGCCGATCGTGTAGGCCAAGCCGCCAGCGAGAATCAGGATCATCACCGCGGGGTTCGCGGCCCAGAACGCTGGCAACTGCATCAATGCGCCCCACCCGAGCAGGATGTAGAGGCTGACTCCAACCCAGCGGGGTGCCGCGGGCCAGAATGACTTGATGGCAATGCCGGCCAGTGCACCGGCCCAGATGACGGACAGCACGATGATCGCCTGCGGACCGGGCAAGGTCAATGCTGCTACCGGAGTGTAGGTGCCGGCAATGAGCAGGAAGATGTTCGCATGGTCGGCCCGGCGGAAGAGCCCCATGACCTTGTCGGTCCAGTTGCCACGATGGTAAAGCGCCGAGGTGCCAAAGAGCAGGATCGAGCAGAGCGCGAAGACCGCGGTGGTCCATTCCGCCAAGCGTCCGTTGGCCAGTACGACCAGCACCAGGCTCATGATGATAATGCCCGGGGTGGACCAGGCATGGATCAGCCCGCGCCAGCGAGTACGCTCGGTGCCGATGTGCGCGAAGGTTCGCCCGGCTCGGCCTTTGCCTGCAGATGGTAGCGGTGCGGTAGCCATGGGTCTCCTTAACGTCGTGCGCGGGCACTGGGCCCATCATCGAACTATACGATAATCGGCTGTCAGCGTGCTGTGGGGTCATCGCGATTAATCCCGATTAGGATTCGAATATGGCAGATGACCAAGAAATTACCGACCACCTGAAGACTATTGCTCAACTCAATGAGCCCGGAGAAGTGCTGGCCAATGATTCACCGTTCATCTCCGTGCGCAACCCTGACTGGTTCGAAGAAGTGGCCCCGGGCTCGTGGAAGGCGATCGGGGAACGCGACCAGTTGCATCGGCGGTTGATCGACCAGGAACTGCGGGCAGCGGGCGGCGCCCAAGCGCAGCGCCAGGCTGTTGTGCTTGCCGGAGCTCCGGGAGCCGGCAAGAGCAGCCTGCTGCGCGAACTGCTTGGCGGTCATGAAGATGACTATGTGGTGATCGATGCCGATGAATTCAAGGCGAATCTGATGCGCGAAGCGCAAGACGACGGAACCTACGAAGGATTCTTCAAGCCTCGGGAAGTCAAAGAGCGCGAGCAGCGCGGTGAGCAGTTCTTCCCGATGGACATGGCGAGCCTGGTGCATGAGGAATCTTCCATGCTCAGCGAGAACCTGCGTGCCGCATGCTTCGAGCAAGGACTGAATGTCGTCATTGACAAGGTCCTTGCGTCCGAGGATTCAGCGCAGAAGCTGGCAGCTCAGCTGCAGGAGGCCGGATACGAGATTCAGATCGTGGAGGCGTACGCGCCGCAGGATGTCTCGGAAGAACGGATCGTTGAACGCTGGGAAAAGCAGCAGGAAGCTTCCCTGGATGGCGACGACAACCTTGGTGCACGCTGGGTTCCCGAAGGATTTACCGATATGGTCTTCGACGCCCCGGGCCAGCGGTCCCGGCCAGCCGCCGTGGCCCAGATGTTCGCACGCAACTGCCCCTCGGTACTCAGCTTCAAGGTGTTCCATACCGCGCTTGGGGAAGCCTCGGACACGGACGGGAGCCTTCTGCTTTTCGAATTGCGCAGGGAATCCGTGGGCTCTGAGCTGCTGCGGGTGAAGTAGCCAAGACAAGAGAAAAACCCGCCGAGCAGCAGTTGGTACTGCTGCTCGGCGGGAATTCAAGATCCGCAGGACAATGGTCCCTCGGGAGGTGCCTTAGGCCCGTCGTTTGGTGATGAAGCCCCAAATGACCAAGACGATCAGGGCGCCACCGATGGCAAGAAGCCAACTTGAGATCGAGAAGAACTCATCCACGCCCTCACCGAAGATAGCACTTCCGATCCAGCCTCCGAGTAGGGCGCCTACGACGCCGAGAATCAGGGTAGCGATCCAGCCGCCACCTTGCTTGCCGGGCAGAATGGCCTTTGCGATCGCTCCGGCAATCAAGCCCAAAACTATCCATCCAATGAATCCCATGATTCGCTCCAATGGTCAGACTGTGCAGTGGTCGGGTTCGATCCACTTAAAAACCGAGAGTACATGGCATTGAGCTGGGGTTCTACAACGACCTCGAAGAAATTCAGCATTTTCAAAGGCTAGGTTCAAGCCATGCTTGAACCTCGGGCCAATTGATCCGGGAATTCCCCATCTGGCCACATGTTTTGCAGAATCTTCCTGGTGAACCAGGTGCAACCTGTTGACAGCGTCCGCCGCCGCTCCTACTCTAGTTAAATCATACTTTATGACTTTGGCTACAACATAAGTCATATATTAGGTTCACGTACGACGGAGTAAATGGATGAGTGAACAGGTCCCGCCCCTTGTTGTAATGGGTGTCTCGGGCAGCGGCAAGACCACCATCGGAAAGATGCTGGCTGATCAGCTGCATCATGAATTCATTGATGGCGACAACCTGCACCCCAAGGCCAACAAGGAAAAAATGGCCGGCGGACAGTCTCTGGATGACGCTGACCGCGAGCCGTGGCTGCAGCTGATCGGCGCCAAACTGGCCGAAAGCAATCGGCACCAAGCGCCGCTGGTTATTGCCTGTTCTGCACTCAAGCGAAGCTACCGGGATCTCATCCTCAGCTTGGAGCCAGCAACGATTTTCATCCACCTCACCGGTGTCCCGACGCTGATACGGGACCGGATGAACGCGCGTTCGCATGAGTACATGCCCACCAGCCTGCTTGACAGCCAGCTGGCCACGCTTGAGGCTCCCGATGCGGACGAGCCGGTGCTCAGCGCCGATATTGCCGATAGCCCCGAGGACATCGTTCGACAGCTGATCGCCAAACTGTCCTAGTGCAGTGCGCCGACAGCAATCCACAGACCACCTATGGCATGAAGCCCCCATTGATCAAGGAAGACAATGACAACTGAGCTTGAACTGAACTGGACGTTAAGTACGCCCGGGCTCCTGACGCTGGCGGTCGGTGCGGTAGCGCTGCTGCTGGTGCTGATTATCCGCTTCCGCGTCCACGCGTTCCTCGCACTGGTGCTCACCAGCTTGCTGACCGCGGTCGCTTCCGGCATCCCGGCTGAATCGGTCATCACGACGCTGACCGGAGGCTTCGGATCCACCTTGGCCAGTGTGGCCCTGCTGGTCGGCCTTGGCGCAATGCTCGGACGCATGCTGGAAACCAGTGGCGGCGCCGATGTGATGACCAACTGGCTGATCTCCAAGTTCGGCGAGAAGCGCGCGCCGCTGGCACTGTCAGTTGCCTCGCTGCTCTTCGGCTTCCCGATCTTCTTCGATGCCGGGCTGGTAGTCATGCTGCCGATCATCTTCACCGTGGCCCGCCGCTTGGGCGGCTCGCTGCTGCTCTACGCCATCCCATCGGCCACCGCATTCTCGGTGATGCACGTCTTCGTTCCGCCGCACCCGGGCCCTGTGGCCGCCTCCGGCCTGCTGGAAGCCAACGTCGGGCTCGTGCTGGTGCTCGGCCTGGTCGTCGCGATTCCAACCTGGTTCGTTGCAGGCCATCTCTTTGGAAAGTTTGTCGGCAAGAAGTTCAACATCCCGGTACCGAATATCCTGGATGCGGCACTGGGCAACGGCGCATCTAAGGACGAGTTCAAGTCCTCTCCTTCCGTGGGCACGGTGTTCAGCCTGCTGCTGCTCCCGCTGTTGCTGATCTTCATGAACACGGGGCTGAATATGCTCGGCTCAGCCGGCGTCGTGGACCCGGAAACCTCCTGGGTGCGCTGGCTGCGCCTGCTGGGTGAAACTCCGGTGGCCCTGCTGATCACTGTGCTGCTGGGAATGTTCCTTCTGGGCTTCCGCAAGGGCAAGGATAAGACCTTGACCGAGACCATCGTGGACTCCGCGCTGGGCCCGGTCTGCTCGATCATCCTGATCACCGGCGCTGGTGGCATGTTCGGCGGAGTGCTGCGTGCCAGCGGCATCGGCAACGCCATTGCCACCTCGCTTGAATCGGTGGGCATGCCGCTGATCGTCGCCGGCTTCCTGATCGCGGCCATCGTCCGACTGGCCCAGGGCTCGGCAACAGTGGCGCTGACCACTGCGGCGGCCATTGTCCAGCCGGCGGTGCTGGCGGATGCCTCGCTGACCGCATTCCAGGTCGCCGCCATGGTGCTCGCGCTGGCAGCAGGCTCGGTCTTCGCCGGCCACGTCAACGACTCGGGCTTCTGGCTGATCTCGCGCTTCCTGGACATCGATGTGCCAACCACCTTGAAGGTATGGACCGTTGGCCAGGCGCTGGTATCGGTGGTCGGCTTCGCCTGCGTCATGGTGCTCTACGGTTTGGCGAGCGCGCTGGCCTAAAAAGGGGCAGCGAGCAGGACAAAAAATCCGCCGGGGCAGCGATGCAGATCGCTGCCCCGGCGGATTCGCATTTAAGAAGGGAACGCCGGGTTACTGGGAGCTCTTGGCCGGGTCCACGAACAAGCGCGGCGCGCCGTCCCAGAGGCTGCAGATCTCGTTGTGCGTCCGGCGCATGATGCTTTCCATGTTCTTCCGCGCGCTGGCGGAGTCCGAATTGGAGATGGCATCGGCGACCGACTGGTGCCAGAGCAACGCTTCCTCGTGCGGGCGTTCAGGCATCAGGCCCAATTCGGTACGACCGCGCAAAATCGCACCGATCGGGGTGGAGAGGTTCGCAAACATCTCATTGCCGGAGGCGGCCAGCACCACAGCGTGGAATCGGACATCCAGTTCCAGGAAACGTCGCAAATCGCCTTGGCGCCCGTAATGGTTCATCTGCGCCGAGAGCATCATCAGCTCCTTGCGCATCGCTTCGGGGGCGAACTCGGCCGCCAGTTCCGCGGCCATCGGCTCTACGGAAATGCGCAGCTCGGTCAGCGAGCGCAGCTGTGCGCCCTTCTGGTCGCTGGCCAGCCGCCAGCGGATGACATGATCGTCGTAGGGGTTCCAGCGCTCCGCTCCCAGCACGCGGATGCCCACGCGCTTGGTGCTGGTGACTAGGCCGCATTGGGCCAGAACGCGGATGGCTTCACGGATCACCGAACGCGAGACCTGGAGCTTCTGCTCGAGGTCGGCGGCGAGGATAATGGAGCCGCGCGGAATTTGCCCGCTGATAATGCGAGAGCCGAGGTGCTCAACCACATGAGCGTGCAGACTAGTTGCCATGGGGTCAGTTTAGCCAATGACTTGCGCCAAATCGGACTATGGCGAGTCGATCCGCGAAATAAATATGCTTTAATTTACGCGATCCTCTGTAAAACACGGGCGTCGCCCTTGTAGGATGGAAAGGTCACGTGGCCGTGAACAGGGATCGTGACTCATCCGGTCTCTGCTTGGCGGTTCAACTCCCCGTAATCGATGGAGACTTATTTTTATGCCTGCACAGATTGGTGTCACAGGTCTGGCCGTCATGGGCGCAAACCTTGCCCGTAACTTCGCTCGCAACGGATACACCGTCGCCCTGCACAACCGCTCGGTCGGCAAGACCGATGCGCTGCTTGAAGCACATGGCGATGAGGGCGATTTCATTCGCACCGAAAGCCTGGAAGAGCTGGTAGCGAACCTCGAAACCCCGCGCCGCGTGCTGATCATGGTCAAGGCCGGCGGTCCAGTGGACTCGGTCATCGACCAGCTGGTGCCGCTGCTCGAAGAGGGCGACGTGGTCATCGACGCCGGCAACTCGCACTACACCGACACCCGCCGCCGCGAAGCTGCCCTGGCTGAAAAGGGCCTGCACTTCGTGGGCATCGGCGTCTCCGGTGGCGAAGAGGGCGCACTGCTCGGCCCATCGATCATGCCCGGCGGTTCCGCTGAATCCTACAAGTCGCTGGGCCCGATGCTGGAAAAGATCTCCGCCAAGGCCGACGACGGCGCACCGTGCTGCGCTTGGATCTCCACCGACGGTGCAGGCCACTTCGTGAAGATGGTGCACAACGGCATCGAATATGCCGACATGCAGGTCATTGGCGAAGCCTACGATCTGATGCGCAGCGCCGCCGGCATCGAGCCAGCCAAGCAGTCGGAGATCTTCAACGAATGGAACCAGGGCGAACTGTCCAGCTTCCTGATCGAGATCACCGCTGAAGTGCTCGGCCACGTCGATGCTTCCACCGGCAAGCCGCTGGTCGACGTCATCCAGGACTCCGCAGGCCAGAAGGGCACCGGCCGTTGGACCGTGCAGTCCGGCCTGGATATGGGCTCGCCTGTTTCGGCCATCGCCGAGTCGGTCTTCGCCCGTTCCCTTTCCTCGCAGCGCGATATCCGCGCCGTGGGCCAGAAGGTGCTGACCGGCGAAACTGCCGAGGTCACCTTGCCGGAGAACTTCGTCGAGGATGTGCGCCAGGCGCTGTTCGCTTCGAAGCTCGTCTCCTACGCGCAGGGCCTCGACATGCTCACTTCGGCTGCCGGCGAATACAACTGGGACCTGAAGCTCGACGAGATCGCTGGCCTGTGGCGTGAAGGCTGCATCATCCGCGCAGCCCTGCTCAAGGACATCACCGCTGCCTATTCGGCAGGCGAGAAGCCTTCGAACTTGCTGTTCGCTCCGGCATTCGCTGAAGCCATCAACAAGGCAGTTCCAGCATGGCGCCGCGTGGTTTCCGTTGCTGTCCAGCTGGGCATCCCTGCACCAGTGTTCTCCTCGTCGCTGGCTTACTACGATGGCCTGCGCCGCGACCGTCTGCCAGCAGCCCTGACCCAGGGCCTGCGCGACTACTTCGGTGCGCACACCTACCGTCGCACCGACAAGGAAGGCACCTTCCACACGCAGTGGAGCGGTGACCGTACCGAAATCGCTGCCGAGGACACCCACTAAGCGGAGTGATTTGACGCTAGCAGCAGCTGGCTGATCCGAAGCCCACCAGTTCAATTCGATTGAACTGGTGGGCTTTTGCCATTTGGGCCCTTCTGCGCGCTGTCCCGCTTAGCTGGAACTGGCAGCCGTGGGGCGTGCTCAGCAGAATGCTGGGTGGGATAGGCGCAGGTCCCGGCCAGCGCCATGCGCTCAGGGGAGTACGGATCCTAGCGGCGCGGAAAATCGGTGCGGCAGCCAAAGGCGGTTGGATTGTCCGTGGCGAGCGCGACGATTAATGCCTGCTGCGTGCGAACTGATCTGCCAAGCATGCGCCGGTGATTGGCTGCGGCCGTCGAAGCGCAGGAGCCGGACTATTTAATCGGATGAAAAGCAGGCGTTCCCGTATCCAGCACGCGGCAGAAAACTCGCTGATTGCAGAACGATCTGCCGCTGGCAGCAGTCGGCGGAGCCCCTGCGCATCGAGCCGGCAGCCCTCCGCGATGCATTCAAAGAATGGATCCGTGGATCAGTGCCTGGCTAGAAGCAATCCGGACAACAGGTGCCCCCGGGGCTTTGCGCCTTAATCCCGGAAAGGAATAGGGGCAGAAGACCGGTCCTAGTCTTCCAGCAAATTCTCGGCGCATTGCAACAAGCGAACAGCTTCGCTGGGGGAGATGCGCACCAGAGCGAAGGCCGCTACCACCAGACCGGTGACGGTGTCGCTCAGCAGGGCGTGGCGCTCGACTGAAAGATCCGGACGAAGGGCATGCAAGCCACGGCCCATGGCTTCATCAAGTTCTTCCCGGTACGCGGAAATGATGGCGGCGATTTCATTCTCTGCTGCAATCGGTGCGCTGGCGGTGTTGATCAGCAGGCACCCATGGGCTGCCGGCAGGGACTCCGGCTTCGCGAAAACGGCAGCAAGCCCACGCAGATAGTCTCCCAATGCCTGTGAAGGTACTGGGTCCTGGAGCAGCGGACGCAACCGCGGGCGGACAATTTCATTAAGGTAGCTGTCTACTGCGGCATCGAACAGGCCGCGCTTGGAGCCGAAGGAGTTGTAGATACTTGAACGGCTCAGGCCGGTGGCATTTTCAAGTTCGGGAATGGACGTGGCCTCGAAGCCCTTGGACCAGAACACCGAACGGGCGTTCTGGATAGCCGCTTCCTTGTCGAATGCAGATGTACGCGCCATCACACCCACCTCCTCTTTTCGTAACGACCATTCCAGTATATATTGAAATGGTCGTTACAGAATAGTTGCCTTCCCAACACCAAGGACTAGCCATGATCATCGCCGCGCAGATCTTCGCAACCGCCGCTGCCCTGCTCCACATCTACATCTTCTCGATGGAGTCCATCACCTGGACCACTGGAAAAACCCGCGCCTTGTTCAAGACCAGCGAGGCTGAAGCAGAAGCAACGCGCGAAATGGCCTTCAACCAGGGGTTCTACAACCTCTTCTTGGCAGTTGCCGCACTTGCCGGGGTGATTGCCCTGGGCATGGGCCACTTGGCTGTGGGTTCCACGCTGGTCTTCGCCGGAGCCGGCTCCATGCTGGCCGCCGCATTGGTGCTGGCACTGGGGAGCCCGGGCAAAGCCAAGCTGGCCGTCAAGCAGGGGATGTTCCCGCTGCTGTCAGTTGCGCTGCTGGCCCTTGGCCTGGCGCTGGGCAACTAGAACGACACCGAGAGTTTCCAATATCACCGAGAATTGAAAGAACTGGTAACCATGACTGAAGCAACCAGCACGCAGATCCTGCTCGCCTCCCGTCCGTCCGGTTGGCCAACGCAGGAGAACTTCACCGTCCAGACCGTTGAGTTGCCGGAGCTGAAGACCGGTGAAATCCGGGTGCGCAACGAGTTCATTTCCGTGGACCCGTACATGCGCGGACGCATGAATGACACCCGTTCCTACATCCCGCCATTCAAGATTGGCGAGCAGATCCTCGGCGGCGCAATTGGCCGTGTCATCGAGACAGCGGACGAAGCGTTCCCGGCAGGCACCTTGGTCCAGCATCAGCTGGGCTGGTCTGACACCGTGCAGGATGACTCTGCGAACTTCAAGCCGGCACCTGATCTGCCCGGCGTTTCCTCGTCGCTGCGCCTGCACATCTTGGGCATGACCGGCTTGACCGCCTATGTAGGCCTGAGCGCAGTCGCCAATCTTGCCGAGGGCGAGACCGTCTTCGTCTCCGGCGCTGCAGGTGCCGTGGGCACGGCTGCCGGGCAGGTCGCCAAGCTCATGGGTGCTAAGCGCGTCATCGGCTCGGCTGGCAGCGCAGAGAAGGTTGAACTGCTGACCAGCAAGTACGGCTACGATGCCGCCTTCAACTACAAGGATGGAGATGTCCGCGGGCAACTGGCCGCCGCAGCCCCGGAAGGCATCGATGTCTTCTTCGACAACGTGGGCGGGGACCACCTCGAAGCCGCCCTGGCAGCGTTCAACGATTCCGGTCGTGCTGCCCTGTGCGGCGCTATAGCCAGCTACAACACCACCGAGTCGACTCCGGGCCCGAAGAACATGGCCAACTTGATCACCCGCGGCCTGAAACTGCAGGGATTCACCCTCTCCAGCTACCTTGACCTCGCCCCGGAGTTCGGCGAGCGCATGGGCAAGTGGTTCTCCGAAGGCAAGATCGCCTACGACGAGACGATCGTTGACGGCATTGAGAATACCGTGGACGCCTTCCTTGGCATGATGCGTGGTGCGAACACCGGCAAGATGCTGGTGCGCATCTAATTCCGCCGACCCGAAGACTGCTCCGGCCCGACCCCCGATTCAGGGGCTAGGACCGGAGCAGGACCGGTTAAGGTGGTGGCTGGGGCGCGGGGCGGGGAATCCTGCTCTCGCTCGATGCTGGATACCCGCCAGGCAATGGTCGCTGTGCGTGCAGTACCCCATTGCCCGGCGGATGTCCCTTGGCATCACCGAGCAGAACGTCGGTACCTCGATGCTCGACTGGCTGCAAGGCCTCGGCGAGCTGCCCGAAGCCCGGGACAAATTGCGCCAACTCAGCTCCACGGGAATCCGCGCGACCCCCGATCCTGGCCCCGAATACGGCGCGCTGATTCGCCAG
The DNA here is from genome assembly GCF_004365035.1 of Arthrobacter sp. JUb115. Classification (NCBI taxonomy): domain Bacteria; kingdom Bacillati; phylum Actinomycetota; class Actinomycetes; order Micrococcales; family Micrococcaceae; genus Arthrobacter; species Arthrobacter sp. JUb115. The sequence goes on along the minus strand of NZ_SOBS01000002.1, from coordinate 349,960 downwards.
GCGCAGCTGGTGCTGCAAATCGACGCGAAACTGGGTCGTGGGAGCGACCCGGACATCCTCGGGATTCTCTCCGCTTGCTAGCTACCGGATCATTCTTGCGTCGGTAATTTTCGGAGCAGCCGGGTCGACCTCGCTCACGCCGTCGAAGGCGAATCCGTTGCGTTCGTAGAATCGGATGGCACGCGGATTCTGGGCCGCCACCCACAGCACGGCCGGCTCATCGCCAAGGACTGCATCCAGCAGCCCCTGCCCTGTTCCGTCGCCATGGAAGACCTTGAGCACATACAGGTTGTACAGCTGGCGTGAGACGTGCTCCGGTATCCCGTCGGTATTGCCGGTGGGAGGTGCGCTGAGGGCGAAACCGACAAGCTTCCCGTCCTCACTTTCCGCCACCGAAATCCTGAAGAGCGGATTCGGGTCATCCAGGACCCGAGTCCACATGCCCAGCCGCTGCTCACTGTGGGCAGGGTCGAAGAAACCATCTGGCAGCAGCTGCGTGTAGGTTTCTTTCCAGCATTCGACATGCAGCCTGGCCAGCTCCTGCGCGTCGGCAGGCAGCGGTTTCCTGAGCTTCTGGGCCATTCCTATCCCTTGATGTAGTCGGACAGATGAACTCCGGTCAGGGTGCCGGAGGCGGCAAGGTCAGCCGGGGTCCCTTCGAAGACAATGCTTCCTCCTTCGTGCCCTGCCCCGGGACCCAAGTCAATGACCCAGTCGCCGTGGGCAACCACGGCTAGATGATGCTCGATGACCACGACGGTATTGCCTTCATCGACCATCTCGTCCAGCAGGCGCAGCAGGTTCTGCACATCAGCCATGTGCAATCCTGTGGTTGGCTCGTCCAGGATGTAGGTACCGGCGCCCTGGCCTAAATGGATAGCCAGCTTGATTCGCTGCCGTTCGCCGCCAGAAAGCGTGTTCAGCCGCTGTCCCAGTTTCAGGTATCCCAGCCCCACCTGGTTCAGGCGTTCGAGCACGGCCTTCGCCTTGGGCACTTTGAGCTGCTCCAATGCTTCTTCCATGCTCAAGTCCAGGACTTCGGCAATGTTCAACCCATCGAGGGTGTATTCCAGCACATCAGCGGTGAATCGCTTGCCGCCGCACTGCTCGCAAGGCAAGGCCACTCCGGCCATGGAAGCCAAATCCGTATAGGTGTATCCGACACCGTTGCACCCCGGGCACGCTCCGGCCGAATTGGCGCTGAACAGGGCAGGCTTCACGCCGTTGGCTTTCGCAAACGCCGCACGGATCGGATCCATGATCCCGGTATAGGTGGCCGGGTTCGAACGCCGGGAGCCCCGGATGGCGGTTTGGTCCACCACCGCCACGTCATCACGTTTGGCGATTGTCGAATGGATCAGCGTGGATTTGCCCGAACCGGCGACACCGGTGATTGCGCACATCACGCCGGTAGGGATATCCACGGAAACATTCTTCAGGTTGTGCAAGGAGGCACCGCGCACTTGCATGGACCCCTGTGCCTCGCGCGGGTTCGCATTGAGCGCAGCACGTGTGGTGAAGTGCGTTCCGGTCAGCGTATCGCTGGACAGCAGGCCGTCCACTGGACCGCTGTAGCAAATGGTGCCGCCATGGGTACCCGCGCCCGGGCCCAAGTCGATCACGTGGTCCGCGATGCCGATGACCTCGGGCTTGTGCTCCACCACCAGTACGGTATTGCCCTTGTCCCGAAGGCTAGCTAGCAACCCGTTCATCCGCTGGATGTCATGGGGATGCAATCCAACGGTGGGCTCGTCGAAGACATACGTGACATCACTGAGCGCCGATCCAAGATGCCGGATCATCTTCACGCGCTGGGCTTCGCCGCCCAAAAGGGTCCCCGCCGGACGGTCAAGGGACAGGTAGCCCAACCCTAAATCCACCATGGATTTGAGCACGGCCTTCAAATTGGCTATCAGCGGCGCGGCATCCGGAATCTGGATCTTCTCCAGGGTTTCGAGCAGCTCGGAAACCTGCAGTGCCGTCATGTCCGCGATTCCCAAGGAATTGATCTTCGAAGCGCGAGCGGCCTGGCCGAGCCGTGATCCGGCGCAGGCAGAGCACGGTGCGGTCGTGGAGATGCGTTCGATCCAGGCACGAATATGGGCTTGCTTGATCTCCCTGCCCGAATGGATGTAATTGGACTTGATGCGCGTGACCAAACCGGAGTAGCTCATGTTGGCCCCATTGAGCTTGACCTTGCCTGCTTCCTCGTGGAGCAAGCGGTCAAGCATGGCACTGGGCATGTCCCTGAGCTTCATGTCCAGATCTGCCTGCGTGCCGGCAGTCAGCGTCTGCCACAGCCAGGAATCCGGGGCAAAGTTCGGCGCCTTGATGGCTCCCTCGTTCAGCGACTTGTCCCAATCCAGCAGCTCATCAAGGTCGATGCTCGCCTCGGTGCCGAAACCCTCGCAGACCGGGCACGCGCCCTGGCCGAGATTAAACGAGTACGCGCCAGCGCCGCCGGCGCTCGGAGTGGAATAACGCGAATACAGAACGCGCAAGAGCGAGTAGGCGTCGGTCGCCGTGCCCACGGTAGAACGCGAATTCGCGCCCATGCGTTCCTGGTCGACCACGATGGCCGTGGAGAGGTTTTCCAGCACTTCTACATCAGGCCGGGGCATCGAGGGCATGAAGCTCTGGATGAAGGTCGTATACGTTTCATTGATCAGGCGCTGGGACTCTGCAGCAATCGTGCCGAACACCAGGGAGGACTTGCCGGAACCGGAAACACCGGTAAACGCGGTAATGCGCCGTTTTGGAATATCGACGTCAACACCTCGCAAGTTGTTTTCCCGGGCTTGGCGTACTCGAATGGTGTCATGGCTATCGGCAGGGTGCTGGCTCATGCCCCAAGCCTACTGAGAAATGCTCCAACCGACACCTGCTGGAGGGCGGCGGACTTGCAAACGCTGCCGATTCCGGTGGAGTATCGAACCCACAAGGAATCAGCGACCCCCTGCGAGAGCGGAGAAATCCATGCCGGATAGAACTAGGAAACTACTCAGGCTCAGCTCGGTGGCGGCACTGGCCGGCTGCCTCGCGCTCGCCGGTTGCGGCAGCACTGCAGGTGGCACCGCAAGCCAGGAGCCGTCAACTCCTGAAGCCAGCCCAACGCAGTCCGCATCGCCAACGGCATCCTCTTCCGGGGATGCCGGGGAGTCGGAGCAATCTGGAACTGTCGGAGGCCAAGAGCTGGGCAAGCTCCCATCGAGCGCTACCGAGTATGCAGATGCCCTGGTCGTCGCTTGGGGCAATGGAAATGAAGCGCAGATGCAACAGCTGGCCACCGATCAGGTGGTCGCCTTGCTCACCGGGCATTCGGCGGCGGGCAGACCGAACTGGTCGCAAACGGGCAGCGATGCCGGAGCCGGTTCGGTCTTCGTGAGTTATGAAAATGCCGATGACGGATTCGTGCTCAACCTCCGCGTGCAAAGCCAGGTGGTGGGCCAGGGCCAAGAACAAGGCGTGGTCGAAGCGAACTTCGAATAATCAATGAATCCAAGCCAGGGCGGGACTGCTTAATGGGGCAGACCCGCCCTGCTGCTGTTAAAATCGCCGAATATTCAACTCACGAACCCCTGCTGCACCAGGGATCGAACCTGATTGAGCGTGTTGCGATTTACGGTAGAGAATATTCGGCAGAAGGGCGTATTCTCGTAACACTCAATCCATTCACAGGATTTCGGTGTAACAAAAATTACGTCTATCATGATTGAGGCGTGCGCCACGACACACTTGTGGCCCGTCCAACAGTGCGCTCCGATCCCTAACCGTTTAAAGGACATTCATGAAGCTGCTGAAATCTATCCCACTGCTTGGCTGGGTGCTCGTTGCCATCCTGCTGGGTATTCTGCTTGGCCCGGTTATGCCGGTGTGGCTAGGAAGCGTATTCCTGACCTACAACTCGATCTTCTCCGGATTCCTTGGGTTCATCGTGCCGTTGATCATCTTCGGCTTGGTGGCACCGGCTATCGCTGAACTCGGCAAGGGCGCAGGAAAGTGGTTGGGCATCACCGCGGTTATCGCCTACACCTCCACCCTGTGCGCGGGACTGCTCGCGTACTTCGTGAGCCGTTGGCTATTCACCAAGTCGCTTTCCGGCGGAGGCGTCGAGGAAGTTGGCGCAGGCGAAGGATCAGGTTTCGAACCGTATATTTCCCTGGTCGGCAGTGCGGGCGAAGCGGCAACCGAAATCGTGCTGACTCCGCTGATGGGCGTCATGACTGCACTGGTACTGGCATTCATGCTGGGCCTGGGCCTGACGGCCTTCCGATCCACCGTGATCTTCCGTGGGACAGTGGAGTTCCGCAGCATTATCGAGATGGTGATCCGCCGTGTGATTGTTCCCGCGTTGCCGCTGTTCATCTTCGGAATCTTCCTGGATCTGTCCGCTGCCGGGGACGCCGTCACCGTGGTGCAGAAGTTCCTCTTCGTCGCCGTGGTCTCCTTCGCACTGACCCTGGTTGTCCTGCTGGTGCAGTACTCCATCGCTGGGGCGATGAACAAGCGCAACCCGCTGGCCGCACTGTGGGGCATGCGCAATGCCTACTTCACCGCCTTGGGTACCTCATCCTCGGCTGCAACCATTCCGGTGACGCTGGAATCAGCCAAGAAAAATGGTGTTTCCGACACGGTAGCCGGCTTCGTCGTCCCGCTGTGCGCCACCATCCACCTTTCAGGCTCGATGGTCAAGATCACCTGCTTCTCCATCGCAGTGCTCCTGCTGACCGGTGGCGACGTTTCCTTCGGCACCTACTTCCCATTCATCCTGATGCTCGGCGTCATGATGATTGCAGCACCAGGCGTGCCAGGTGGCGCTATCGCCGCCGCTGCCGGACTGCTCGCACAGATGCTGGGCTTCGGCGAGGTCGAAGTCGGCCTGATGTTCGCAGCCTACATTGCGCTGGATAGCTTCGGCACCGCAACCAACGTGACCGGTGACGGCGCGCTGGCCATGATCATGCACAAGCTGACCCGAGGAAAGCTCGGCGCCCAGCCCCAGGATCCCGAGGCTGAGATCGTTGAGTTGGCCGATGGCAGCGAATCAGGTGAGCACAAGCTGGCCTAAACGGCTTCCATCACTCGCATAGGCATCGATGCCCGGTACCAGACTCGCAGTGGTACCGGGCATCGACGTTTTGCTTTGCCCGCAAGGATCGGGGCGAAAGCGAAAACCCGCCCAGCAGGCGGACCGTGGCCGGTCCGTGTGCTGGGCGGGTTTGCTTTGCCGCAGTGGCAGCAGCGGTAGTACTAGATCCACATGGCCGGGTCGATGTACTCGGCCGGGTCTACAGCAGGCTTGCGTTCTTCAGGCCTGCGCGGACGGTTCTGTGCGGGGATTCCGGTGACGATCGAGCCTTCCGGAGCATCCTTGACGACCACGGCGTTCGCACCGATGGCGGAATCGGCGCCGATGACGATCGGGCCGAGCACCTTGGCTCCGGCACCGATGACCACGCGGTCACCGATGGTCGGGTGGCGCTTGACCTTGGCCAGTGAACGGCCGCCGAGGGTCACCCCGTGGTACAGCATGACGTCATCGCCGATTTCGGCAGTCTCGCCAATGACGATGCCCATGCCGTGGTCGATGAAGAAGCGGCGCCCAATGGTGGCGCCGGGATGGATCTCGATCCCGGTCAGGGCGCGGTTCGCCTGGGATAGCAAACGCGCTGGCCACTTCAGCGAGGGGTTCTGCCACATCTTGTGGGCCAACCGGTGCAGCCAGATCGCGTGCAGTCCGGAATACACGAAGAAGTTTTCCGGATCGCTTCGCGCTGCCGGATCGTGCTGGCGTGCGTTGGCCAAATCCTCACGCAGGCGGGAGAAAAAACTCATGAATACTACCTTAGGGGTTGCGGTTCGCTCGGGGACAATCCGCAGATGTCACACAGCAAATCGGCGCGAGTTGCACCGATACAGGTCTCTCTATAGACCCAACAGTGGCTCGCGCCGATTTATTCTGCTTCTGCAAATTGACTTAGCCGCGGATGTCGTCGAAGAGCAGGGTGGAGATGTAGCGCTCACCGAAGTCCGGGATGATCGCAACGATCTGCTTGCCGGCGTTCTCTTCACGCGCGGCGATCTGTACCGCACCCCAAACGGCTGCGCCAGCGGAGATGCCGCCGAGGATGCCTTCCTTGACGCCCAGCGCGCGAGCGGTCGATACCGAATCCTCGATGCTGGCATCCAGGACTTCGTCGTACAGCTCGGTGTCGAGCACCTCGGGGATGAAGTTCGCTCCCAGTCCCTGGATCTTGTGCGGGCCGGGCTTTCCGCCGTTGAGGATCGGGGAATCCTTGGGCTCAACGGCCACGATCTTCAGGTTTGGGTTCTTTTCCTTCAGGTAGCGGCCTGCACCGGTGATAGTGCCACCGGTACCGATGCCGGCAACCAGGACATCGATCTTGCCTTCGGTATCGGACCAGATCTCCGGACCGGTGGTCTCTGCGTGGACCTGCGGGTTGGCGGTGTTGGCGAACTGCTGCGCCCAGATAGCGTTCTCGGAAGTCGCAACAATCTCCTTGGCCTTTTCCACAGCCCCGCGCATGCCGTCGGCGCCCGGGGTCAGCACGATCTCGGCGCCGAAAGCGCGCAGCATCACACGGCGCTCGGTGGACATGGTTTCAGGCATGGTCAAGATGACCTTGTAGCCGCGGGCTGCACCGACCATCGCCAGTGCAATGCCGGTGTTGCCCGAAGTGCCCTCAACGATGGTGCCGCCTGGCTTCAATGCACCAGAGGCTTCGGCTGCATCAACGATGGCCACGCCGATGCGGTCCTTGACGGAGTTCGCCGGGTTGTAGAATTCCAGCTTCACAGCGATGTTCCCTGGCAGGCCCTCGCCGACGCGGTTCAGCTTCACCAGCGGGGTGTTGCCGACGACTTCGGTGACGTTGTTGTAGATCTTGCCCATCTTGTATGCAATCCTTACGTGACTCTATGCAGCCGCAGTTAGTTGCGGCGAAATAATTGCCGGAATCTGGCGTAACCGCCGGACACCTATGAGGTTCACAACTAACCCTAGTAGGCCAAAAGCGCGACTAGGCTTCGTTTAGCCATTGAGCGTAATATTTCCTGACTTTCGCGATCTTTGGATCGATAATCACGCGGCAATAGCCGACTTCCTGGTTTTCGGAGTAATAATCCTGATGGATTTGCTCGGCAGGATAGAAATCTTTGGACTCTTCGAGCGTAGTGACGATCGGATTGGGGTATACGCGCGAGAACTTCTCGATGGCGTCCTGGAAGAGATCGCGCTGCTGGTCATCGAGCGGGAACATCGCCGAGCGGTACTGCGTGCCCACATCGTAGCCCTGGCGGTTCAGCGTCGTCGGGTCGTGCACGGTAAAGAACATGTCCAAGATGACTTCGGCCGGAACCACTTGCGGGTCAAAGATCACGGCGACACCTTCGGCATGGCCAGTGGTGCCGCTGCAGACTTCGCGGTAGGCCGGATCCTTGGTGTGGCCACCGATGTATCCGGAAATCACGGCGTGGACGCCACGCGTTCGCTGGTACACGGCATCCAAGCACCAGAAGCAACCGCCGGCTAGTACGAAGGTGCTCAACTTGGTGTCCTGGACTTCCAGGAACGGGCTGAATTGATGAGGGGACTGAAGGCTGGGAATACTCACACAGTTCACAACGTTGCGGCGTTGCATTCTGTTCCATCCCCATACCCACCGCGTAGGGTGGTGGGTATGCAGAGCAAGGCAGATAACTCGCAAGACCTGGGGAAGAGCAGCGATTCCCTGGATGCCTCGACGCTCAAGCCCGTTACCGGAGAAACGCCTGAGCAACCGGTGGAAGACACCTCGGTTCCGCAGACCACCTTGGGTAACGTCCTTGAAGCAGCTGAGGAACTTTGGCCAAAATCATTGGCCGAAGATTGGGATGCCGTTGGCTTGGTGACCGGACGTACCAGCCAGCAGATTTCCAAGATCGTGATGGCTGTTGATCCAACGCTGGAGGTGATCGAGGATGCAATCGAGCGTGGGGCCGATCTGCTGATCACTCACCACCCATTGCTCCTGCGCGGAGTCACCCAGGTTGCCGGCACCAATTTCAAGGGCGAAGCCATTCACCGCCTGATCGAATCCGGAACCGCATTGCTTACGGCGCACACCAATGCCGACAGCGCCATCGGGGGAGTCAACGATGCCCTCGCCGATGCCTTCGGGCTGAAGGACTGCGTGCCGTTGATCGAGTCCAAGGATGGACTGCCAGAAGAAGGCTTGGGGCGGGTGGGCTTCTTGGAGAAGCCGATGAAGCTCGAGGATTTCGCTGAACGCGTTTACACCGTGCTCCCAGCGGTGGCTGGCGGTGTTCGTGTCGCCGGAGACCGTACAGGCATCATCCGGAAGGTCGCCCTTTGCGGCGGTGCCGGCGATTCCCTGTTTGACGCGGTGCGCTCGCACCAGGCCGATGTCTACGTGACTGCTGATCTGCGTCACCACCCGGCAAGCGAAGCACGCGAAGCTGCCAACGGCGGGTTCCCTTACCTGATCGATGTCTCCCACTTCGCTTCGGAATGGGTCTGGCTGTCGGCTGGTGCCCGCGCCCTGGGCAATGTGCTCAACGATCTTGGCCACACCGTGGAGATCGAGGTTTCCCAAGTGAATTCCGATCCATGGGACTTCGTGCTGACTCCGTAGTCAGTGAGTTCCATGCTGCATCATCTGGAAATATGGGTTGAGGATTTGGCAGCCAGTACAGCTTCCCTGGGCTGGCTGCTCACTCGCCTTGGCTATGTGGTGGATTCCCAATGGGCTGATGGCATCAGCTATGCCCGCGATGGATTCTATATAGTCCTGGAATCCGGACCGGATGCCAAAAGGCAGCGGCATGACCGCCTGGCTCCCGGGCTGAACCATTTGGCTTTCCATGCTGGAACCAGGCAGGCGGTGGAAACGTTGGCTGCCCAGGCGCTGGATCACGGGTTCACCCTGATGTTCCCGGAGCTGCACCCGTACGCCGGGGGACCAAAGCACTACGCGGCGTATTTGGAAGATGCTGCCGGTTTCGAGATTGAGCTAGTAGCGGCCCTGACACAAGCTGAAGTGTGAACCAGCAACCGGTGCGATCCAGGAAATACCCAATCCCGGATCGCACCGGTTGCTTTCTTCAGGGTGCTGGCAGCAGCCGGATAGATCTGCCGCGGCCTCCTCGCGCACTTTTACGAGGTCCTAGCGCTCCGCCAGCTTCACCTCGGCCAGCGAATACTCGGCTTCAACTTCTCTGTGCCCGTTGCTGGCAGTTGCAAGCAACGAACCCTTGGTCAGTTTTCCTTCCGAGATTTCCAGGCTGGTTAGCAATCTGCTGATGGTTGCAGTCCTTGACTGCCCGGCCGCCAATTCGACGACGCTGAACCCCGGTCCTTCTAGATCGGTCAATCGCACGTTACCTGTGTTGGTGACAGTCACCTCGAAGTTGACCCAAGCGCCGGCCCTCGAAGAGGAGTTCCCCGTACGGTCCGCTACTGCCGGCTCGGATACTTCAACGCTGAAGGCCGGTTGGCGATCCAGCAGATCTACTTCCTCGCCGGTAACGGTGTATTCATCCACAACGCTGGTGTATTCGCCGATGCGGCCTGAAGTCCAGCGGGTCTGAGGAACGAAATAACCGTCCGCTAGTTCCTGATCCGTCACCTCGTGGCGCGGGGTTGCGCAGGTGTAGGCCTTGTCAGCACCGAGGTTTGAGTAGCGGCAATTCCCTGCTGGACTGGATTCGCCTACCGGCTTGGCGGCAAACGGTGAGAAATTGCCTTCTGCGGGAACTACCCATTGATTGATATTGCCGATGTTGCTCACGCGGAAACTGTATGGCACCTTTTCACCCACCGCGTAGGGATCTGCTGCCAGGTCGCGGCTCGCATCGCCGCGCTGGCCGACTACCTCGATGCCGGTGACTTCTTGGCCGGCCACCTGAGCTGCGATGGTGGCCTGCGAAGTGCTTCCGGACGCACTCGTGAACTGCAGCTGCAATGATTGGGCGCCGAGCGCTGTCGCCGCAATGGTTATGGGCACGTTAACGGTGGTGCTCTGGCCCGGTGCAAGATCGGTGACCTGGGTAGCTGCCGCATTGAACAGGTTCGATGCACCGACGTCTATGGTTCCCGAAATGGTTTGGGCTTCCTGGTTGGTGATGGTGACCGGCACATCCACGGTCGTTCCAGCATCGGCTTTGAATGTGCTGGCTTGCATTGGGGCGCAAACGTAATTCAGCCACTCTTCATCAAAGGATGCGAATTGCATGCTGTCGGTATAGCCGGCCTCGTAGAACACACCGAACTTGCCCCCATCGAGCGCACCTGCCACCGAATAGGCAGACAACCCTCGGCGGATCGTGCGAAGCCCCGGCCAGGTCTTGCCGTCATCGCAGGAGATCCTCGCCGAGACGTTGGAGCGGGAGGCCTGCGAGTTGGCTCCGGTGTATAGCAGCTTCTTGGCCTGGCTGCTGTTGATTTCGGCATCGGGGAACATCTGCGTGATGTGGGCATTATTGGTGGGGTCAGGCAGGTTCCTGTCCTGAGTGACCGATGAATAGCTGTGGCCGCCATCGGACGAAATTGCGACCTTGCGGTAGCCGCCGCCGCTGTTATCGCGGGAGTTGAGCAGCAAGCGGCCATCAGAAAGCTCAACGACCTTGTTCTCGTCCATGGCTTTCCCGGTGAATTCGCCACGCTGCCAGGTAGCCCCGTGGTCATCCGAGTACACCGAATAGGCTTGGATAGCCCGCGATCCATCGGCTTGCATGACATCACCGGCATATTGCTGTACCAAGCGGCCGGCGTATTCACCGCGAGTGAGCTGGATTCCTTGGCCAGAGGTGGCAAAGGTGGAGCGGACCGCTCCGGGTACTGCGTGGTCGCCGGGCTTGACCACATCGGTGATCAACCGTGGCTTGCTCCAGGTAGCACCGTCATCAGTGGACTCGACCACCGCGGCGCTGATGACCTGGCGGTTCCCGTCATCGTGACCCCAGGTGCTGCCATGGAAACCTTGATCCTTTGAATAGACGAAGAAGGCGAATACCTTCCCCACCTCTTCATCCACCACGTAGCTTGGGTCGGAATAGCCGTATTTTCCTTCGTCAGCGGAGCCGGGGAAGCCGGCGGCGATGGTGGTCATCGCGCCCCATGTGGCACCGTTGTCGGTGCTCTTGCGTTGCACGATGCTGTTTGGATTCGGAGCGTCGGCGGCGCTGCCGGGGCGGGCATCCCAGGCAGCGATGATAACACCATTGCCCAGATGGGCCATCGCCGGAATGCGGTAGAAGAAGTTCTGGGCAGTGCGGTCGGAACCCAGATTGATCTCGGAGAAGTTTCCGGGAGGTGCACCGGGATCAGCTTCGTCCAACGTGCTTGCCGCCAGCGCCCCGTGGGCGCTGATGACCGGGATGGCTAGGGAGATGGCGATGGCAGCCGCCAGGGTTTTTCCATGATGAAGCCTAGAGCGAATTCGCATGGGCGAGTTCCTCGCAGGTGAGTGGGATCCTGTAATCAGGAAGGACGTATGACGTAGGATGTCATACGTGAAGCCTAAGTGAACTGCATCACATTTGGAAGGGGTCTGCATGGAATAACGAAGCCCGGGTGCTGCGAGGCCGGCGGTTGCAGTCAGGATTCTTCGCGTGGCAACGCCGGAGGGGTAGTGGACTGCAAATCCTGATTGGGCTATTTGGCGGTGGTGAACTGGTGGTCTTCCGGCAGCAGGATGTTCAGCGCCAAGCCCTTCTTGTCTTGGACGAGGGACGCTTCCCACTTGGTCTGGACCAGTTCGAGCAATTCTCCAGGGTGTTCCGGTGCGACCGGTTGCTGGACCAGGAAACCGGCGACCTCTCCGCGGGTGTGCTTGGCAAAGTGCGAGACCACCTTCGGGATCCCATTGCGCATCTGGAAGACGTTGACCGCAACGGTGTTGCCATTGGCCGGCTTGTAGGCGGCCGCATAGGTGCTCGATCGCGCGTCAACGATCAGCTGGTCGCCGGCCACCGCATCCAGCACCGGAGCCAGGCGTTTCTTCCACCAGGTGGCCAGCTTGCCCAGCGGCTCGAGCTTGACCGACATGGATAAGCGGTAGGGCGGAATGCGATCGCCGAAACGCACGGCACCCCACAGGGCGGAGACCACGATGATGGATTCATCGGCGCGCCGCTGCGCTGCTTCATCCAGGCTTGCGTAGTCCAGGGCCTCGAAGAGCACGCCCGAGTAGATATCGTGCGCCTTGGCTGCGGGCTCGGTGTGCAGATTGATATTCCGCGCTACTTCCTTGGCCAGCGAGGCTCCGACTCCCAGCAGGTCCATGGCATCTTCGCGTGCTGAGACTTCAGCAAGGGCGTCAAGCACCAGGCGGCGTTCCCCGGAAAGCTCCGGAAAAGACAGGTCCTCGATTTCGAACGGAGAACCTTCGGCGTGGGCGGTCTTGCCTTCGGAAGGCGGCAACAGAATAAGCACGCGTTCCAGCTTATCGGAGTCCATCTGATCTTCTGCCCAGGGCATGTACCCGCAGAGCAGATCTGGCTAGGCTGAACCCACTACCCAGCAGCGCTTCACGCAGAGCAAGGACAGAGCATGCCCCAGCAGAACTCAAGAGCTAGCCAAACTGCCTCCGGGCAGCACTGCGACTTCGATGTGATCGTGATCGGCGCCGGGCCGGCCGGGGAGAACGCCGCCGACTATGCCACCCGGCAGGGCCTGAAGGCGGCCATCGTCGAATCCGAGCTGGTGGGCGGGGAATGCTCGTATTGGGCATGCATGCCTTCCAAGGCCCTGTTGCGCAGCGGCGATGCGCTGCGCGCGGCACGCCGGGTTCCTGGGGCCCGCGAAGCGGTGACTGGTGCGCTGGATCCCGAGGCGGTGCTCGCGCGGAGGGACGCCTTCACCAGCAACTGGGATGATGCCGGGCAGGAACGGTGGCTGCGCTCGGCGGGCATCGAGTTGATCCGCGGCCGGGCGCGGCTTTCCGGGCGCGGCCTGGTGCAGGTGGCGGATCGCGAGTACTCGGCCCGGGCCGTAGTCCTGGCCACCGGATCCACTCCAGTTCTGCCTGGGATCGAGGGATTGGCTGAAGCCAGGCCGTGGGGCACCCGGGAGGCCACTGCGGCCAAGGCGATCCCGCCAAGGCTGGCCATCATCGGTGGCGGAGTTGCCGGGGTGGAGCTGGCATTCGCCTTCGCCTCCCTCGATTCCAAGGTCACCATCCTTGCCCGCGGGTCGCTGCTGGGCCGCGAAGAGCCGTTCGCCGGCGAGCTGGTGGCCCAGTCGCTGGCCGAGGCCGGGGTAGTGGTGCACCAGGACACCACTCCGTTGCAGGTCCACCGCGATGAGCACGGGATAGCCGGCCTCCAGCTGCCCGGAGGATCCCTCGTGGAAGCCGAGGAAGTGCTCGTCTCCACCGGGCGGCGGCCGGACATCGGGAACCTGGGACTCGAAGCACTCGGGGTGGACCCGTCCCGGCGGTTGCAGGTCGATGACACGATGCTCGTGGCGGGCACCGACTGGCTCTACGCCGTGGGAGATGCCAGCGGGCGCAGCCCGCTGACCCACCAGGGCAAGTACCAGGCCCGGGCCGCGGGCGAGGCCATTGCCGCGAGGATCAATGGAACCGGGGTTCTCGATGCGCCCTGGGGCAGGCATGCGGCCACGGCGGACCACCATGCGGTGCCGCGCGTGGTCTTCAGCGATCCGCAGATCGCCGCGGTCGGACTCACCGAACGCCAGGCCCGCGACGCCGGTCTGCAGATTTCGGTTATCGAGCACGATCTGGGTGCGGTGGCCGGGGCGAGCCTGCACGCCGACGGGTATTCCGGGCGGGCCAAGCTGGTGATAGACCAGGCGCGTTCGGTGATCGTCGGCGCCACTTTCGCTGGCCAGGATGCCGCGGAACTGCTGCATGCGGCCACCATTGCGATCGTCGGCGAGGTCAGCCTGGACCGGCTGTGGCATGCGGTCCCCGCCTATCCGACGATCAGCGAAATCTGGTTGCGGTTGCTTGAGGCGCTGCGGTTCGGGTGAACCTGGCTGTGACCGAATCAGCGTTCGGAAGTGGTCTGCAGGCCGCGCCCAACGCATTAGACTGGTAGTGAATGGGATGGCCAGACGGTCGCGTGGCAAGCAATTGCCCCGAGGAACGTCCGGGCTCCGCAGAACAGGGTGGTGGGTAACGCCCACTCGGGGTAACCCGCAGGCTAGTGCCACAGAAAATAGACCGCCAGGTTTTCCTGGTAAGGGTGAAACGGTGGTGTAAGAGACCACCAGCACCCCAAGCGATTGGGGTGGCTAGGTAAACCCCACTCGGAGCAAGGTCAGACAGACTGCGTTATGAGGGCTGTTCGCCCCATGCAGTCGGGTGGACCGCTAGAGGCTGCCGGCAACGGCAGTCGTAGATAGATGACCGTCCCGCTTCGGCGCGACAAAACCCGGCGTATCGGCCATCCCATTCACACTCTTCCTCCCTGCGATTGCGCCGGCATCAGCCTTTAGTGCGCTGGTGAGATGATTCACAGTCCCCGATCCTCAGTTTTTCTGCGCACGGTCTAGAATGGATCATGTACTTACGAGGATGATCCTGTTACCTCGTGCCACCGCAAAAGCAATGGTGCTTCCCACGGTGCCAACCGACTTTATGGATCTGCGAGTCGGCTGAATTGGAAGGATTTTCTGTGACCCAGCAGTCTGTCGTTGCCCAGCAAGAATGGAGCGGGCGCGAAGAGCTCGCCGAGGCCATGATCCCACTGATCGGACGTCTGTACCGCAAGAACAATGTGGTGACCTCCGTCTACGGCCGCAAGCTGATCAACCAGTCCGCCATCGACATCATCAAGGCCCACCGCGTAGTGCGCCGCATCGATGGCGAAGAGCTCGACCTGAACGACACCAAGGCCATCCTGGATGCCATCGAGGCCCTGAACGTCGGTTCGGTAGCAGTTGACCTCGGCCGCGTGAACAAGAAGTTCAAGGAATCCGGTTCCGCTGATTTGAACGCTTTCCTGGCTGATGAATTGGGCGAGAAGGTTGGCCAGGCCGGCGCAACCGACGCTGAACCCCAGGACGTTGTCCTCTACGGCTTCGGCCGCATCGGACGCCTGCTGGCCCGCATCCTGATCGAGCGTGGCGGCTACGGCCTGCGCCTGCGCGCCATCGTGGTCCGCAAGGGCTCGGATGACGACATCGTCAAGCGCGCTTCGCTGCTGCGCCGCGACTCGGTGCACGGCCGCTTCGAAGGCTCGATCACGGTCGACGAGGAAAACAGCACGATCCTCGCCAACGGCACCCTGATCAAGGTCATCTACTCGAATGACCCGACCACCGTCGACTACACCGAACACGGCATCGACAACGCCATCGTGGTGGACAACACCGGCCGCTGGCGCGATGAGGCCGGACTGTCCCAGCACCTGGCCGCCAAGGGCGTTTCCCGCGTGCTGCTGACCGCACCGGGCAAGGGCGATCTGAAGAACATCGTCCACGGCATCAACGATTCGTGGATCACCGCAGAAGACAAGATCGTCACCGCTGCCTCGTGCACCACCAATGCCATCACCCCAGTGCTCAAGGCCCTGAACGACAAGTTCGGTGTCACCCACGGGCACGTCGAGACCGTTCACTCGTTCACCAACGACCAGAACCTGATCGACAACTTCCACAAGGGCGAGCGCCGCGGCCGTTCGGCAGCGCTGAACATGGTGATCACCGAAACCGGTGCCGCCAAGGCAGTGGCCAAGGCCCTGCCGGAGTTCGAAGGCAAGCTGACCGGCAACGCGATCCGTGTACCGACCCCGGATGTCTCCATGGCGATCTTGAACTTGAACCTGGAGAACGGGACCACCAAGGAAGAGCTCAATGCCTACCTGCGTGAAACCTCGCTGACCTCCAGCCTGCACAAGCAGATCGACTACATCGATTCGCCTGAGGTTGTCTCCACCGACTTCGTCGGCTCGCGCCGCGCCGGCATCGTTGACGGCCTGGCCACCATCGTGTCCGGCAAGAACGCTGTCGTCTACGTTTGGTACGACAACGAGTTCGGCTACTCCTGCCAGGTTGTGCGCGTCATCGAATCGATGGCCGGCACCCACCCGGCTGCAGTGCCTGCAGTGAAGGCTGAAGCCGTCACCGCCTAGGACCTCGCTGCTTGCAGCTGAAGGGACCATCCCAACGCATTGCGCGCTGGGATGGTCCCTTTTGCTATTCCATCCGGGTGGCACGAAGCCCTCCAAAGGACCTTCCGGGTCCAGGGGGCCAACGAGAACCAGTACCTGGCCAGCACCTCTCCAGCAAAGTCCAGGCAGGTCTCGACCTTTGCGCGCATCCGGGCGTGGAGGTCCGCTTGAGCCTGCGCCGTCCCTGCGTCAACGGCGGCTGCAGGTGCGCCGCTTCGCGGGCATCTCTGTACCTCCGCACTGCTAGGCTTTAGGCCATCAAGCATTGGATCGAGGTTGGTTAGTGGACAGTACCCGGACGCTGGCGGCGCGCATGGCGAGCCAGCTGCTACTGGAGCCGGCAGAATCCGTACTGCAGGCCGCAGAACGAATGCTCGCGTTCCAGTCCCAGGACTTCGCTGCAGGACGCTACGCGCTGGCTCAGCGCTCCGCAGCGCAAGAATCCCGACAGCAAGTCGATGCGCTCTTCAGCGAAGGACGGCTCGTGCGGTCATGGACCATGCGGGGCACGCTGCATATCTGCTTGGCCGAAGATGCGCGCTGGATGACTCGCGCAACGCGTGAACGCACCTTGCGCTCATCGGCCACACGGATGCGGGGACTGCAGATCGGCACCCAGGACATTGACCAGGCAGCTGGCATCATCAGCGCGCATCTGCAGGAGCACGGGCAAGCCAGCCGCTCCGCGCTCTTCAAGGCACTGAACCAGAATGGAATGGAGACCGGCCAGCAGCGAGGACTGGTTATCCTGCAGGTCCTCGTCCTGGACGGGTTGATCTGCCAGGGGCCCATTCCACAAGACGCGAAACTCATCGCGCAGGACTTCGTGCTCGTGGATGAATGGATTGCACGTCACCGGGAACCAGGAGATCCGTTGGCGCAACTCTTGCGCCGGTACCTGCACTCGCATGGGCCAGCTACCCTTCGCGACGCAGCCTGGTACACGGGACAGACGCTGACCACCATGAGAACCGCCGCGGAAGCACTCGGCGGCTTGCTGTCCAGCGCAGGAAGCGATGAGCGCGGGGAGTGCTACTGGGTCATCGCCGGCAGCCGCGCCCACCGGGAGCTTGAAGCGATGGAGCCCGCCGGGCTGCCACTGCGCCTGCTCGGTCCCTTTGACGAGTACTACCTGGGCTACGCGAATCGCACGCTGGTAGCCGACGAGCAGATGGCTGCGCAGATCCTGCCCGGCAAGAACGGCATGTTCCTGCCCTTCTGGCTAGAACAAGGCAGGGCTTCGAAGCTCTGGAACGCAGAAACAGCGCCCACCGGCAAAATCGGTGCGGCGCTGCATCAGCGGTATCTGGACTTCAAGACTGCCCGGTAGGCGGCGGGAGGCCTAGTGGCCGAATGGATCCTCATCGGTACCCGGCAACCAGGTGTTGCCAGGCACGCCCCAACCCAGAGCCTTCTTGGCCTTCTTCCACTTCTTCTCCCAGCGTGGCTGCAACTTGTCCACGTAGAGGTAGCCATCAAGGTGGTCGTACTCGTGCTGCATGATGCGCGCGAACCAGCCGTGCGCTTCGAAAGAGATCGGATTGCCGAACTCGTCGAAACCCTCCACCTTCGCATAGTCGGCACGCTGCAGCGGGTAGTTCAACCCGGGCACGGACAAGCAGCCCTCGGAGTCGTCATCAGCATCCGCAGGAGCCTGCGACACCTTTGAAAGCGTGAGCTTGGGGTTGATCACTACGCCCCGCTCGGGAGCATCGTCCTGGTCAGCGAAGACGTAGGTGAACATGCGCAGGCCCAAACCGATCTGCGGAGCCGCCAGGCCCACGCCATGCGCTTCATCCATGGTGAGGTGCATATCGGCAACGAGCTCGCGCAAGGCGCCATCAAACTCGGTGACCTCCACCGCACGCTTGTGAAGTACAGGTTCTCCGTAAACAGTGATCTGCCGAATAGGCACGTGATCGGTTCCTTTCAAAAGTGCTTAGAGTGCTCGTCCAATAGTTTCACGCATGATCTCGCTTGTGCCACCGAAGATGGTCAGCAAGCGGGAGGCGGTGAAGGACTGGGCAATCGGGTACTCCATGATGTAGCCATAGCCGCCATGCAGCTGCAAAGCCTGATCGGAAAGCTTTTTAGCGCTCTCACTAGCCCAAAGCTTGACCTCGGCAGCCTCGGAAGGATCCAGCTCGCCGTCGTTGAATGCCAGGACGGCCCGGTCCACGAAGCTCTGGGTGACATGCGCCTCAGTCTTCAGGTTAGCCAGCTCGAAACGGGTGTTCTGGTACTCGGTCAGCGCCTGGCCAAAGGTCGAGCGGTTCTTCGCATGCTCCAGCGCCTGCTCGAAGGACGCGGTGCAGATCGCCGAGGCAGCCACGGCAATAGCCAGACGGGCCTGGGGAAGCTGCGCCTTGACATAGGACAGGCCCTGTCCAGCTTCGCCAACGAGATCCGCAGCCGAGACGCGGACATCGTCGAAGAACAGCTCAGCGGTATCAGAAGCCCGCAGCCCGATCTTGTCGAAGGGGCTGCCGTTGGTGTACCCCTCGGAACGCTCGACCATGAACAGCGAGAATGACTGCTCGCCCGCACGTCCGCTCTCGCCATCGGTGCGCGCAAGCACCAAAGCGGCATCGCCAAACGCAGCATTGCCAATGAAAGTCTTCTGGCCGCTAATCAGCCAGTCATCGCCATCGCGGACCGCCTTGGTGCGCACCGCACGCAGGTCAGACCCAGCGCCAGGCTCGGTAAACGCACAAGAGGTAATGGTGGAGCCATCGACCATGCGTGGAAGCCACTTGTCCTTGAGCTCGGCAGAGCCGTAGGAGAGCAGGTACGGCAGCACCAGGTCGTCGTGCAGGTGGAAGGCCAATGCTACGGACAGATGCCCCGAACGCACGAGCTGCTCATCAAGCACTACACGGAAGCGGTAATCATCGATGCCCATGCCACCGAACTGCTCAGGCACGGCAAGACCCAGCAGGCCGTTTTCACCGGCAGACTGCCACACCTCGCGGGGGATCTGATGATCCTTTTCCCACTGAGCGTATTTACCGGAAATCTCCCGGGCATTGAATTCCGTAGCCAGTTCACGGAACTGCTCGTGGTCCTCTTCAAAGAGCGCGCGTTTCACAGGGGGAGTACCTTTCGGTGGATGGAACGAAGGCATAAAGCTCACTGGCTTGCCGAAGTACATCATCCATTATGGTCGCTCAGGCCAATGCGTGCCTATTCGCCAGGGCAAACAACGATTCAAGTCACTAGATAACGCAAAAAGTCTCGAGAAACACGGGGATAGACCCCAAAACACAACGCATTCGAACATAGTTTCGAATCCGTGTTCCAAGCCGCCGAAATATGACTTAACACCGCATCAGGGCAGCACTGCGCTCGCCGGTAGGTTCGAAGTGCCTGTTCAGTCGGTCTCGTCGGCGACGAGTCTGCAGCCGGGATCCGCGCGTCAGGGCGTTGGCTTCACCGGAACCAACGATAAATCGGATCGGGTCCTGGGGAAGACGAGTGGCCCGTTGTGCAGGGGTGGGCAGTGCCGATAGTGCAACCCTGGACTGTCCCGATGGTTCCGGATCACTCTACGCGAAATCGATCCGGTTGCCGCTTGGTGGAATCCGTTTGTTTCGAGACTGCTGGCAGGATTGCGTGCGATCGCGTCGAGGCGCTCGACCTGTGCCTTGGAAGCGATCTTTTCAGCTTCGGCAGGTGCCTGGGCATCTGGTGGTTCCATGCGGTGGCCATGGCCGGCGGTGATAGCGGTTGGCGGCTAGCGACGCGATGCTGAACGCCGTGTCGGATTCGCTGGCGGGGACTGGCGGTGTATGCCTCTGGATTCCAGGTGTTCGGTCTGAAGTCATCCGGGGTCCGACGCCTTGCCGATTGCGCTTCAAGGCGTCGGAAACAAGAAAAGACCTGGTTCGGAATTTCCATTCCGAACCAAGTCTTTCGATCTGGGGTGAGTAACGGGGTTTGAACCCGCGACCTTCTGGACCACAACCAGACGCTCTACCGACTGAGCTATACCCACCATGTCTACTTCGTTACTAGTCAGAAGCTGCAGTGCTCATGATTTCGTACCGGGCAACGAGAAATACTATACACGTATCCAGGCCGGAAATACCAATTCGCGCAGCGCCATCTCCGGGATTGTGACGGGATGCTCATTATTCATGGCCGTGGGGCTGTTGCTCGCCGCTGAACTGCCACATGAGATGAATCCCCGTGCCGTGATCACGCCTTCGCCGGCAGTACCTGAGGGAAATGCTTTGCTGCAGGTGCAGGGCCCGACGACGCTAGGCATCGAGGGTGGAAGCCGATATAGTTCGAGCCACCGTGAAGAATTGATGATGGGGGAATTCTTGGGCATCGACGATCTTCTGGAAGCCTTGAATGCTGGCCAGAGAATTACCGCCGGTTCGCCGCTGCATGCGCTCATGCATAGCACAAGCCAGGACGCGCTGCGCATTTGCGCGGAGCTGAACGACGGCTACCGCAGCCCAGGGCAAGTGCGGGATTTGCTGCGGCAGCTGACCGGAACGAACGTTGACGACTCGGTGGTGCTATTCCCGCCGTTCAACTCGGAGTTTGGCCGCAATATCGAACTGGGGAAAAACGTCTTCATCAATGCTGGCTGCAAATTCCAGGACCAAGGCGGCATCAGTATCGGGGATGAGTGCTTGATTGGGCACAACGTCGTTGTGGCAACACTTAATCACGATCTTGAACCTGCTCGGCGGGCGGATATGATTCCGGCTCCAGTGATCATTGGGCGCAACGTCTGGATTGGCGCGAACGCGACCATACTTTCCGGTGTCACGATCGGCGAGAACGCAGTTGTCGCTGCCGCCGCGGTCGTAACGAAAGACGTACCTGCCGGCGCTGTTGTGGTTGGCTCGCCAGCCAGGGTGGTGCGCACGGTCTAATTCTGCGGCTCGTCAGCTGAGCGGCGGCGTTGCCAGGCGTGCGGGTTAAGCAAAAGACTCGATCCAGAACTTTCGTTCGGGATCGAGTCTTTGTCTCTGGGGTGAGTAACGGGGTTTGAACCCGCGACCTTCTGGACCACAACCAGACGCTCTACCGACTGAGCTATACCCACCATGTTTGCTTCGTTACTAGTCAGAACGCTTTTGCGAACCAATTCCGTATTTGGCAACGAGAAATACTATACACACAATTCCGCGCTTGATGCCAATCGGAAGGCCCCTGGGGCACTGTGCAGTGCATCACCAATGCGCCGGGGCCTTCGTTTAGCGGCTAGCCGGCGCTTTGGGTGATCCCTGCGGCGATCTTCCTGGCCTCATCGGAGGTTGGTCCCGGCGCCGGAACCATGATGGCGTCGCGGTAGTAGCGAAGCTCGTTGATCGAATCCTGGATGTCGCCCAGTGCGCGATGGTTGCCGGTCTTGGCTGGAGCGCCGTAGTGCGCCTTCGGGAACCAGCGGCGGCTCAACTCCTTCAAGGTCGACACGTCGATAATGCGGTAGTGCAGGTGTTCGATGACCTCAGGCATATCGCGTGCCAAGAAGTTCTTGTCGGTGCCCACCGAGTTGCCGCCCAGCAACGCCTTGTTCGGCTCCGGAACGTGCTTCTTGATGTAGTCGACCACCAGGCGCTGGGCTTCCTCCATGGAAATGCCGTTCTCCAGCTCGGGCAGCAGGCCGCTAACCACATGCATATTGCGAACGAAATCATCCATCTGCGCCAGAGCTGCCGGCTCGGGCTTGATGACTACCTGGATGCCCTCGTCGACGATCTCCAGATCGGAGTCGGTAATGAGCACTGCTACTTCGATCAATGCGTCGTTAACCAGATCCAAGCCGGTCATTTCGCAATCGATCCATACAATTTTTTCTGAGTTACTAGCCACGTAACCAATCTACACTTCAAGCAGGGCTGTGGGGGAGCGCACCCCGTTACGGGGCGCAAGGGCAGTGTTTCAACCGGCCTGGACGCGTGCTCGATGCTAAAATCATCTGAGATTTCCGGCTGTTGAATTGCCTGCTCGCAAGGGCGCGGCACATGCGACGCTGGCTTAATTACTCTCGAACTCATGTCCGTTACAGCCCGAGGTGTCAGTGTGTCAGCCAGCAAGCCAGCAGCAGTGAGCTCCCCGCCCTACGCTGGAGTGAATCGGACCCTTCTCAGCGGCGTCATCGGTTCCTCCCTGATCCTTTTCGGATCCTTCGGTACGGGGTGGCTGGCCAGCGTATCCCCGCTGAACCGCGACCCGTTCTTCATCATGCTGCGCACCGAACCGGCTGGCGTGATCGCCTGCGTGATCCTGCTGGCCCTGGGCTGCTGGGTCCTCTTCCGTTCCTGGTGGCGACTGGGCCAGAAGCTCAAGGGCTGGGGCGAGGGTTCGCTGAAGGTGGTCCGCCGTGCGGTGTGGCTGTGGAGCATCCCGATGTTCGTCACCCTGCCGATCATGAGCCGGGACGTCTTCGCCTACATCGGCCAAGGCCGGCTGGTGGATGCCGGGCAGGATCCTTATGTTGACGGAATATCCTCGCTGAATAACTGGTTCCAGCTCGGTGCCGACACCATGTGGGCGCAGGACGGCACCCCCTACGGCCCGCTCTACCTGAGCATCGAATTCCTCGTGGTCAAGCTGACCGGCCCTTCGACCGACGCGGCGGTCCTGGCCTTCCGGGCCATTGCATTCATCGGCGTGCTGCTCTGCCTGCGCTACGTGCCCAAGCTTGCCGAACTGCACGGTGTTTCCGGGGCCAAAGCCGCCTGGATGACCGTGGCGAACCCGCTGTTCCTGGTGAACTTCGTGGCCAGTGCGCACAACGATGCACTGATGACCGGCCTGTCGGTCTGGGCCGTCTACCTGGCATGCAAGCGCTACGGCTTCTGGGCCATCGTGGTGCTGGCGGCCTCGGTGGGAGTCAAGCCGATCACCCTGGTGCTCCTGCCGTTTATCGGCCTGCTCTGGGCAGGGCCAAACGCCGCCTGGCCGCGCCGCATCCTCTACTGGTTCTACACCGGTACGATCTTCCTGGCCCTGATGACCGTGGTTGGGTGGCTCAACGGCTACTGGTTCGGTTGGCTGAAGGTCATGCTCTTCACCGGCACCGGATACTCCATTTTCTCCCCGGTAGGGATCGCGGTCATCGCGCTGAGCGGGCTGGTCTCCGCCTTCGGGCTGTCCACCGAGTGGATCCTGCCCGCGGCAAAGCTCTTCGGCCGCCTGGTCGGCGTAGCCATCGCCTTTGTCTTGATCTTCCGCGGAAAGCACTCGCACCTGGTGCAGCGCATGGCTATCGCCTTCGCGGCGATTGTCGTGCTCTCTCCGGTGATCCAGCCGTGGTACCTCCTGTGGCTGTTGCCGTTCTTCGCCGCTACCGGCCTGCGCGATGACTGGCAGATGCTCTGGCTGCACCTGACCACCATCTTCTTCCTGGCCTACCAGGCCGCTGACCAGATCTTCGTCTGGCAGTTCCTGCAGGATTCCCTGGTTCCACGCGTCCAATTGATTTCCTGGGGCATCTCCATCGCCTGCGCCTTGTACCTTGTCTTCTTCGATCCGAAGACCAAGAACATCTGCGCTGATCTGCTCAGCTCGACCAACTGGCTGAAGAAGAGCAAGAAAGCCTAGTGGCAGTGGAGCAGCCGAAGCTGGCACCGCAGCACTCAAGCCTGCGGTCACTATCTTGGCAGGGGTTCACCGCCTCGGCCATGATCACCGTCGCCTCCTGGGGGATCGGCTGGTTCCCGCGCACCCAGCTGTCCCCGCTGGCACGCAGCGGCTTCTTCATAGAATTCCGAACCGAAGTGCCAGGTGTCATCAGCTGCATCGTGCTGATGGCCCTGGGAATCGTCTGGTTGACCCGAACCTGGATCCTGGCCCGGCCATGGGTCCAGGCTGCCGGTGAGATCACCGGACGGGAACTGGCCCGCGTGCTGGCCATGTGGTCTGCTCCGCTGATGCTCAGCTTCCCGATCCTCAGCCGTGACGTCTACTCCTACCTGGCCCAAGGCCGAATGCTGCACGCCGACAAATCCCCGTATGCCGAGGGCGTGTCCGCGCTTCCGGGCTGGTTCGATGGCGGATCCGACAGCCTGTGGGCGCAATCGCCCTCGCCCTATGGCCCGTTCTTCCTCGTGCTCGCCCGCATCATCTACTTCGCCTCCAACGGCATTCCCGAAATCGGCGTGGGCCTGCTGCGCGTCATTGCCGTGCTCGGTGTCTGGGGCTGCTATCACTTCACTGCGAAGCTGGCGCAGAAAATGGGACAGAGCGCCAACTGGGCCAACTGGGCCATCGTGGGCAATCCGCTGTTCCTGCTGACCATGATCGGCGGCGTCCACAACGACGCGCTGATGATCGCCGGTGTCTTCAGCGCCTTCGCCTATGCCTACGACCGCCGCCCCATTGCCGCTACGATGGCTCTGGCCATAGCCGTGTCGGTCAAACCCATCGTGCTGCTGGCGCTGCCTTTTATCGGCTTGATCCTGCTGGGCAGGAGCCCGTCGATGCGCGAGAGGTGGAAAATCTGGGCCAAGGTCGCAGCCCTCTCGCTGACCTGGCTGCTTTTGATCGGTGCGGTCACCAACCTCTGGTTCGGCTGGCTGCTTGCCATGTTCACTGCGGGCGACGCGGCGTTCCCGTACGCTCCCGTGGGACTGATCGGCTGGTCGCTGAGCAACCTGGCTGGCATATTCGGCGCTGATATCTCCTTGGTGAATGCCATCGTGGTGGGCGTCTTCCAGGTCATCGCGCTGGCCATTGTGGCGCGCCTGGCGCTGGCCAAGGAGATCTCCAGCCCGGTCCGCCTAGCGGCGTGGGCGCTCTCGGCGGTCGTGCTGCTGGCTCCGATTATCCAGCCGTGGTACATCCTGTGGTTGATGGCGCTGTTCGCCATTTCGCACAAGGTGTCCTGGGGATCGGAAAAGCTGATGATCTATGCATCCAGCCTGATCCTGGTAGCGGTTTTCGTCGACCAGCTCTCCATCGAGCAGTGGCACTCGGCCTGGCTGATGAAGACCCTGGCTGGAGTGCTCGTAGCGAGCCTGTTCATCGGCCTCTTCACTGCCGATGCCAGAACCAGGCAAGTGCTTCGCGGGCCGAAAGCATAGCCAAGGTCACATTCTGCAGCCCAGCTTTCTCCCGGAAAATTCCGCTTAGATAGAAATATGCAAACAATGTTCTGGCCAGCGGCAATCGCCATTCTCGGCGGCGCCCTCTTCTTGGCGTCCGCCGGCGTTTTCCTGCTGGCCGTGCAATACCGCCGGCATGGACGGTTGTCCTGGCGCCGCACCATTACCACCGCAACCGCAGCCGTCTACGGATTCGGCCTGTTCAGCTACACCATGCTTCCGCTGCCGTCCACGCGCGACGAATTCTGCCGTCCCGGGGTGGCCATCCCGCAACTGGTGCCCGGCCGTTTCGTCGATGACTTCAGGCTGGCCATCGTGGAACGCGGACTGAGCGGATTCGCCACCAGCTTCACCTTGTGGCAGGTGCTGTTCAACATCATCTTGTTCATGCCCCTGGGCATCTTGGCCGTGCGCTGGCTGCGCGGCAACATTTTCACCGGTGTCCTGCTCGGCTTCGCGGCCTCGCTGGCCATCGAGCTGACCCAATACACCGCTATTTGGGGGTTGTACACCTGCGCCTACCGCGTGGCCGACGTCGATGACCTGATCACCAACACTGCCGGCGCGCTGCTGGGCGCGATGATCGCCTACCTGCCGATGTTCCGCTTCCTTTCCGGCCCGCTGGAAGCGGACGCGGCCAATGCGCCGGCGCGGCCAGTGACCCGCGCCCGCCGTGTATTGGCCAACATCTTCGATGCAGGCTTCACCGCCGGCGCGCTCCTTGTCATCGGCGCTGCCCTGGAACTGCTGGAGCGCTTGGGTGCTCCGGAGTTCGGCCAACAGTGGATGAACTTCTGGCTTCCGCTGTTCGTGGTCTTCTGCGTCTTCTGGCTGCCGAGCCTGGCGCCGGGACGGGCCACCCTCGGCCAGCGCTGCGCCTGGCTGATGCTCACCGACGGGCAGGGGCAACCGGCTCCGGCCGGCCGGGCCTTGCTGCGCAGCCTGCTCGGATTTGGCGGGATTAACTTCCTCTTCCAGATTTCCACCAGCATGGTCGACTTCACGCCCTACCCGCTGCTGAACATGCTCGTTGTGATCTATATCGCGATCAGCGCCTTCTACTTCATCTTCGAGGCGAATCACCGGGGGCTGGCCGGAAAAATCAGCGGTACCGGTTTCATCGACCGTCGCGCCCTTTGAGCCAAGGCACCCCAGCACCGCAAGGCGCACGCTAAAATGGAACGCGGTGGTCTGCGCCTCGGGTGCGGTCCAGCAAACTCGCGTTTGAAGACATACCGATAATTCCCAAAAAGTTAGGTCTGCTCAGCAGCATGGAAGATAACAAACCAGAGGTCCCGGCCGAACCGCACCGCGCCGTCCTAGGCACGGCCGTAGGCGCGACGGTCCTCATTGCCATCGGCGCATTCGTGCTCTCGTTCGCTGCATTGACCGACCTGGCCGAGCGCTCGGGCATCAGCCCGCGCCTGGCCTGGATCTGGCCAATCATCATCGACGGCATGATCGTGGCCGCCACCGTGGCCATCGTGGCCCTGAACGGCTTCCATCGCAAGGCCATGATCTACCCGTGGTCGCTGCTGTTCTTCGGTGCGATCGTTTCCACTGCGGCGAACTCCACCCACGCAATCTTGACCGTGGACTCGATCGAAAACGGGGTGCCGCCGCTGGTTTCCGCGCTGGTTGCCGCCATGCCGCCAATCGTCTTGCTGGCCATCACCCACCTGACCGTGCACATGTACCAGAAGAAGTCCGAAGCCGCGAAGCTGCGCGCTGAGCTGGAATACAACGAAGAGCGGGAAAACGCCGAGAAGTACGGCGTCGCTTATGATGATGGCTACAACGCTGCGCTGACCGACACCAAGACCGCCGAGGAAGAACGCCTATCGGTCCTGGAACAGGATCACCAGGACGCGCTGGCCCGAGCCCGCGCCGAAGGCATCGCGGCAGGCCGATCGGACTCGAAGGTCACCCCGATCAAGCAGAACGCGCAGCCAGCCAAGGAAACCAAGCCTGCAGCGCAGAAGAAGACCGAGGACAAGGCGCCATTGTTCGACGACATGGCTAAGCGCCTTTCCCGCCCATAAGGGCCGTCGCCGCACCCGGCTGGCGCCAGGGCATGGGCATGAGGACAGCATTTTCAGGAACGCTTTAGCATCCAGGAGGCATCAATGATGGATCCGGCGCAGGGCCAGGCGAACGACGAGTTCTCCGAACAGATTGCGGCCGCCGTTGAGCAGTACAAGTCTGTGACCGGCGAACTCAATACCGTCATGTCGGCCATGAAGGCGAAGATCCGCCGGTTGTTCGCGAATTCCGAGGTGCAACCGCTGTTCATTACCGGCCGGGTGAAATCGCCGCAGTCCTTCGCGGCCAAGGCCTCGCGCCGGCTGCAGGAAAGTTCCGAGACCGCCCCGGTGCTGGAATTCCCCAACCCGCTGCGCGAAATCCACGACATGGTGGGCATCCGCATCATCGTGATGCTGCCCCATGAAATCCAGCAGGTTGCCAGCCTGATCAAGTCGCACCGCGACTCCTTCGACTGCCGCAGCGACCGGGAGAAGGACATCGGCTCGGTGGAGTCCGGCACCTACGGCTACTCCTCGCGCCACCTGCTGCTCAAGACCCGCAGCGAGCCGATCGTGCGCAAATTCCAGGAGGCCTTGGGCAAGCCGGTGGTAGCCAGCGGCAACTTCGTCTTCGAAGTGCAGATCCGCACCGTGCTGCAGCATGCCTGGTCCGAAATGGAACACGACATCCGCTTCAAGCATCCCGGCGAGGCCGCCTGGAATCCGCAGATCGACCGCCACTTCACCGCCACCGCTGCGATGCTGGAAACCGTGGAGGACTACTTCACGGACATCGACGAGCTGTACCATCGCCTGAACGGCTACCACGACCAGCAGGGCGCCGGATCCGAGCCGTTGACCGGCGAGAAGATCGGCGAAATATGGCAGACACTGTTGCCCCACGTCGACCGCAAGCGCGATGACGATTGGTCCTGGGCCGCCGAGCTGCTCGGCTCCCACGGCATCGACCAGACCTGGCAGCTGGCGCAGCTGCTGGATGCGAATGTGGTCACCGATGTGCGTGCGGCGCTGGACCACCGGTACTCGCCGGGCCCGGACCGCTTGCTTGACGACGTGCTGCTCTGGCGCTTCGGCAAGGACCACATCGACAAGACCAGCGGCGGGGACCTGCGCCGCGAAGCCTCCTTGCGCCGCCGCCTGATCCAGATGATGGATTACCGATCGCAACCCAGCGACAAGGAATAATTTCGATTCGAAGCCCGGATTTCCACGGCGGCGGAAGTGCGGGCTTCGATTCTTTAGCCAGCTCAACCCCAAACTGTTAGTTTGTGCACGTTCCGCAGGCCACGGCGTGGTTGGCCGGTAGAATAGTCAAGTTGCCCAATTTGTGGGCCGCACAATTCTTGTACCCGCATGAAAGGGCCACACCATATGATTTCCGTAGCCAACCTTGAGCTACGCGTCGGCGCCCGCTTGCTGATGGACGAAGTGAACTTCCGCATCGACAAGGGCGACAAGATCGGACTGGTGGGACGCAACGGTGCCGGCAAGACGACGATGACCAAGGTCCTCGCCGGCGAGACCCAGCCAGCCTCGGGTGAGGTCACCTTCAAGGGCTCCATCGGCTATCTGCCGCAGGACCCCAAGACCCCTGACATGGAGCAGCTGGCGCGCAATCGCATCCTTGGCGCCCGCGGCCTGGACGTGGTGGTCACCAAGCTGGCCCAGAACCGCGAGGACATGGCCAGCGAGGATGCTGCCGTCTCCGCCAAGGCCATGCGCCAGTACGACCGGTTGGAAGCAGAATTCATCGCTGCCGGTGGCTACGCTGCCGAATCCGAAGCGGCCGCCATCTGCGCCAACCTGGATCTGCCGGATCGCATCCTGGACCAGCCGCTGCGCACCCTGTCCGGTGGACAGCGCCGCCGCGTCGAGCTGGCCCGCATCCTCTACTCGGACGCCGAGACCCTGCTGCTCGATGAGCCGACCAACCACCTGGACGTCGATTCGATCATGTGGCTGCGCGACTTCATCAAGAACTACCCCGGCGGCGTGCTGATGATCAGCCACGATACCGGCCTGATGGAATCCACCGTGAACAAGGTGCTGAATCTCGACGCGAACCGCGGCGTGGTGGATGTCTACAACATGAACTGGAAGCGCTACAAGATCCAGCGCGAAACCGATGAGCGTGCCCGCAAGCGCGAGCGCGCCAACATCGAGAAGAAGGCTTCGGTCCTGCTGACCCAGGCGAACAAGATGAAGGCCCGCGCCTCCGGCGCCTCGGCGGCGCAGTCCATGCTCAAGCGCGTGGATCGCATGCTTTCCGGGCTGCAGGAAGAGCGTGCCTCCGACAAGGTTGCAGCCCTGCGCTTCCCGGATCCGGCTCCCTGCGGCAAGACCCCGCTCATGGCCGAAGGCCTGTCCAAGGCCTATGGCTCGCTGGAGATCTTCAACGATGTCTCGCTGGCCATCGACCGCGGCTCGAAGGTTGTCATCCTGGGCCTGAACGGTGCCGGCAAGACCACCTTGCTGCGCATGCTCGCCGGTGTCTCCGAACCCGATACCGGAAAGATCATTCCGGGCCACGGCCTGAAGATCGGCTACTTCGCCCAGGAGCATGACACCTTGGATCCGGAAGCCAGCGTGCTGGAGAACATGCGCCGCAACGCGCCTGACCACCTGAACGATGCCGACGTCCGCTCGATCCTCGGCTCGTTCCTGTTCGTCGGCGACGACGTGACCAAGCCGGCCGGCGTGCTCTCCGGCGGCGAGAAGACCCGTCTGGCCCTGGCCACCATCGTGGCTTCCAGCGCCAATGTGCTGTTGCTTGATGAGCCGACCAACAACCTCGACCCTGCCTCGCGCGCCGAGGTGCTGGGCGCGCTGTCCACCTTCCCGGGTGCCGTGGTCATGGTGTCCCACGATGAGGGCGCAGTGATGTCGTTGCAGCCTGAGCGCGTGGTCATCCTGCCTGATGGCGATGAGGACCTCTTCAACGAGGATTACCTGGAATTGGTTTCGCTGACTTAAATCCTGACAACGCGCAATAGCTCTCGTAGGCTTGGCAGATCACCATCTTCAAAGGGAGCTGCCAAGCCATGAGTGTTTTTGGACGCAAATTACCGCGGATCGCAGGCGCTGGGCTGCTGCTTGCCAGCGCGCTGGCCGGCTGCGCCGCACAGGTTTCCGATGAGGTCAACGCCCAGTGGACGCTACTGGACCCTGCCGGGGTGAATGCGTCGAGCACCAGCCTCGACCTCGGGGTCATGCGGCTTGCCTGTTCCTCCGGGGTGACCGGCGAGGTGACCGCCACCCAGGTGGAGCTGTCCAATGACCAGATCGCCATCGGGATCGTGGTTGAACCGCTGGAAGGCGAAGCGCATGCCTGCCAGGGCAACGAGACCGCGCCCTACACGCTGGAACTGCAGGAGCCGGTGGGGGACCGCACCCTCATCGATGCCTCCTGCCTCGAAGGCGAGTGGCACAAGACTCCTGGGTGCAGCGACAGCGGGATCCGCTGGACGCCGCCGGCCAACGGCAGCTGAAAGAAAACTGCATTAAGCAGAGAACCGCGCGGCAACTGGAATATTCCAGCTGCCGCGCGGTTCCCTTGTTTCCCGCAGCTACTTCGGGAGGCCCCCTGGCGTGTGGTCGGCCTGGTCGAGCAGCGCATCCTCGATGGCTTCATCGGTCGGCGTGCCGTCACGGCGGAACTTCTTATCCGGCTTGGCGCGAATCTTGCGCACCTTGTGCAGCGGCTCGTCCAGGCCCAGCGCCTCGGCTTCGGCTTGCTCGGCGGCATCCTCGGCGTTCAGCTTCTTCTGCTGGCGAGCGGCATACCAGAAGCCGATGAAGGCCAGCACGCCAAAGATGTACCACTGGATCTCGTAGGAAAGATGCGGACCTTCATCCATATCCGGAGCGTCCAGCTGCAGTGGCGCAGTGGCCGGGGCCGGATCCTCTTCATACATCAGGCCGTAGGCGCCCTGGGCGATCTCGTAGTCCAGGAGCTTGGCGTAGTCTTCGAGCTGGATCGAAGCCAATTGGCCCTCCGGGGCGCCGCGGTCCAAGCGGATTTCCGATGGTTTCAAGCGCACATCCACAGTGACTTCTCCGGCAGGTGGCGCTGGAACAGCATCCGGGTGGCCGTTTTCCTGGTTGCCGATCGGCAGGTAGCCGCGGTTCACGACGACAGTTCCGCCCTCGGTGGTCCTGAACGGCACCAGCACCTCGTAGCCGGGGCTGCCGGCCTTGATGCGGTTGCGCACGATCATGGTATCCGCGGGCAGATATTGGCCTCTGAGCTGCGCGGTCATCCAGGTCTTGTCCTCGTCCAGGTCCTGGAAATTCTCCAGGGCCTGCGTGCCGGTGACCGGCTCTGCGAAGTAGTTGCGGTTGACCCGTTCGATGCCCTCGAGGACTTCGGCACGGCGGTCGGCTTGCCAATTGCCCAAGCCAATGCAGGCGGCGGCGAAGATCGCCACCAGAATGAGCCAGCCGACCCACCGGGTACTGGCCAGAAAACGATACATCTACTTGCTTTCTCCTTCATTGCCCGGCATCGGCAGCGTTTCCTTGTAGAGCAGGCGTTCCTTCAGATACGTTTCGAGCCAGTCGCGGTGCTCTTCGCAGGCCAGCCAGATTTTGCGCCGGTCCGGGGTGTGGATCTTCGGGTTATTCCACAGCAGCTGGTGGCTGGCGGCGTTGCGGCAGCCCTTTCGCGAGCACTGGATTTCGGCGGCGGCAGGGGAGCCGCCGAGCGAACCTAGCAGATCCACTAGTCCTCCTTGGGAGCAGTTGTTGGCTGTTGCACCGGTTCAGCTTCTTCGGCGAAGCTTCCGTCGATCACTTCTGGTTCCGGTGCCTGCTGCGCGGCAGGCGCGGTTTCGTCCGGTGCGGCGATAGCCTGGGCGCCGGGAGCCTTGTAGAACTCGGCGGGCGGTTCGCGTTTGGTCAGATCCGCACCGCCGTTGGCGATCACCACTGCGATATAGGGAAGGATAATTGCGCCCGCGAGCAAGACCCAACGCAGCCAGCCATCGAAGAAGAAAGCGAGAACGAAGCAGATCAGGCGCACGGTCATGGAAATCGTGTATTTGCGCACACGTGAATCGCGCTCGGTGGTATGGGACTCGCGCGCTTCGGTAATGCGGTGAACTTCCGGTTGGCTGGAACCGTGATTCGTGGGCTGTGGGGACATGTAAAAGACTTCGCTTCGCAGTACGGGATCTGCTCCCATTGTCTCACCTGCGGCACGAAGAGTGTAATTTCTACGCGCTGTCGAAGCGGTAAAACTGGGTAGTAACTAATAGGATTGTTCACGGAGTAGCTACTTAACTAGGCAAAGTGCGCTTTTCGGCTGGCCCTTGGAGAGATTTACCATGCCAGGACAGCGAGCGCATGAACGGAGAAATACATTGACTACGGAACCAACCACTGGCCGCAGTGTCCTCGTGACCGGCGGCAACCGCGGCATCGGACTTGCTATTGCGCGCGCATTCGAAGCCAACGGCGACAAAGTGGCCATTACCTACCGCAGCGGCGAGGTTCCCGCCGGACTGCTCGGCGTCAAGGCCGATGTCACCGACGGCGAATCGATCGACGCGGCCTTCAAGGAAGTTGAAGCGGCCCACGGTCCGGTAGAAGTCCTCGTCGCCAATGCGGGGGTCACCAAGGACACCCTGCTGCTGCGCATGAGCGAAGACGACTTCACCTCGGTGATCGACACCAACCTCACCGGCGCCTTCCGCGTGATCAAGCGCGCGTCCAAGGGCATGATCCGGCTCAAGCGCGGCCGTGTCGTGCTGATTTCCTCGGTCGTCGGCCTTTACGGCTCGCCAGGGCAGATCAACTACGCGGCGTCCAAGGCCGGCCTGGTGGGCATCGCCCGCTCGCTGACCCGTGAACTGGGCTCACGCGGCATCACCGCCAACGTTGTGGCTCCGGGCTTCATCAACACCGAGATGACCGCTGTGCTGCCAGAGGACACCCAGAAGGAATACCTCTCCAGCATCCCGGCCAACCGCTTTGCTGAGCCTGAAGAGGTTGCCAACGTGGTCCGCTGGATCGCCAGCGACGAAGCAGGCTACATCTCCGGTGCCGTGATCCCGGTTGATGGCGGCCTGGGCATGGGCCACTAGAAGATTTAAGCAAGAAATCCAAAGGAGTACCACCATGAGTGAATTCAAAGGTGCCGTTGTAACCGGTTCCTCGCGCGGCATCGGTGCGGTGACCGCGCAGCTGCTGGCCGAGCAGGGCGTTGGCGTAGTGGTCAACTACCGCGCCAAGGCCCCGCGCGCCAACAAGATTGTTGCCGCTATTGAAGAAAAGGGCGGCAAGGCCGTTGCCGTGGGCGCCGACCTGACCACCGTTGAGGGTCCGCAGGCTCTGGTTGACGCGGCTGTTGAGAACTTCGGCTCGCTGGATGTCGTCGTGCTCAACGCTTCGGGCGGCATGGAAACCTCCATGGGCGAAAACTATGCGCTGCGCCTGAACCGCGACGCGCAGGTGGCCATGCTGGAAGCCGCGCTGCCCCAGCTGAGCGAGGGCGGCCGCGTGGTCTTCGTTACCAGCCACCAGGCGCACTTCATCAACGAAGTAACCACCATGGATGCCTACGACGCTGTGGCCAAGTCCAAGCGCGCCGGCGAAGATGCACTGCGCGAAATGATCCCGAAGCTGGCCGAGAAGAACATCACCTTCGTGGTGGTCTCCGGTGACATGATCGAAGGGACCATCACCGCAACCCTGCTCAACCGCATGGAGCCAGGTGCTATCGACGCCCGCCGCGAAGCTGCCGGCAAGCTGTACTCCGTCGAGGAGTTCGGCGCCGAGGTAGCCAAGATGGTCTTCGCCGACGTCGAGACCGGCCACACCGAGCTGGTTGGCGGCGCAGGCGACTTCCTGGAGCAGTCGGGCAAGTAAGCCCCCGCAGCAGCGCGCATCAGCTGGCGGCAGTTACCCCGTGCAGGGGTTCCGACCGCCAGCTTTTCCGTGCCTGGGGCAAAATGCGCAGGGTTAAGCGAAATCGCCGGGCACCTCCGAAAGGGAGGCGCCCGGCGATTTCGCTTGGATCAGTCCTTGGGCTTGTCGCCGCAGACGATCTTGTGCCATGGGCTGTAGGTCCAGCTCTTGGTTTCAGCTGGCAGCTTCTTGGATCCATCGAAGGCTTCCCGGTAGCGGGTGATATCGATGCTGAAGCCCTTCTTGCCACCAGATTCCGAGACGCACTTTTCGGCCGGGTTGTACTTGGTCTCGGGGTTGGTCTGGTTGTACTTGCCCGAGCTCTTCTGCGAGACATCCCAGTACTTGGTGGACCACAGGCGGGTATTGACCTTGTCGCCCGAAACCCAGGCCTGGATCATCACGCCGTAGGGGGTGTTGTTCTCCCAGATCATGTCGATCTGGCCTTCCCACAAGGTGGCTTCGCGTCCCGCGGGGTAGCGCTCGAACCAGCGCGAATGCGGCTTGTGGGTGATGTCGTCGTATCCGGCCAGGAAGCCGACGTTGTACATCTGGGTGGAGATCTGCGAGAGTCCGCCGCCTACGGCTTCGGTGCTGAAGCCGCTTTCCACGACCCCGGAGCTGTAATAGCCGTTGGCCACGGTGATCGGGCCCAAGGCCTGCAGCAGCGAGAAGCGTTCGCCGGGCTTGATGATATCGCCATTGACGCGCGCCGAACCGGCATGCAGGTTCTTGGTGCGTACGGTATCGGAAGCCGGGTAGGGAGTGGAGAAGGTGACGATCGGTTCCTTGATGCCGAGCTTCTTCGCATCTGCGGTGGTGAAGTCGGCTTCCTTCTCGGTCATCTCAACTTCGGCAGTGCGGTTCTTGGCAGCGGTGGCGGCCAGGACCTTGGCGCCCAGGCCCTTGGTCTCCAGCGAGATGCCCTTGGAGGACTTGATGATGGACGGCTTGCCGTCCTTCAAGACGATCTGCGCATCCTTGGCAGTGCTGGAAAGATCGGAATTCTTCGTCGCAGCCTTGTAGAGCTTCTCGTCATCCAATGCGATCGCTGGGGCGCCATCCTTGGGCGCGTACTTTGCCGCCGCGGCAATAGACGCGGCCGAGATGGACGCTTTCTTGTCATCCGATGCCAGGATGACCTCGTCCTTCAGCAGCGCCTTGACGTCCTTGTCGTAGAACGCCTGCAGGGCGTCGGCAGAGATTGCCGGCTTGCTGACCTCGGCAGGCAGGTCGATCGCCGCGCCGGCAATTTCCCATTCCTCGCTGATCAGTGTGGCGGCTTCTTCGGTCTTCAGCGCTACGCCGTCAACGGGCTTGGTCAGCTTCGAGGTGCCATCCTTGAAATCGATGGTTCCTTCGGCGACCTCGGCATTGGCCTTCTTGGCCAGCGCTTCAAGCTGCGCGCCCAGTTTTTCCTGATCTACGTCGACCGCTGGGGTGACGTGGAATTCGCCGGTGAGCCGCTCGTAGAGCTTGGCCGGGTTGATTTCGTAGGAAGTCAGTTCGTTGATGGTTTCATCAACGTTCAGTTCCAGGCCGGCCTTGGCCGGATCCAGGGTGTACTTTTCACCGTTGACGGTGACATCCATTGGCTTTTCAGCCAGGGGGAGTACCTCGCGTTCCAATTCGGCGCGAGCCTGGTCCTTGTTCATGGATCCGATGTTCACGCCCGCAATTGACGCGTTGGCTGGAACCTGGGAACTGACATAGGCGGCTCCGCCGAAATATGCTGCGGCTACGGCTGCAACACAAGAACCGGTAATGATCCAAGGCTTGGCCTTGCTCTTCGGCTTCTTCTTGTCTTGTGCGGAGTGCGTAGGCGTAGTTGAGGAACTGTCCGGGGAGGGGGTCTGCACTGGTCTGGTAGCTCTTTCGAAAGCGATAGGGGCTACGCGCGCGGCTAGGACTTATGCCGCCAGCCGTTAAACGCGTCAATAGAAATACTAACCGCTGGAACAACCGATCAAGTTACCGAAAGCCGCTATCGGCAGAATTGTTATGCAGTTGTTGGATTCCGCTAAGCCAAATCATTGAGTACTAGGTCGGCGATGACGTCCAGGCGCGAGAAGTCCAGGCGCACGTCCGCCTCATCGCGCAGGGCAGGCTTCGCATTGAAAGCCACACCCAAACCCGCGGCAGCAACCATGGCCAGATCATTGGCGCCATCACCGGCGGCGACGGTTGCCGTCATCGGGATGTGATGTTCCTCGGCCCAGGCGCGCAGCATCGTTTCCTTCATGCCGCGATCGACGATCTGGCCGTGAACGGTTCCGTCAAGAATTCCCTCGGAAATGCCCAAGGTGTTAGCCAGCGCATGGTCCAGGCCCAGATGGGCAGCCAACGGATCCAGGATCTGCTGGAACCCGCCGGAAACTACGCCGACCTTGTGCCCAGCAGCGTGGAACCGCTTGACCAGGGCTTCGGCGCCGTCCGAGAGGACAATGCGCTGGCCTACCTCGGCAAGGACAGTATCTGGCAGATCCTTCAAGGTAGCTACGCGCTGGATCAAGGACTGGGCGAAATCCAGTTCACCGCGCATCGCGGCTTCGGTCACCGCAGCCACTTCTTCTTCCCGTCCAGCGTGAGCGGCGAGCAGTTCGATGACTTCCTGCTTGATCAAGGTGGAATCGACATCCATCAGCAAGAGCAGCTGCGGAGCATCGACGAGTTCGGCCGGTACCACCGCTACGCACATGTCCGCGTATTCCAGTGCGCCGTCGGCGACCTGCGCATCGACGAATGCCGCAGCAGCCTGCTGCAGCTTCGCCTGATCGGCCTGTTCAAGGCGGAACTTGGCGACCAGCCGCTCTTCGCTGGCTTTGATCTGGCTCTCGTCCGCGGCGGGAATGAGCCCGGCGGCGGCCGCTTGCTGCAATACAGCGTTGAAGTCTGTGCGGGAGAAAGCGGGGCGGGATGCGAAAACCAATGATGAAGCCATGCAACCATTTTTCATTGCTTCGGTGTTTACGACCAAACATGACGTGTTGGCGCAAAGCTGCTGACCAGGCCCAGGGGAGCGAACTAGTATTGCCGTTGGACGCAATACAGGTCAATCCGGCGATCTCAGGCCCCGTTCGGCATTTCCAATTAGTGAAACAGGGGCGAAAAGTCTAATCTTGAATACCATGAGCGAAGTGCTAACTTTCAAAGATGTCAGCGTTGTACGCGGGCGAAAAGACCTGCTCAAGGACGTGTCCTGGGAAGTCAAAGAAGGACAGCGGTGGATTGTGATCGGCCCCAATGGCGCCGGCAAGTCGACCTTGATGAACATTGCGGCCACCCGGCTGCACCCAACCCGCGGTACCGCGGATATCCTTGGCGAACGTTTGGGCAAGGTGTCGGTCTTCGATCTGCGTCCGTTGATCGGCCTGAGCTCAGCCCTGGTTGCCAACTCCATTCCAGCCAACGAAACCGCGCTGAACGTAGTACTCACCGCGGCTTACGGCATGACCGGTCGCTGGCGCGAGAAGTACGAGAAGCTCGATGAGCGCCGTGCTTTCCATCTGCTGCACAACTGGGGCATGTCCACCTTCATGAACCAGCCTTTCGGCAAGCTTTCCGAAGGCGAGCGCAAGCGCGTGCTGATCGCCCGTGCCTTGATGACCGATCCCGAACTGCTGATCCTCGATGAGCCTGCAGCAGGCTTGGACCTTGCCGGGCGCGAAGACCTGGTTGGCAAGATGGCGGAACTGGCAGCCGACGAGGATGCCCCGGCGCTGGTTCTGGTAACCCACCACCTTGAAGAGGTGCCAGCGGGATTCACCCACATCCTGATGATGCGCGACGGCGAAGTTGTCGCTGCCGGCGAGATCGAATCCACGCTGAACGAAGCGAACCTGGAAGCAACCTATGGCATGCCGCTGAGCCTGCGCCGTGAAGGTGGACGCTACTCTGCTTTTGCACGCAGCTAACAGCAATAACTAAAGGGGAAAATTCCACGTGATCGAATTTTGGCGCGAAGCCCTGGTCTTCATTGGCGGACTGTGGGCCGGAACTATCAACACCGTCGTCGGTTCGGGCACGTTGGTCACTTTCCCCATTCTCGTGGCGTTGGGCATGGCTCCGGTGAATGCCGTCGTCTCCAACGCCATGGGTCTGGTTGCTGGTGGCTTCTCCGGTGCCTGGGGGTACCGTCGAGAAGCTGCCAGCGTCAAGAAGACGCTGCTCAAACTCGTGCCGGTTTCACTGGTCGGCGGGTTGATCGGTTCCTTGCTCCTCCTGAACCTGCCGGAGTCCGTCTTCGGCATCGTTGCGCCGGTGCTGCTGGTTTGCGCGCTGGTGCTGGTGATCTTCCAGCCCCGTCTTGCCAAGTGGGCGAAGACCCGGCAGGCCGCTTCCGGCGGCACCGACCCGGATGATGCCGATCGCGCCCAGATTCCAATGGTCCTCTACATCCTGGTGTTCATCATCGGTGTCTACGGCGGCTACTTCACCGCCGCGCAGGGAGTCCTGCTGATGGCGGTATTCGGCGTGTTCTTGCAAGCATCCCTGCAGCAGTCCAATGCAATCAAGGTCATCCTCTCCCTGATCGTGAATCTCGTGGCGGCCGCGATGTACCTGATCATTGCGCCGGAACGCATCAATTGGCTCGTCGTCCTGCTTATCGCTGTCGGCTCGCTGATCGGCGGATTTGCCGGCGCCAAGATTGGCCGCAAGCTCTCGCCTGGGCTGCTGCGCCTGGTCATCGTCATCCTGGGCCTGGTCGCCCTGGGCAACATGCTCTACAAGTTGGTGTAGCTTCGTGGCTGAAATTCTCAACCCTGAACGGATCCTGCCGGTCGCGGATCTGGCCGATTCCCGCCTCGACGAGTACCTCCGGCTCTCCGAAGCGAACCTGCGTATGCGCACTGACGTGGAAAACGGGCTCTACATTGCCGAGAGCACCAAAGTGGTGCAGCGTGCGATCAACGCGGGCCACGTGCCGCGCAGCTTCTTGCTCGCCGAAAAGCATCTGGACCAGCTAACCGAGGAGTTCAACCGTTTCCCAGACGCGCCGATTTTCATTGGGGATGATCGGCAGCTCCAGGATCTGGTCGGCTTCCACTTGCACCGCGGCGCCATGGCAGCGATGAATCGTCCCGAACCGCTGGATCTGGACGAAGTGCTTGAAGCCAGTTCGCGCGTTGCCATCTTGGAAGACATCGCCGACCATACTAACCTCGGCGCAATTATCCGTTCGGCTTCAGGGCTCGGCGTTGACGCCGTGCTGCTCACCCCCAAATGCGTGGACCCCTGGTACCGTCGCAGCGCCCGCGTCTCAATGGGGACGGTCTTCGACCTTCCTTGGGTACGCATGCTGTCGTGGCCAGAGGACATCCAGACCTTGAAGAGGCATGGCTACGAGATGCTCGCCATGGAACTGACCGAGGACGCGATCCCGCTAAACGAAGTAGAGATCAAGTCTGGCCAGAAGGTCGCCATGATCTTGGGCAACGAAGGCAGGGGAGTTACCGATGAAGCTCTGGCCGCCGTTGACCGGACCGTGATCATCCCTATGTACCGCGAAGTGGATTCCCTGAATGTTGGTGCCGCTAGCGCAATTGCATTCTGGCATTTGTGCTCCGCGCCACGCTAAGAAGGTTTCTGCCGCCGCCGCTTTTGCGATAGGATGGACTGTCTGTGCATTGAGGTCTCTTCATGGAGCCCTGAATGCGGGACACAATTTCCGAGTAAGTAGCTACTGGCAAAATCCAGTGGCCATAAACAAAAAAGGTGTATAGCTATGAAGGCTGATATCCATCCACAGTACGGCCCAGTTGTCTTCAACGACCTGGCATCCGGCGAGAAGATCCTGACCCGTTCGACCGCTAAGTCGGACAAGACCATCGAATGGGAAGATGGCAACACCTACCCAGTAATCGACGTCGAAATCTCGGCAGCTTCGCACCCGTTCTACACCGGCAAGCAGCGCATCATGGACACCGCTGGTCGTGTCGAGCGCTTCAACGCCCGCTTCAAGGGCTTCGGCGGCAAGAAGTAATACTTCGCCCCTAGCAAGCTTTCGCGGCGTGTTTCCAGTATTTGGAAATACGCCGCTGCTGCTTTAACAGCACACCTGTCCATCAGTGACTGAAAAATGTTTTCACGGAACCGTCTAAGAGGATTCGTTTTTCGCGCCACGATGCGCATCGCGGCATCTTGGCAGTTTCCTGGATGCGCCAGTGACTGAAAAATATTGTCAGCAGCGTTCGCCCCAGCGTCGTTCGGCGCAATAGCCGTCGGGGCGGCAGGAGATGACTGAAAATGCTCTCACTTAACTGACTAGGAGGATTCCTTTTTCGCGCCGCGATGCGCTAGTGGCATTTTGGTAGTCGTCTCGATGCGCCAGTGACTGAAAAATATTGTCAGCAGCGTTCGCCCCAGCGTCGTTCGGCGCAATAGCCGTCGGGGCAGCCGGGGATGACTGAAAAATGTTTTCACGGAACTGTCGTAGAGGTCCCGTTTTTGGCACAGCGGTGCGCATCGGGCATTTTGGCAGTTGCCTGGAGGCGCCATTGACTGAAAAATATTGTCAG
Source organism: Arthrobacter sp. JUb115 (assembly GCF_004365035.1). Classification (NCBI taxonomy): domain Bacteria; kingdom Bacillati; phylum Actinomycetota; class Actinomycetes; order Micrococcales; family Micrococcaceae; genus Arthrobacter; species Arthrobacter sp. JUb115. Next base: position 309,265 of record NZ_SOBS01000002.1, on the reverse strand, counting down.
GAGCGTTTGCCCAGAGCTTTTCGGTGCTATAGCCGTCGGGGTTTCCAGTGGCGGCTGAATAAGGATTCGCTGACTCGTCGAAGCAGACGTCTTGGCCGCACTGCTCCGAGCAACTGGCTCCATCGCCGTTGCGTGAATGGTGTTATTGGTGGTGTGGAGGTGCTGGTGACTGAAAAATTCTGTCACCCAAAAACCGGTCAATCGGGATAGCGTCCTCAGCCTGTTTCCTTCTGGCCGTCATCTGGCGGCGATTCAGGACCGGGATCCTCGTCTGGAATGTCGACGCGAGGCTTGAGCCCAAGTACCCTGCGTACTTCTGCCGTGAGTCGAATATGCGGCAAAGGAATGACCTTAGGGCGCTCTGGGCAATGATCATTTACATGATCGAATTGGTCCACACGCTTGACGCTTTCCGGAATAACGAGTGCGCTCAGCCCGTGTGGAGTCACCCACATCTTGGATCCGTCAGGACGCGGAACGACTTTCCAACCCAATGCATGCTTGAACATTTGATGCTGCTTGCACAGCAGATGCGTATTGTCCCTGGTCGTATGCCCTCCGTGAGCCCAGCCATTTATATGGTCAATCTCGGAGCGGTCAGCTGGACGGCGACAGCCGGGGAAGCAGCAATGCTCATCGCGGTGCCGTAACAGATCCTTGAGACTCTGCGAGGGCCGGTAGCGCCTGCGCTCGACATCCATCGCGGCGCCAGTCCATGGATCGGTCAGCACGCGCTGGAACGAAGGCGCATCCTTTGCCAACGCCAATGCGACCCCCCAGTGGGATGGGGCCGTAGCCTTCCAGGTCAGCCACGGTCCTTGTGGGATCCGCCAGCATTTCCACCGCGGGAATCGTGATGGATACCCGTGGCTTGAGGGGCGTGCCTTCCCGGTCCGGCCAGCCGTTGAGGATGATGTCTGCAAAGGCGTCCGCTTCTATTTGCTCCCGGGTACGGGGATCCTGCGGATCGTTATGCTGATCAGCTAGCCACTTCACGGAGTTCTTGATGGAATGAATCACTGCGGCACTGTTGTAGTACTTGAGGGTGGACATGCCATTTTCGTTATCCCACAGCGTGAGCTTGCGATTCTTTTCAGACTTCTTGTGCCTTTGCTCGGCGGCCTCCGGGCACATCCTGTCATGGAACCGGCGTGCGCGTTGGTATATCGCGTCATCAGACGCAGTCTTCGCCATGGGCAACAGCACGCGTTGCATCTGCACGATTTGCTCGGGGAGCAAATCCTGCGAATACTTCACAATGTCATGCGCTGCCTTGGGCGTGATCTCTCCCGCAGCCAGAGCCGTGAGGGTTTCCTTGCAGGCGTAGCGAAGACCCTTGGCATAGAACATCCGCTTGCCTACCATGCGAGGGGTCTCACGCAGCGCGACAGCCGCTTCTGCGATGAAGTTGGAGTTGATGACCTGGTCACTGCCGCGGTCAACGCCATAGTATTGAGCACTTTTCCGAGCCTCGCGTTCCTCCTCCTCGGTAGTGGTCCCCGCGGTGGCGATCATATCGGCAAATGATTCACTGACTTGTTCTACTGAATCGGCCAGCAGCACAGATGTCATTGCATCGAGGGTGCTCTGAATGCGTTGGATCTTCTTCAGCCGTTCGAGGGCGTCGTCGGGGCCATTGAGCGGGCCCGCGTCGTAGAGCTCATCTGCCAATTGCTTCAGCGGACCATGGAACAGGTGATGTTCGAGATGGTCGCTGAATAACGAATCCTTGTGGGATTCTGTGCGAGTGCCAGCTGGGGGCAACGGTAGACGATGTTCATCATCGTCGTCATGGATGAAATCGGGTATAGCCATAGTTAATTATCCTGCCGGCAACAGACAGTTTGGCCCGGAAATCCGCGGAATGTGGAAGTATTCTCGAATATTTATTCGATTGTTATCCGGCGTCGAATGTTGCCACTGCGAACCACCGAATCCGGGGGTGCGTGGATTCGACTAGCGGGCAGCCGGGGATAGAATGAAACCATGAAGCATCATGGTGAATACAAGGTAGTCGGTGGCAAATTAGTCGTTGTAGATCTGGATACTTCCGATGGCGTGATCACCGAAGTGTCATTGAATGGCGACTTCTTCCTGGAACCAGATGATGCACTCGATGACTTGAATGATGCGCTACGCGGTTTGCCAGCGGACGCCAGCCACAGCACCATACGCAATGCGGTAACCGACAATCTGCGTGAAGGCGCAGTGATGTTCGGTTTTGACGAAGACGCCATCGCGCGCGTCGTCCGCCGCGCGCTGGGACACGCCACCAAGTGGGAAGACCACGAGTGGGAAGTCCTGGGCCCGGAGATCATTCCAATCACCGAGCAAGTGGCGCTGGATGAGGTGCTGACCCGGCAAATCGCCAAGGGGACCCGCAAGCCGACCATCCGTTTCTGGGACTGGAGCGAAGGTGCCGTCGTGATCGGATCCTTCCAGTCGCTGAAGAACGAAGTGGACATGGAGCAAGCCGAAAAGCACGGCATCCAGGTGGTTCGCCGCATTTCCGGAGGCGGCGCGATGTTCATGGAAGCTGGCAACTGCATTACCTACTCGCTCTACGCTCCTGAATCCCTGGTGGACGGCATGAGCTTTGCCGATTCCTACCCGTACCTGGACGCCTGGGTGATGGAAGCGCTGGAAAGCATCGGCCTGGAAGCGTACTACAAGCCGCTGAACGACATCGCGACCCCTGCCGGCAAGATCGGCGGCGCAGCGCAAAAGCGCCTGGCCAACGGTGCGATGCTGCACCACGTCACGATGAGCTACGACATCGACGCGGAGAAGATGACCCAGGTGCTGCGCATTGGCCGGGAGAAGATCTCCGACAAGGGCATCACCTCAGCGGTCAAGCGTGTGGATCCGCTGAAGTCGCAGACAAAGCTGGATCGCATGGAGATCATCAACGTCATGATGGACACCTTCGCCAAGCGCACCGGGGCCAAGCCGGCGCAGCTGGATGCCGAATCCCGTCTGGCGGCGAAGGAATTGGCCGAGGCCAAATTCGCTACCGCGCAGTGGTCCGCGCGGGTTCCGTAGCGAGCCAAGATCCAAGGGCCTGTTCTCGATCAAGTTCGAGGCCAGGCCCTTGTTTTGCTTGAGGCCATGGTTGCTGTGGCCCTGCCATCTCCGCTGGGCCGGCCGGGTTCGGCCGCAGGGCAGACCCGCACTGGAACCAGTTGCGCCACCGGCAACGGCCTGCGGCTCTTGGCCGGCCCGCTGCGTGGATGAGCAGCGGGCCGGCTTCGGAGGGCCAGCGCCTAGCGGCTGGTGCGGCTGTAGGCCTGGGCCTTCAGCGAGCGTTCCAGTTCTGCGCGTTCCTCAAGCAGGATGCGCTTGAGGGCGGCCGGTGCGCTCTCATGGCGTTCCAGCCAGCTGGTCGCGGTAGCCAGTGCATGGTTCTGCTCGATGGCGCCCTGGAGATCCTGGTGCCCTGGATACAGCCCCTCGATCACGCGCGTGGCGAATTCCATGCCCATGGTCTCGAAGACCGGCAGGATCGCGGCCCAGTAGCGTTCCTCGAACGGTGCCAGCAGGGCGGAGGAACCCATGGTGAAGCCCAGCGCGGTGGCCGAGAGGGCATCGTTGGACAGCTCTCCGTGCTCATCGCGCGCCATCAGCACGGTGTCGAAAGCGGTGTCCTTGGCCTGCGGATCCGGGCGCGCCGCCAGCGCGGTGCGAACCGAATTCTGCGCCACGCTGGTGGGGTTGGCCTTGGCCGCTTCGTGCATGGATGCCTCGGCGGCCTCGTCGAGCCGGCCGGAAGCGGCCAGCGCGATGTAGGAACCCCACAGCAGCTGCTCATCGACGGTGACCTGGTAGGCATTGGGCTGCTCGCCCAGGAAGGCGTCGAGCACCTCCGGAGCCACGCCGGCACGGGCCAGGCGAACCAGGGTGCGCGCGGTGGTGGTCTGCTGGTCTCCGCCGGCCTCGAACCGGGTGAGCCACCCGGTGAGGGTTGCGGCGGCCTTCTGGCGCAGCTCCGCGCGCAGCTCGGGGGCAACGTACTTGGAAATCGAGGTGGCCAACTGGTCGGTAAGCACCCCGAAGACGCCCGCGTCGGTGACGGCGTGCGCGTGATCGAGGATCGCCTGCACGTAGCTTTGCGCATCCAAGGTAGCCGATCGCACCGCATCCCACAGCGACGCCCAGCAGGTGGCGCGGGGCAGCGAGTCGCCCAGGCCCGAGAGGTGGCCGAGCAAGGTGGCACGCGAAACCGGGTCGAATTCGATCAGCGCATAGGTCTCATCGCCGTCGTTGGGCAGCAGCAGATCCGGGATCCGGCGTCCGACCAGGAAGTCCAGGGCCGCCGATTCGCCGGAGAGCTCCACGTCCACCGAGTCGGTGCGCACCAGCTGGTTCCCGTCCAGCTGGTAGGCGCCGACCGAAAGCACATGCGGGCGGGCGATCTTCTGCCCGGTGACCGGATCGGTGCCCGACTGGATCAGCGATGCCGCGGTGATGGTGCCGCCGGCATCGGTGGTGTACTCGACGTGCAGCTTCGGTACGCCGCTGGTCTTCAGCCAGGCATCCGCCCACTGGCGCATATCGCGGCCGCTGGCCGCTTCGAGCGCTTCGAGGAAGTCATCCAACGAGGTATTGCCGTAGGCGTGCTTGCGGAAGTAGGCGCGGGCGGCGTCGCGGAAGGCCTCGGCGCCGACAAAGGCGGCCAGCTGCTTGAGCACGCTGGCGCCCTTGGCATAGGTGATGCCATCGAAATTCTGGTCCGCGGCCAGCAGGTCCGGGATGTCGGCCACGATGGGGTGGGTGGTGGGCATCTGGTCGGCCACGTAGGCCCAGGCCTTGCGGCGCGCCGCGAAGGTGGTCCACGCGGTGGTGAAATCGCTGGCTTCGTCGTTGGCCAGGGTGCCGATGTAGTCGGCGAAGGATTCCTTGAGCCACAGGTCATCCCACCACTTCATGGTGACCAGGTCGCCGAACCACATGTGCGCCATTTCGTGCATCAGGGTGTTGCCGCGCTGCTCGTACTGGCCTTCGGTGGCATGCGAGGTGAAGACGTAGCGTTCGGTGAAGGTAACCAGGCCCGGGTTTTCCATGGCGCCGAGGTTGTACTCCGGCACGAACGCCGAGTCGTACTTGCCCCACGGGTAGGGGTAGTCGAACAGCTGGTGGTAGTAGTCCAGGCCCTGGCTGGTCAGCTTGATGATCTCGTCGCCGTCGAAGTGCCCGGCCAGCGAGGCACGGCAGGTGGCGGCCATCTCGATGCTCAGCTCTTCGCCGTCATCCAGCCGCTGGAGATGCTCGCCGCTCACCACGTGGTACGGTCCGGCCAGCACCGCGGTGATGTAGCTGGAGATCGGGGGAGTCGGGGCGCAGGCCACGGTCTTGGTGCCGTCATCGTGCAGTACCTCATCGACGATCGGCTGGTTGCTGGCCAGATGCCAGGCTGCCGGGCCGGTGAGGGTGAAGCGGTAGCTGGTCTTCAGGTCGGGCTGCTCGAAGCAGGCGAAGACCCGGCGCGCCTCGGAAGGCTCGAACTGGGTGTAGAGGTAGGTTTGGCCATCCTGCGGATCCACGAAGCGGTGCAGGCCCTCGCCGGAGCGCGAGTAGATCGCCCGTCCGGTGATCTTCACGGTGTTCGGCACGTCGGTGCGCAGCTGATCGAGGTAGATGCGTGCATCGAGCACTGCGGATTCCAGGTCGATCGCGGTGCCGTTGACCAGTACCTCGTCCACGGATTCGTGGATGAAGTCGATGAAGGCTGCCGGATCCTTGGAGCTGAAGTTCAGCGTGGTGATCGAGCTGAAGCTGGTGGCTGTGCGATCGGTGGCATTGGAAAGATCGAGCTGGACCTCGGCGAAGTGCCATTCGATATTCCGTGCGCGCCAGGCCGCTTCGTCGCGCCTGAGGTTTTCATTGGGTGCATAGCGTTGAAGTGTGTCCACCACCCCAGCTTAGCTGTGAAAGGAATGCTTTAGGGTTCTTTTTGCTAAACTTCCCGGCTCGCCAGCAGGGCGCGAATGCCGTGGAAGTGCTCGGAGATCAGCTGCCGGGCGGTTTCCACGTCCTTGGCGCGTACCGCGTCGAGGATATCGCGGTGGTCCTGGGCGGTCTTGGCCGGCTGGGTGATTTCCAGATCGGAGTCGATTGCATCGTAGATGGTGCGGTAGACATCCCAGAACACTCCGAGCAGGTTGGTCAGCAGCTGGTTGCCCAGCGGCTCGAAGAGGATGCGGTGGAAGGCCTTGTCCTGCTCGACGAAGGTCTCCTCGCGCGCCGCGTGCTGCTCCATCTGGCTTACGCACTGCTCCAAGGCCTCCAGGTGCTCGTCGGTGACCGCGCGGATGGCCAGGCCGATCAGGCCGGTTTCCAGTGCCTGGCGGACATCGACCAGCTCGCTGGCCTCATGGCCATGGTGGCGCAGCGACATCTGCCCGCGGAAGGCGAGGGAGTCATGCAGGGCGTTGAGGTTTTCCTGGGCCACGAACATGCCGAAACCGTGGCGGGTGTCGATGATGCCCAGGGCCTGGAGCACCTTGATCGCCTCGCGCAGGGAGTTGCGCCCCACACCCAGCTCGGCCATGAGTTCCTGCTCGGTGGGCAGCGGGTCCCCGGGCAGCAATCCGCGTTCCAGGATCAGCGCGGTGATGTCATTGGTCAGCGCGCGCAGGCGGGCACGGGCATCTGATCGGCGGGCTGGCATCGTGCTCAACGGATCCTGCTTTCCTCGGCGGGCGGAGAAGTTCATGTGACGCAGTTGACCATGCGGCGTGACGTCCACTACAGTCTAGACCATAGATCGGACATCCTACGTCCTACAACACTCACTCATTTTCCTGGAGGTGGCAAGAATGGCTTTGAACGAAGTAGCCAACAAGCCCTTTGCACGACGAGATTTCCTGAAGATCACCGGCATGGTTGGCGCTGCTGCGGCATTCTCGGCCAGCCTGGCCGCCTGCTCCCCAGGAGCCAGCGGTGGCGCGGGCAGCACCGCAGCTGCCGGCACGGGCACCATCGAGGCAGGCATTTCCTACGCCCTGTCCACCGGTTTCGACCCGATGACCTCCTCCGGCGCGACCCCGTTCGCCGCCAACATGCACATCTTCGAAGGCCTGGTGGACCTGCACCCGGCCACCCGTGAACCGTACCTGGCGCTGGCAGCGGCGGAGCCGAAGCAGATTGACGACACCAGCTGGGAAATCACCCTGCGCGACGGGGCCACCTTCCACAACGGGGAAGCGGTCACCATCCAGGACGTCGTCTACTCCTTCGAGCGGGTGCTGGACACCGGCAACGCCTCGTTGTTCGCCCAGTTCATCCCCTTCATCAAGTCGGTGAAGGCCAAGGACGAGAAGACCGTGGCGTTCACGCTGAACTACGCCTTCCCGCTGTTCCCGACCCGCATCTCGGTGGTCAAGATCGTGCCGAAGGCCGTGGCTTCCAAGGACCAGGCCGCCTTCGACGCCGCACCGATCGGCACCGGCCCGTACAAGCTGGTCTCGGCCACCAAGGACGACAAGATCGTCTTCGAGAAGTTCGAGGACTACAACGGCAAGTACCCGGCGACCGCCAGCGGCATGACCTGGTTCCTGCTCTCCGACGCGGCCGCCCGCGTGACCGCCATGGAATCGGGCCGCGTGCAGGCCATCGAGGACGTGCCGTACCTGGATATGGACCGCCTGGCTTCGAAGGCCACGGTGAAGAGCGCCGATTCCTTCGGCCTGCTGTTCCTGATGTTCAACTGCGCCAAGAAGCCATTCGACAACGCGCTGGTCCGCCAGGCACTGCACTACGGCCTGGACACCGAGTCGATCATCAGCACCGCGCTGCTGGGCAACGCCAAGGCTGCCAGCTCCTATGTGCAAGAAAGCCACCCGCAGTACATCAAGGCGGATACGGTCTACGGCTACGACGCGGCGAAGGCCGCGGCGCTGCTGGCCGAAGCCGGCGTGGACAAGCTGGAATTCGAGCTGCTGACCACCGACACCTCGTGGGTCAAGGACATCGCCCCGCTGATCCTCGAATCCTGGAACAAGATCCCGGGCGTGAAGGTCACCATGAAGAACCTGCAGTCCGGCGCGCTGTACACCGACAACGTGGACAGCGGCACCTTCTCGGTGGTGGCCGCCCCGGGCGACCCATCGGTCTTCGGCAACGACCTGGACCTGCTGATGAGCTGGTTCTACCGAGGCGATGTCTGGCCGAAGAACCGCTTCCGCTGGAACGATGCACCCGAATACAAGGAGCTGCAGAAGCAGCTGGACGCGGCCATCCAGACCGATGATTCGAACAAGGCCATGGCGGCGTGGGGCAAGGCGATCAACATCGTCGCCGACCAGGCCCCGCTCTACCCGGTGCTGCACCGCCAGCTGCCATCGGCCTGGGACGAAAACGCGCTGGAAGGCTTCGCACCGCTGCCAACCACCGGCATCTCCTTTGTCGGCGTGAACCGCAAGGCCTAGCTGGCCCCGGCCCCGCGCAGCAGGCCGGGAGGCACGGCACCCATGCCGTGCCTCCCGGCCCGCCCAGCGCAATGACCTGCACACTTCGATACTCGACGGAGCTACTCCATGGGGAATTTCCTCAACCTGCTCTTACGCCGCCTGGCCGCGCTGCCGGTGATGGTCCTTGGCATCTCCGCCATGGTCTTCATCATCATGAAGCTGGCCCCGGGCGATGAAGCCACCTCCGCGCTGGGCGAGGGCGCCTCCGAGGCCGCCAAAGAGGCCTACCGCGAGGAACGCGGCCTGAACGACGCGCTGGTGGTCCAGTACATCAGCTTCATCGGCCGGCTCATCCGCCTGGACTTCGGCCTGACCACCCCGCCAGCCCAATCGGTCTCCCAGATGATCGCCGGCGCATTCCCGCTGACCTTGCAGCTGACCTTCCTGGGCGTGGTCATCGCCGTGGTCATCTCGCTGGCCTTCGGCCTGCTCGGTGCACTGTACCGCGATGGCTGGCCGGACCAGCTGGTCCGCATCTTCTCCATCGCGGCGATCGCCACCCCGTCCTTCTGGCTGGGCATCCTGCTCATCCAGTGGTTCGCCCTGGGTTCCAGCCCGCTGTTCCCCTCCGGGGGAGCGGCCCCCGAAGGATCGGACCCGGGCACCTGGCTGCTGCATATGGCGCTGCCGGCCCTGGCCCTGGCCATCCCGGTCTCCGCCTCGCTCACCCGCGTGGTGCGCACCTCGATGGTCGAGGAACTGGACCGCGACTACGTGCGCACCGCCATCGGCAACGGCGTGCCGCGCGGCGAAGTGATCTCCAAGAACGTGCTGCGCAACGCCCTGGTCACCCCGGTGACCGTGCTCGGGCTGCGCATTGGCTACCTGCTGGGCGGTGCGGTGGTCATCGAGATGATCTTCTCCCTGCCCGGCATGGGACAGCTGATCATGAACGGCATTACCAACAAGGACACCAACCTGGTCCAGGGCGTCACGCTGACCATCGCGATCACCTTCGTGCTCGTGAACATCATCGTCGACTTGCTCTACCTGCTGATCAACCCACGAATTAGGACGGTGTAGGGATGAGCATCATGGCCCCACGCAACAACCTCGTGAACCGCCTTTCCGAGTCCGGCGCCCGCTTCAAGGCGCTGCCGGCAGGCTCCAAAATCGCCTTGGCCTTCCTGCTGGCCATTGCCGCGGTGGCCCTCTTCGCCCCGCTGATCGCCCCGCACGACCCGCTGGCCACCGGAATCCCGGCGCAGAAGCCGAGCGCCGAGCACTTCTTCGGCACCGACCGGCTGGGCCGCGACATCTACTCGCGCCTGCTCTTCGGCGCCCAAGCCTCGCTGCTGGTCGGCCTGGGGTCGGTGGCGCTGGCACTGGTCATGGGCGGGCTGCTCGGTGCGTTGGCCGCCACCAGCGCCAAATGGGCCAATGAGACGATCATGCGCATCATGGACATGGTGATGGCCTTCCCGGGCATCGCCCTGGCCGCCGCGCTGCTGGCTTCGCTGGGCAACACCTTGCCGGTGATCATCTTGTCCATCGCGATCATCTACACCCCGCAGATCGCCCGGGTGGTCCGTGCCAACGTGCTGGCCCAATGGGGCGAGGACTATGTGCGCGCCGAACGCGTGATCGGCGCCGGGCGCTTCTACATCCTGGGCACCCACGTGCTGCGCAACTGCGCGGCCCCGGTGATGGTCTTCGCCACCGTGATGGTGGCCGACGCCATCATCCTCGAAGCATCCCTTTCCTTCCTCGGTGCAGGCATCCAGGATCCGGCCCCGAGCTGGGGCAACGTGATCTCCTACGGCCGCACCCTGGTGCTCAACGGCGCGTGGTGGGCGACCACCTTCGCCGGCCTGGTGATCCTGCTGACCGTGCTGGCGCTGAACATGCTGGCCGAAGGCATGACCGATGCGCTGGTGAACACCAAGGGCTCGGCCAGGAAGCAGGCGAAGAAGAACGGCGAACCTGCGCTGGCCAAGGCCAAGGCGGCCGCGGACCCGCAGGCCGCCGAGCGGCTGCGCGGGGAACTGGACCTGCTGGCAGCGGCCGAGGCCCAGCGCACCGACCGCCTGGTGCTCGATACCTCCCAGGGCGCGCCGCGCACTATCCTGGAGGTCAAGAACCTGTCCATCCGCTTCCCGGAGCGCTACGGGGACACCCCGATCGTGCAGGATGTCTCCTTCGCGGTACGCGAGGGCGAAACCATGGCGCTGGTGGGCGAATCCGGCTGCGGCAAGTCCATCACCTCGCTGGCCATCATGGGGCTGCTGCCGGGCAGCGCCCAGCTCTCCGGTTCCATCACCTTCGAGGGCAGGGAACTGCTGCCGGCCACCTCCGATGGCGGCACCCGGGCCGGGGACGACAAGGTCTACAAGGGCCTGCGCGGCCAGCAGATCGCGATGGTCTACCAGGACGCGCTGTCCAGCCTGAACCCCTCGATGCTCATCGGCGACCAGTTGCGCCAGCTCACCCGCCGCGGCGGGCGCAAGACCCCCGAGGAACTGCTCGCCCTGGTCAAGCTGGATGCCAAGCGCACCCTGCGCTCCTACCCGCATGAGCTCTCCGGCGGCCAGCGCCAGCGCGTGCTGATCGCCATGGCCCTCTCGCGCAGCCCCAAGCTGGTGGTCTGCGACGAGCCGACCACCGCGCTGGATGTCACCGTGCAGAAGCAAGTGGTCGACCTGCTCAACGAGCTGCGCGAGCAGCTGGGCTTCGCGATGGTCTTCGTCTCCCACGACCTGGCGCTGGTGGCCTCGCTGGCCCACCGGGTCACCGTGATGTACGCCGGCCAGGTGGTGGAGTCCGGTCCGATCAGCGAGGTGCTCTCGGACCCGCATCACGAATACACCCAGGGCCTGCTCGGCGCGGTGCTCTCCATCGAGTCGAAGGCCGAACGCCTGCACCAGATCCCGGGCACCGTCCCCAGCCCGTACGATTTCGCCGCCGGCGACCGCTTCGCCGAGCGTTCGCAGCGTGCCGGCGCCGACCCGGACCAGCACCTGTCCTTCGTCCCGGTGGGCGCCGGCAGCGAGCACCGCTGGGCCAGCCACCAGGGCAATGGCAGCCACCTTCAAGGAGCCAGCAAATGAGCAACGCGATCATCGAGCTGCAGGATATCCACGTGCACCACAGGATCCGCGGCGGCAAGCTGTTCTCCCCGCGCCTGATCAAGGCCGTCAACGGGGTGGACTTCGCGGTGCGCCGCGGGCAGACCGTGGGCATCGTGGGCGAATCCGGTTGCGGCAAGTCCACCCTGGCCTCGGTGCTGGTGGGACTGCAGGAACCCACCAGCGGGCAGGTGCTGTTCAACGGCAAGCCGGTGGGCAAGCGCAATGCCGCAGGCCGCAAGGAGTTCGGGCGCAGCGTGGGCGTGGTCTTCCAGGACCCGGCCACCGCGCTGAATCCGCGCATGTCGATCATGGACACGCTCACCGACCCGCTGCGCGTGCATGGCATCGGCAGCGATGCTTCGCGCAAGGCCAAGGCGCTGGAACTGCTGGAAGTGGTGGGCTTGCCGGCCTCGGCGGCCTCGGCCCTGCCCAGCCAGGTCTCCGGCGGCCAGCGCCAGCGCGTGGCCATCGCCAGGGCGCTGGCCCTGGAACCTGCGGTGATCGTGGCCGATGAGCCCACCAGCGCGCTGGATGTCTCGGTGCGGGCGCAGGTGCTGAACCTGCTCACCGACCTGAAATCCGAGCTGAACCTGGGCATGGTGTTCATCTCCCACGATATCCAGACCGTGCGCTATGTTTCGGACACCATCTGCGTGATGAACTCCGGGCAAATCGTCGAGCGAGGCGATGCCGCACAGGTATTCGACGCGCCCACCAATGACTACACCCGCACCCTGTTGGGTGCTGCCCCGGCACTGCTGGAGCACTAACCATTCGTCGCAATTGCGGCACCTAGAGAAAGACCGAATTCCCGTGGCTTACACGAACAACCCGAAGTACTCCGGCGTCATCCCGCCGGTCATCACCCCGCGCACCGCCGATGGCGCCATTGACGCCGCCGGCCTGGATGCCGTGGTGGAACACCTGATCGACGGGGGAGTGGCCGGCCTGTTCGTGCTCGGTTCCTCCGGCGAGGTGCCCTACCTGGCCAATGCCGAACGCGACGCGGTACTCGCCCGGATCGTGGCCGCCAACGCTGGCCGCGTGCCGGTGCTGGTCGGTGCCAGCGAGCAGACCACCGCCCGCGTCATCGACGAGGGCCAGCGCCTGATCGCCCTGGGCGCCGACGCGCTGGTGGTCACCACCCCGTTCTATGCCATCTCCAACGGCCCGGAGATCGAAGCGCACTTCACCGCCATCCACGACGCCCTGCAGGTCGACATCTTCGCCTACGACGTGCCGGTGCGCACCCACCACAAGCTGCCGCTGGATGTGGCCATCCGGCTGGCGCAGTCCGGCGCCATCGTGGGCGTGAAGGACTCCTCGGGCGACGACGTGTCCTTCCGCCAGCTGCTGCTGGCCACCAAGGACATCGAGGGCTTCTCGGTGTTCACCGGCCATGAGGTCGTCGTCGACGGGGCACTGCTGGGCGGAGCCCACGGCGTGGTCCCGGGCCTGGGCAACGTGGACCCAGCTGGCTACCGCCGCCTGTTCGAGCTGGCCGTGGCCGGCGACTGGGCCGGCGCCGCGGCCGAGCAGGACCGCCTGGCCCGCGTCTTCGACATCGTCTACACCCCGGATGCTTCCCGGGTGTCGCCAGGGGCTGCGGGCCTGGGCGCCTTCAAGACCGCCCTGGTGGAACTGGGCATCATCGCCAATAACGCCATGAGCGCCCCGATGGCGTCGCTGGATGCCTCCGAGGCCGCCGCGATCCGCGGGATCCTGGCCGAAACCGGCCTGCTGCCGGTGGCCGCCAAGTAGGCCCTGGCCCAGTGCAAGAACAACTAGCAGGCGCCGGCGAGGTGCTCGCCCTGGATCTGGGCGGCACCAAGATCGCCGGCGCCGTAGTGCGCCGCGATGGCACCATCACCGCGCGCAGCCAAGCACCCACACCGGCCCGCGAAGGCGCCGCCGCAATCATCGCGGCCATGGCCGGCGTGGTGCAGCAGCTGCGCGGTGCATGCTCGGCGCAGCCGGCCGGATTGGGTATCGGCGCCGCCGGGGTCATCGACCCGGAAACCGCGAAGGTGGTATCGGCCACCGATACCTTGGCGGGCTGGGCCGGCACCGACATGGCGGCCGAACTGGGACGGCTCACCGGACTGGGAGTCCGCGCGGTCAATGACGTGCACGCCCACGGTTTGGGCGAGGCCCGCTTCGGCGCAGGCCGGGGAACCGGCCAGATGATGCTGTTGGCCATCGGCACCGGAATCGGCGGAGCCTACCTGCACGGCGGCCAGCTGGTCACCGGCTTCCACCACGTGGCCGGGCATATGGGGCACATCGATTCGGCTTACGCCACCGGGCTGGAATGCTCCTGCGGACGCACCGGGCATGTGGAGGCGATCGCCGCCGGGCCGGCGATCCACCGGCACTACCAGCGATTGGCCGGCAACCCGAAGGTGCGCGACACCCAGGCGGTCACCGCGCTGGCCGGAGCCGGCGACGCCTTGGCCTATCGGGCAGTGCATACCGGAGGCCTGGCCGCAGGCGCCGCCGCCGGATCGCTGGCCAACGTGCTGGACCCGCAGAAAATCGTCATTGCCGGCGGGATGGCCGGGGCGGGGAGAATCTGGTGGGAGGGTGTGCGCGAGGGCTTCGCCTCCAGCGCCATCGACCTGGTGCGCGGCACCGCGCTGGAACCTGCCCGTTTGGGAACCGATGCCGCCCTGATCGGGGCGGCCAGCCTATTCTGGCCACAAGACTAAGAGGAGAAAGACATGTTGCTTTCGGCAGCAGCACTGCAAGCCCTGCGCGGACGGCTGATCGTTTCGGCGCAAGCCTATCCGGGGGAGCCGATGCGCCACCCGCAGACCATGGCGCAGGTGGCTGCCTCGGCGGTGATCGGAGGCGCCGGCGCGGTGCGCGTGCAGGGCATCGCGGATATCCAATTCACCCGTTCGGCCGTCGAGGTGCCGGTCATCGGGCTGTTCAAGGACGGCCATGAGGGCGTGTTCATCACCCCCACCATCCACCACGCCTTGGCGGTGGCCAACGCCGGGGCGCACATCGTGGCCCTGGACGGCACCCGCCGCGAACGGCCCGACGGCAAGAGCCTGGCGCAAACCATTAGCGCGGTCCACGAACGGTCTGCCGCCTTGGTAATGGCCGACTGCGGGTCGCTGGACGACGCGCTGGCTGCCGCGCAGGCCGGGGCCGATCTGATCGGCACCACGCTGGCCGGCTACACCGGGGAACGGGACAAGACCGAGGGGCCGGACCTTGAGCTGCTGGAACAGATCGCAGCAGCGGGCCTGGAGCCGCCATTGATTGCCGAGGGCCGGATCCACACCCCGGCGCAGGCCAAAGCCGCGCTGGATGCCGGCGCGTTCGCCGTGGTGGTGGGCACCGCAATCACCCATCCGGCGAGCATTACCGGATGGTTCGACGCCGCCCTGCGAGGCTAGGCGTTTTCTTCGTGGCTGGCAACTGGCCTACGATTAAGCGCAGAACCTAATTCCTGCAGAATCGGAGAATCACCCCGTGGACGTCTTTATCAAGGGCCCTTCCAAGCGCGATGTAGCCGGCATGAAAGCGGCCTTCGGCGAGGTGGAAGCCGGGGACGTGATCTCGGTGCTCTACAAGACCGCCCGCTTCGGCAACTTCCTGATCACCGGTGCCGCGCACGCCACCGTGCTCGACGACGTCATGGTTGGCGGGCTGAACGCGGCCGCTGCCAAGAAGAAAGCCAAAGACGCCGACGGCGGCGAAACCATGGCCCGCCAGCCTGATAAGGACGTGCGCGCCTTCCCCGCAGTCTTCGAAGGCGAGTTCGCCCCGGAAGACGTCGAAGTTTCCGAGCTGTCCCACGGCGATTTGGTTGCCGCATCCTTCAGCCAGGAACCCTACGGTGATTTCGTGATTACCGGCGTGGTCACCGAGGCCGAAAATGATCGCGGCTACCTGATGGTCGGTCCGTGGATCCTGCAAACCGCCGACGGCGCGCCGCCGCGGTTGCTGTCGGTTCAGCGCGTGGCGGCCAACGGCACGCACGTTGCCCCGGTGCCTACGCGCCGCGGCCTGGTCGAGGTAGACGGACTGTAGCCAGCAAAGAGTTCAACAGGCCCCGGTGGATGAGATTATTTTTCATTCACCGGGGCCTTCTTTCTACTTCCGGAAAGGAGGCGGGTTCTCACGGTCGTTGCAACACCTTGATCAAACAGGAGTTGCAACGACCGTCAGAACCCGCCTTGTACGACTTGGTCCGGCATTTATCACTCCACGCGTGCACGACTAGGAGAAGGGCAGCACTATCGATGGTGTTTCAGGTCGTATCTGTGGCTCCCATGGTAATGGGATCAATTTGCCTTGGCGGCGGTATGCCGTCTCAAGCGGGATTCTTATAGACCCAGGCACCGCTAGAACTTACTATGGTAGATAACATCTTCCGGAAGATATAACCGACACAGGTGGGTTGAGATATGAGTACATCTCCCCACCTGCCAAATGTGAAAGTGTACCTTGCGATCAAAACCCATAATTCTGGTGCTCGCGTTTGCCGGATTGTTGCTGTTGTTGGATCTAGCGATGCTGTCTTATCGCGCCATACAGGCTACCACCCTACAGGAGGCAAACTCACTATATACGAACAGAGCTATCGAGTTGAGCGGTGATCCATCGACAGCAATCGATTACGCTCGGGGCGATGGGTTGGATGTAACCATCTTCCAACCGCTCGCTGACGATGATCATATTCGTGCCGTATTTTCGACAACGGACGTGTCTGGATCTTTACCACTGCACGATATCCGTTGGAATGTATCCGATAGTCGTCCGGGGGCATTAGTAGGGGCCAACCTCCAAGCTGTGGGCGCCGAGATCGTAATACTGGGAAAAGAATATGAAGTTGCTGGTTTATTAGGGGCACGGGACAAGAGCCTGTTAGCCGACGAAATCGTTATTTACGATCCACAGTTGTTTGAGGAGCCAGGTGAGCGTCGATTCGTCGTTGACGGACCAGACGCCGATCGGATTACTGAACGTTTCGAGAATACGCGTGCGATTGAATCAGGTCTCTCCAGGCGAACTAATATTGATTTCATTTCTCCCATCATGAATATGCTTACTGTGGTTTTGCTAATCACTGGGACAGGTATTTTAGGGTATCTAACGCATACCTGGGGTGCAGCGCGTGATTCGGTAGATCGGTTGTGGGGACGCACCCGCGCATTTTTGTTGTCACGACATATTCTCTCGTACACGACAGTCTGGATCGTGGCGGCAATAGTACCGACGCTAATTCTATTTAGTGCGGGTCGAGCTAGCTTATTGTTTCAAGATTTTCTCTACTCGCATGTGCTTCTGACATCTATGTTCATTCTCTCTTTCACGACGTCGTTTGTGGTTAGGAACGGAGGAATGAAATGAACGAGTTCATTTTTGATCTACGTCGAAACTGGCTTGCTATTGCAACAAAAGCTGTTATCGTAGTGCTGTTTTTAACGGGTTTATACAGCACTATCAGTTTCTCAGCGTCAACGCAGAACGCGATTATCAAAAGCTTTAGTGATGGAAACAATCAAGATCTCTACCGTGTGACAGATACTTTTATCGATGCCAATGAGTTCACAGAAGTTCGTCAAAGCCCAGAAAAACTAGATCAAATTGGAGAGTTTTACGAGAAACTCAATGAGAGCAAGCTCGTGAACTTATTGTCGTCTTTCAATCAACCTATACCGATTGCTGATTTTAAAGGCAGTGAGTCTTTCGATGCTTGGGCTGGGGGAGACTATGTTAATGGCGGCGTTTACGTCGATCAGCTGACAGGGCGCGAGACACTGGAGGTTCGGTCAATGCAGATGAGTAAGGAAGCGTTTGAATTTTCGCATTTGACGGTCGACGAGGGGCAACTTCCTGATTGGGAGAATATTGACTACAGTTCTGGCCAGATCCCAGTGTTGCTTGGTGCGGACTACAGGGGTATTTACAGTGTCAATGACACACTTGACGGCATGTTCTACATGGAACCGTTCTCACTCAAAGTTGTTGGATTCCTTGAGCCGCACTCTTCGATGTTCTACCAAGACGATATAGACCACTTCCTTGATGACACCATTGTCATCCCGTATCCAAAAACACTACGTGGGATAGCGAAGACGAATCTAGATTTTGGTGGGATATTGTCCTTCGCAATGATCAACAGCGATTTTACTGCCTCGAAAGACATGTCCGGTAACGATATCCTCAAGCATCTTGACCAGATCGGGCGGGAAACTGGATTCACGAACTATGCACTTATAGGTGTGCCTCAATATTTAACTCAATATTCCCTGATGCGAACAATGCTATTTGATAATGTATGGCTAGTCGCCTTCCTTCAAGTTGCTTTAGGAATAGTTGGCGGACTCGTGTTGTGCGCGCTGAGTGCATTCAATTTCCGTCGTCGGCGTACTGTCCTCAATTTACGGTGGATAATTGGAACTTCTTGTTTGGAGTTGCAGAAGTGGATGGGGATGATTGTGCTCATCGAATGGGCCGCAATCGGACTGTTGTTCCTCACTGTTTATCAAGTTTTACCCAATGAGGGTTCATCAGCCGTCGGCTGGATTATTCTGATTTTTGCCGTTGCTGCTTGTGTTGATATTGCTGCTGCTACCAGGTCGACCAAACTGTACTTTCAAAGAAAGATTGCATAGAGACATGACAAGAATCGAACTTCGAGGCCTATCCAAAGGGTTTCGTGAGGCTAACGGCACACCCCATACACTGTTCCAGAACACGAACTTTGAAGCAGATGAGAACGATGCTTCAATTGCCGTCCTCGGACGCAGTGGTTCGGGAAAAAGTACCTTACTTAAAATTTTGGCCGGTCTTGATACTCATTATATGGGGGAATTTCGCTTTAACGAAGAAATTCTCCAGCATAAGGAATCGAGGATGGCGGCCTTTCGCAAGGCGAATGTCGGCGTAATTACGCAACGCTATGATCTGCTACCTGAGCGGACCGCCTTGCAAAATGTCATGTTGGGACTAGGCGGGAATAAGAACGCCTTCCGCGACCCGGCAGCAGACGCACTCGGTCATGTAGGTCTTAGTAAGTACGAAAATCATAGAGTCGGCAGACTCTCAGGTGGCGAAGCTCAGCGTGTGGCGATTGCCCGCGCAATCGTTAAATCTCCAGCAATTCTAATTGCGGATGAGCCAACCGGGGCGCTCGACGAGCAGACGGAAAATGAAGTGTTGGATCTATTCGACATTCTTCGCGCTCGTGGAAGTTTGCTCGTTATTGCAACCCATAGTGAACGAGTAGCTCAACGTTGCGCCAGGCAGGTAGTTATCACAGGTAAGAAAGTAGTTGAAGTCTAGTGTCGATTCTAATCGATAATCCTAGGCTAAAGAAATATTCTGATTAATAAATTCCTAAAACATCACGGCATTATTCCGATGCATAACACTAGATTGGTTTATTTGAGATTTACGTATCTGATTTCTCGCGGTCGAGTCTCTTCTCTGGGCTTATTTTTTGTCAGAGAATTTATCTTCTTGCATCGAAACAAATGCTTTCAGTTCATATTGTGTTATTTTCAAGCTAATTGACGGCTGGAATATTCATATATAACCAGAAATGCAACACTTATGTATCAATCTGAATGCTGCAACGGTGGCGAATGCCTTGCAGGACTTGTCGCTTTGATGATCGCTGGAGCCCTATAGGCACCCCACGGCCCTCGCACAGCCCTACGAAGACCAGGTATGTTGGTTAGCCCTTCGCATTGGACCTAGGCGCGCAGCACCTGGCCGATGATCTCGACGCCCTGGTTGAAGGCTCCAGGGTTCGGGCCGGCAAAGTTCAACCGCAGAAAGCGTCCGGTCGGTTCCGCGGGGAACCAGCTGTCTCCGGCCGAGATGGCCACGCCGCGCATTTCGCAGTCGCGGACCAGCTGCACCAGATTAGTGGCATCCGGCAACCTTGCCCAGAGGTTCAGCCCGCCCAGCGGGACCTGCTCGACATGTGCTTCGGGCAGATGCTGCGCCAGGGCGTCGAGCACCAGATCCCTGCGCGTTGCCAGCTGCTGGCGCACCGAGCGCAAGTGGGTGCGCCACCCGGGCTGGGTGACCACGTCAAGCGCGACGGATTGCAGCGCACCACTGACATACATGGATTGGGCCTGGTTATCGGCCAAGATCCGTTCCCGTGCTGGCCCTCTGGCAATGACGCCGGCAACACGGACCGCCGGGGACACGCTTTTGGTCAGGGAGCGCAGATACACCACATGGCCGCTGTCATCTCTGGCGGCCATCGGTGAAGACTCGGCATTGATCCCCAAATCCTTCGCCCAGTCATCTTCCACCAGGAAAGCGCCACGATTCTTCAGGATTTCCAGCACCCGCTGGGAAACTTCGGGCGACCACTGGGCCCCGGAAGGGTTGGCAAAATTCGGGTGGGCGTAGAAGGCGCGGGCCCCGGTTTGCTCGAAAGCGCGATCCAACTGCCCGGTGTCCGGGCCGTGGGGACCGGCGGGAACGGGGACGAGCTGCACGCCGACTTGCGCGGCCGCGAGGATAGCACCCCAGTAGGTGGGCGATTCGATGAGCATCGGCTTGCCGGCCCCAACCAGTGAGCGGAAGATCGAGCCCAGCCCGCTTTGGCTGCCGGGCAGGACGACGACGTCGCTGGCCGCCGGCGCGCTCAGCCCAGGGGCGGTGATGGCGCCGAGCTCGGATGCGAACCAGCTCTGCAGATCAGGCAGCCCCGCGGCCGGGGTGCGCTGGAGCACCGCATCGCTGCGCGCGACCCGCGAGAAGGCGCTGCGCACCAGTCGTTCTGGCAGCAAGTCTCGATCCGGATAGCCCGACTGCAGGGATATGACGTCATTGGGCGTAGCGCGCTGGGCGGAGGCGAGTTCAGGCAGGGGCCGTTGCACAACGCCCAAGGCCGCGGTTTGCCAGGCATGGTCGTGCGCCCGGGCCACCGGGTGGCTGCGAACGAAGGTGCCGATACCCGGACGCGATTCAATGATGCCCTGGCCGGTGAGGATCCGCAGCGCTTTCTGCACGGTGACCGGGCTGACTTCATAATCCGCCACCAGAGTACGGGTGGAGGGCAGCTGGCTCCCGGCGGGGGCTGTCGCAATCCATTCGCGCAGTACCGCAACCAGGCGCTCACTGCTACTGTTAAACATGAAACTAGATAGTACCGCTACTCTCATTTCGCGGCAACCGCTATCCTCGGGCGTTACCGGGCTGATCTGGGGATTGCTGGGCGTGCTCGCCTTCTCCTTCACCGTGCCCTTCACCCGCATCGCCGTGGAAAGCGGCCATCTGCAACCGCTGTTCGTCGGCGCGGGGCGATCCGTTATCGCCGCAATGCTGGCTGTTGCCGTGCTCTGGAGCACCGGCCAGAAACTTCCGACACGGTCGCAATGGTGGCGTCTGCTGGTCGTCGCCGGGGGAGTCATCGCAGGTTTCCCCCTGCTGACATCCTTTGCGATGACCACGGCTCCGGCCAGCCATGGCGCGGTAGTGATCGCCATCCTGCCTGCAGTGACGGCCGCAGCCGCTGTTCTGCGAACCAGGGAACGACCCAGTGCCAGATTCTGGATCGCGGCTGGTTCTGGGGCATTGGCAGCCTTGGCGTTTGCCGCTTTGCAAGGAGGCGGGCTGGGCAGCTTGCACGGGGCCGACTGGTTGCTCTTCGGGGCGGTGCTCGCTTGCGCTATCGGCTACGCCGAAGGCGGACTGCTCTCGCGGGAGCTCGGTTCATGGCAAACGATCTCATGGGCGCTGGTCCTGGCCTCACCGGTAATGATCACCCTCACGACCGTCTCGGCGCTCCAGCAACCGCCCACGGCAACATTCAGCGAGTGGGCGGCATTCGCCTATCTTGGCGTCGTGAGCATGTTCCTCGGCTTCATTGCGTGGTATCGCGGATTGGCCATCGGCCCGATGGCGCAAGTGAGCCAGGTGCAGCTGGCGCAGCCGGTGATGACGATCTGCTGGGCCGGGATGCTGCTGCACGAACAAATCGGTTGGCCCACCGTGGTTGGCGGCTGCGCGGTCATCGCCTGCGCGCTGCTGGCCGTAAGATCGAGGAACCAGCACATGAGACAGGATGGCGCATCATGAAATCATCAACGAAAACTGGCGCAGTGCCAGTCACCGCTTTGACCGGGCTCAGCGCCTTCCCGCTGACCCCAATGAATGATGACCAACTCGATGAACCTGCATTCATCGGATTGGTGCAGCGACTGGTTGCGGCCGGGGTGGATTCAATTACCGTCCTGGGCTCGACCGGTTCGTACATGTACCTGGACCGCGCGGAGCGCGAACGCGTCATCGGGTTGGCGGTGCAGCATGCAACGGGGATCCCGGTGCTGGCTGGAGTCGGCGCCATGCGCACGGCCCACGTCCTGGCGCATATTGACGACGCCAAGGCCGCCGGTGCGGCCGGCGTTCTGCTCGCCCCGGTGGGCTACCAGCGGCTGGACGATGATGAAGTCTTCGCACTGTTCAGGGCGGCGACCGAACGCAGCGACTTACCGGTCGTTGTCTATGACAACCCTGGGACAACGCATTTCACCTTCAGCAACGGGCTTTATGCGCGCATCGCGCAGTTGCCGGGGATCATTTCCATCAAGATTCCGGGGGTTCCGGCCGATCCGGTGGATGCGCTGGCGCATGTCGCGGCGATTCGGGCGGTGCTTCCCGATCACGTAGGCATCGGGGTATCGGGCGATGCGTTCGGGGCAGCCGGACTCATCGCAGGATGCGACGCGTGGTTTACCGCGGTGGGCGGAACGATCCCGGCCCCGATGCTTGGAATTACGCGTGCGGTGCAGGCCGGAGACCATCAGAAGGCGCTAGCGGTTTCCGAGGATCTGCGGCCGTTGTGGGACCTGATGGCGCAATGCGGCGGCAGCTTGCGCGTCAGTGCCGCCATTGCCGAGCACCTGGGCCTGGCAGCACCCAATTGCCTGCCCTTGCCGGTCCAGGGACTTAACCGGGAGCAGCGGGCAAGGGTGGCGCTGGTGCTCGATGGACTGGGGCAGGCAAGTCTCTAGCTGGGTGGCCAGCGGCCCTGTTCGGCCAGTGCGAGGCTTCGATTTCGATTCATGATCGTGAAGCCGGCAGATTCGAAACTGGCCAAGATGCCGGAAAATAGGCCCTCTCTGCCCTTGTAGGTGATTCCGGTATCGGTGGGGCGGGCATGCTCGACCGCGGCAGCAGGCAACTGCCCTGAAATGATCCGCCCGCGGAATGCGGGGCGGATCACGAGACAAATCAGCACCCAGGCGGATTCCGCCCCGCGGTTCCATTCTTCATCCTTGAAGTACTGGCATTGGCACCACTAGGGATCGCACTGCTGGCCGGATTCCAAGTTCCATGGAGTCTTCTTCGCGGGCTGGTTCCGGGCGCGCGGTGGGCGTACCCTGTGGCTAACCAGCGAACTTGGCCATCTTTGCCTGGCCATCTAGGAGCGAAAGGGTGCCTACCACCATGCCGCGAATCATCCGTTTTGACCATATCGGCGTCACCGTTGCAGACCTTGAGCTGGTGACTGGCTTCTTCATCGGCTTGGGCTTGAGTGTCGAGGGCAGGGTCGACGGGATGGAAGGGGAGTTCCTGGAAACCGTGTGCGGGGTCAAGGGCTCGCGCACGAATGTCGTCATGCTCAAGTCCGCGGATTCGGAGGTCGGCATCGAGCTGGCCAGCTTCGAGAAGCCTGCCCATGAACCGGGCAACCCGCACGCCATGGCCAACGAACTGGGACTGCGCTCGATCGCCTTCGAGGTAGATGACCTCCAGGGGATGGTCGCCGGCCTTGAAACCCGGGGCTATGGACTGATCGGCGGCGTCGGGGAATACGAAGGCGCCTGGAAAATGGCTTATGTGCGGGGCCCCGAAGGGCTGACGGTAGCCCTGGCCCAGCGGCTGGGAAACTAGGCGAAGCAGTCGTTAACCAGCAGGTGCCCGGGCCCGGGGGAAATCCCCCTGGTCCGGGCACCTGCTCGTTGGCTCTAGCGCTTGGCCTTCTGCAAGGACTTCTCGCTGATTGGCGCATTGTCGCTGGCGCGCAGCTTGCGGAAGTACTCCATGGCCTCATCCTGGCGCTCGGCTTCGCCGCCCGAGGAGATATCGGCACGCAGGTGGTCCTGGGTGTAGCCGAAGGCTTCCACCAAGTCCTGGGCATGCGGGCGCAGGCGGGCAAGCAGGCGGTTGATGTAGCCGGACAGGGTGCGGGCACGCTGCATCGAGAGCAGGCCGTTGGCCAGGTACCAGCCCAGGTCATCCTCGATCAGGGTTAGCGCGAAGACATCGCGCAACCAGGTCAGCACCTCCTTGGTGGTCGGATCCCCGGTCTTCTCCAATGCCGCGGTGAATGCTTCCCAGCGCAGCAGCTGGCCGTGGTCGCGTGCCGCGGAGATCAGCAGGTCCTGGTTCTCGTTGAATGCGGCGGCAGCCTTGGCCTTGTTCTTCCCGGCACCGCGCAGGGCGTTGGCCACCTCGGCGACCTTGGCGTTGATGCGGTCGGTGAACAGAGCGCGCTGGTTCTCCGGGTCCTTGAAGAAATTGGCGCTCTTGCGCTCATCGGAGATATCCGCGAACGCCTGGCCGACGCTGCGCAGGCCCGAGCGGTGCAGGGCAGTGGTGCCCACCTGCTTGGCCACGTACAGGGCCATGGCCCCGGTATCGAGCTTGCGGAATTCGGCGGCATAGTCGGTGAGCAGGCGCTTGCCCACCAGCTGCAGCAGCACATTGTTGTCTCCCTCGAAGGTCACGTAGACATCGAGGTCTGCATAGAGCTGGGTGAAGCGGTTCTTGGCGATGAACCCGGCTCCGCCGCAGGCTTCGCGGCATTCCTGCAGGGTGTCCAGCGCGTCCCAGGTGCTCAGCGGCTTGAGCGCCGCGGCGAGGGTTTCCAGATCCTGGCGGTCCGTGTCGCTGTCCTCGCGCCCGGAGAAGACCGCGTCGAACTTCTCCAGCAGCCCATCGTGGGCGAAGGAGGCAGCGTAGGTGCGGGCCAGGCGGGTGATCAACCGGCGCTGGTGGCGCTGGTAGTCCAGCAAGGTGGTTTCCTCGGTGTCCGAGGTGGAGTTGAACTGGCGGCGCTGGTTGCCGTAGGTGATCGCGATCTGCAGGGCGATCTTCGAGGCGTTGGTGGCGGCGCCATCAAGCGATACGCGGCCCTGGACCAGGGTGCCGAGCATGGTGAAGAAGCGGCGTCCCGGGGAGGGAATCGGCGAGGAATAGGTGCCGGTTTCATCCACGTTGCCGTAGCGGTTGAGCAGGTTGGTGCGCGGCACGCGGACGTTGGTGAAGTGCAGACGGCCGTTATCGATGCCGTTCAGCCCGCCCTTCAGCCCGTCATCTTCGCCTCCGATGCCTTCAAGGAAGTTGCCTGCTTCATCGCGGATCGGCACGTAGAAGCAGTGCACGCCGTGGTTCACGCCCTTGGTGATCAGCTGCGCGAAGACGGTGGCGGCCTTGCCGTGCAGGGCGGCGTTGCCCAGGAATTCCTTCCAGGCGGCCTTGAACGGAGTATGGATGACGAACTCATCGGTGGCTTCGTCGTAGGTAGCGGTGGTGGCAACTGCGGCCACATCGGAGCCGTGGCCGATTTCGGTCATGGCGAAGGCGCCGGGGGTGTCCAGGTTCATCGCCCCGGGCAGCCATGCCTTGTGGTGCTCTTCGGTGCCCAGGTGCAGGATCGCCCCGGCAAACAGGCCCCACTGCACGCCGGCCTTGATCTGCAGCGACGGGTCCGCGGCGACCAGTTCCTCGAAGGCGGCGATGGATCCGCCGTGGTCGTTCTTGCCGCCGAATTCGGTGGGGAAGGCGCGCTGGACGGCTTCCTGCTGCACCAGGATGCCCAGCTGGCCCAGAACGCGTTCGCGGTGCTCATCCATGCCCAGCAGCGGGTCGCGCTGCAGCTGCGGGTCCGCGGCGCGGGCGCGAGAGGCCTTGCGGATTTCGGCATAGGGGCCGAAGAGCTGTTCGGACAGGGCGTTGACGTTGATGCGGTTCTCGCTCATGACGTGTCTTTCTATTCGGTGGTGAGTCGGGTTGGGAGTGCACCTGGGTGCTTCAGTTGGTTTTCGGGGTCCGGGTGGAGGCGATGCCATAGGCCAGCCAATTGGTCAGTTCCGCGGCCAGCGACGGCAATGCCGGCTTGTTGGCGGAATCCGGTTGGCGCAGCCACTGTTCGCCGGCCGCGCGGACCATGCCCAGCGCCGCGCGCGGCCACAACTCCAGGGTCGCGGAAGTGGCGCGCTGGTCATAGAGCTTGAGCAGGCGTTCGCTCATCAAGCTGGATGCCTCTTCGAAGAAGGTGCTCAGGGCGCCAGCGGATTCATCGTCGGCGCAGCGCGGGGCCGATGTCACGAAGAAGTACAGGTTCGGGCTGTTGGCTGCCAGCTCCAGGTAGGAGGAAACCATGGCGTGCAGGGCGCTGATTTCGTCTTCCTTGGCCAGGCCTGCGGCGATGACGCGTTCGCGGAAGTCGTTGATGACCATGGCGCTCAGTGCCTGGCGCAGGCCCTCCTTGTCGCCGAAGTACCGGTAGTACACCGGTTTGGAAGTTTTCGCGTGATTGGCGATGTCTTCCATGGAGACCTGCGGGCCGAGCTTGTGCACGGCCTTGCGCGCCAGCTTGAGCAGTTCTTCGTGGCGCGCGGTGCGATGCGCTTGCCAGCGAGCTGCCCGGCCGTCGGTCTCGCGGTCGATTTCCCCAGTGATCTTGTTCACGTAACTCACAGTATCATGTACTCTTGGTTGCAGTAATACTTGTCACACCAGAATATTTGTAGGAGTTCAACGAACATGAGCCAGCCCTCTGTGCGCAATGCCGTGATCATCGGTGGCAACCGCATTCCCTTCGCCCGTTCCAATACCGCCTACGTCAATGCGTCCAACCAGGACATGTTCACTGCAGCACTCGAGGGCCTGGTCGCCCGCTTCGGCCTGCAGGGACAGCGCATCGGCGCCGTCGCCGGCGGCGCGGTGCTCAAGCATTCCAAGAACTTCAACCTGATCCGCGAATCGGTGCTCGGCTCCTCGCTGGATCACGCCACCCCGGCCTATGACGTGCAGATGGCTTGCGCCACCGGCATGGAAGCCATCGGCTCGCTGGCCAACAAGATCAAGCTGGGCCAGCTCGATTCCGCCATCGGCGGCGGCGTGGACACCACCTCCGACGCGCCGATCGCCGTCTCGGATGCGCTGCGCGGCATCCTGATGGAGCTTTCCCGCGCCCGCAGCACCAAGGCCAAGCTCGCCGCGCTGGTCAAGCTGCGCCCAGGCCATCTGGCCCCCGCAGCCCCCGGCACCGGCGAACCGCGCACCGGCCTGTCCATGGGCGACCACCAGGCAATCACCACCAAGAAGTGGGGCATCACCCGCGAGGCCCAGGATGAACTGGCCCTGGCCAGCCACCAGAACTTGGCGGCCGCCTACGACCGCGGCTTCTTCAATGACCTGGTCACCCCGTTCAACGGCCTGTCCAAGGACAACAACCTGCGCGCCGATTCCACCATGGAAAAGCTGGGCAAGCTCAAGCCCGCCTTCGGCAGGAACCTGGGCGATGCGGCGACCATGACCGCCGGAAACTCCACCCCGCTGACCGACGGCGCCTCGGCCGTGCTGCTGGGCAGCGAAGAGTACGCGCAAGCCAACGACCTGCCGATGCTGGCCAATTTCGTGGACTTCGAAGCGGCAGCAGTGGACTTCGTGCACGGTGCCGAGGGCCTGCTGATGGCTCCGGCCTACGCCACCGCCCGGATGCTGGAGCGCAACAACCTCACCTTGCAGGACTTCGATTTCTACGAGATCCACGAGGCCTTCGCAGGCACCGTGCTCTCGACGCTCAAGGCGTGGGAGGACGAGGAATTCTGCCGCGAGAAGCTGGGGCTGGATGCCCCGCTGGGCGCCATCGACCGGTCGAAGCTGAACGTGAACGGCTCCTCGCTGGCCGCAGGGCACCCCTTCGCCGCCACCGGCGGGCGCATCATCGCCAGTACCGCGAAAATGCTGCATGAAAAGGGCTCGGGTCGCGCGCTGATTTCGGTCTGCGCCGCAGGTGGCCAGGGCGTCGTCGCAATTCTGGAGGCTCGCAGCTAATGGCGGACAAGTACATGGAACTGGTTAATTCCGGGATCACCAAGAAGCTGGCCACCCTGCTGGGCTTGCCGCGTCCTCCGCGCTTGCGCCGCTACAGCCCCGATGCGCCACTGCTGCCCGGCCCGGTGCTGGTGCTCGGTGCCTCGTCCAAGGCCCAGGACCTGAGCGACACCCTGGTCGCCTGGGGGCTGGATGTGCGCCGGCACGACGCCGGCGATGCCAAGCTCGGCGGCCTGGTGCTGCTGCTCGATGAACTCGAGCACCCCACCGAGCTGTCGCCGCTGATGCTGGCGGCCGGCCAGGCGTTGCGCAAGCTGCTGCCAGGTGGCCGCGTGGTGGCCTTCTCCCGTCCCGCCAGCGATGACGATGCGCCGGAGCTTTCCGCCGTGTGCCAGGGCATCGACGGCATCGTGCGCTCGATGGGCCGCGAAATGCGCGGTGGAGCCACCGCCAACGGCATCGTGCTTGCCCAAGGCACCAGCGTTGCCAGCCCTAGTGCGCTGGCCGCGCTGCGCTTCTTCTTCTCCGGGCGCAGCGCCTACGTGGACGGCCAGTTCCTTTCTGTGCGCACCAATGATGGCGTGCTGCCTGCCGACTTCGCCAAGCCGCTGGCCGGCAAGGTCGCGGTGGTGACCGGTGCCGCTCGCGGCATCGGCGCGGCCATCGCCAAGACGCTGTCCCGCGACGGCGCGCAGGTGGTTGTGGTGGATATGCCTGCTGCCGGCGAATCGCTAGCCAAGGTCGCCAACTCCATCGGCGCCACCGCCTTGCAGCTGGATGTCACCGCCCAGGATGCCGCCCAGCAGATCATGGACCATGCGATCGGCCGCCATGGCTCGCTGGATCTGGTGATCCACAATGCCGGTATCACCCGGGACAAGCTGCTGGCCAATATGGATGCCGGCCGCTGGGACTCGGTGATTGCCGTGAACATCGCTTCGCAGCTGCGCATGAATGAGGCCTTCCTGGCAGCCAAGCTGCCCGGTTTGCGCATCGTTTCGCTGGCTTCCACCTCCGGCATTGCCGGGAACCGCGGCCAGACCAACTATGCAGCCTCCAAGGGCGGGGTGATCGGCATGGTGCACGCCAGCGCCAAGCTGTTTGCAGAAAATGGTGGCTCCATCGCCGCTGTGGCTCCGGGGTTCATCGAGACCGAGATGACCGCGAAGATCCCGCTGGGTACCCGCACCGTTGCCCGCATGGTTCTGCCTTCGCTGATGCAAGGCGGTCTGCCGGTAGACGTTGCCGAGGCGATTAGCTTCCTCGGGTCCGATGCCGCGGCCGGGTTGAACGGCCAGGTGCTGCGGGTCTGCGGCCAATCGCTGGTAGGTGCCTAGATGGGTGCGCAGATCGTCACCTCGATTCCCTCGATGGCCTCGGTCTATGCCAAGGCCGTGAAGACCCTGAAGCGGAAGCCGAAGAACCCGGTGCTGCCAGAAACCGTCCTGGTCTTCCAGGGTGCCAAGGCCGATCCGGTGAAACTCGCCGAGTTCCGCCAGGCCGTAGGCGCGCCGATGAACGGCGTGCTGCCCAGCCTCTACTTGCACTCGCTGGCTTTCCCGCTGGCTATGTCCTTGATGGTGCAAGATGATTT
The DNA here is from genome assembly GCF_004365035.1 of Arthrobacter sp. JUb115. NCBI lineage: Bacteria > Bacillati > Actinomycetota > Actinomycetes > Micrococcales > Micrococcaceae > Arthrobacter > Arthrobacter sp. JUb115. The sequence goes on along the minus strand of NZ_SOBS01000002.1, from coordinate 280,079 downwards.
CCCCTTGCCGCTGCTGGGCATGATCCACCTGTCCAACCAGGTCGATGTGGTTGCGCCGCTGGCTGAGGATGAGGCTTTTGACATCGAGGTGCACAGCGAGAACCTATCGGCCCATCCCCATGGGGCGACCTCCGACTTGGTGATGCGCCTCGTCGTGGACGGGCAGGACCGGGTGCTGCTGCGCAGCACGTTCTTGGCCAAAGGCGTGCGGCTCGAGGGCCGTACACCGGAGAAGAGCGCGCATCCGGCCTTTGCTGCACCGCAGCGTACCGCGAGCTGGAAACTGGATCAGGGAACGGGACGTCGTTGGGCCGCAGTAGCCGGCGACTACAACCCGATTCACCTGTCCGCGCTCAGCGCCAAGGCGTTGGGCATGCCAGCGGCTATTGCCCATGGCATCTACCTGGCAGCCCGGGCATTGGCGGGGATCGAACCAGCTAACGGAACGTACCGCTGGAGCATCGAGTTCAAGTCCCCGGTAGTGCTTCCGGCATCGGTTGACCTGGCCTTCCAGCCGCAAGCCGATGGGTACAAGGTCCACGCGTGGAATGCACGCAAGTCCAAGCCCCACTTCGAGCTGGATCTGGTGCGCAGCTAGGCTCCACCGCTAGTGCCTTGGCCTTCAATGGAATTGCCTTGAAGGCCAAGGCACTATTGCGTTCAACGTACTTGGCGCTCGGACTGGGCGACACGGTAGCTGGCCAGGGTGGCCACGGCCGCGCGTTCCCAGGTGAAGAGGGCCGAATGTTCCAGCGCCCCATGTCCGGCAGCGGTAATCTGTTCAGGATCCCGGGCCAGTTCAAGCAGCTTGGCGGCCCAAAGCTGGGCATCAGGCTCGGTCATGAGCCAACCGGATTCGCCGTCATTGACGGCGTAGGCCAACCCTCCCACCGCATTGGCCAACACCGGCGTGCCACAGGCCTGCGCTTCGGCGGCCACCAATCCGAAAGTCTCGGAGAGCGAGGGCACCGCGACGACATCGGCATTGGCGAAGACGAGCGCCAGCTTCTCGGGGGAGAGCGGATCGAAGAACCGGACGACGTCCTCCAGGCCGTGGTGTTGGACTTGCGCTGGCAGGTCGTAGTCCGTTGCCCCGGACAGCGCACCGAACAGCGATGCGGTAATGCGCAGGGCTGGATCCTCGCGACGCGCGATGCCCATGGCTTCGAGCAGAAGATGGGCTCCCTTCAGCGGTTGCATGCGCCCGGCGTAGACCAGGTGCAGGTCATCGTCTCCCAGAGGCCGGCGCAGCTTGTCCTGATCCGGGTGGAAGATGCGGTGGTTGACGCCGGGCAGGACGATGTCGAGCTTGTTCGAGTCCACGGCGTAGAAGCGCTGCAGCTGTTTCGCCTCGACGGGCGTGTTCGCGATGATGCGCGCGCAGTCGGCGAGCAGCTGCTTCTCTGCTTCCTTTCGCTTCCCAGGCTCGGGGAGACCTGATTCGTGTTCCTTGGCCGCGGCCGAGGTGTGCATCGAGACCAGCAAGGGAGCGGACCAGCGCTGCGCCAGTTGCAGCCCCACCATTCCGGAGAGCCAATAGTGCCCGTGGACGACATCGAACTTCATGCCGTGCAAGTGCGTTGCGATTTCCTCCGCGGCCTCGTCGATGATCGCCGGGAGCTGTTCCTTGGCAAGGTTCCGATGGGCAGCGATCTGCACCTGATGCATCCACACGCCCTCGCTGACCTGGAGCGACTCGGATTCGTTGGCGGTGCGCGTGAGCATGTGGACTTCGTGGCCCAGGGCGCCCAGCGCATAGGAAAGGTTCTGGATGTACACGTTCATGCCACCTGCATCGCCGGAGCCCGGCTGCTGCATCGGTGAGGTATGCAGGGAAAGCATGGCTATGCGCATGTTCAGTACTCCAGTAGTGCTGTGCTAGTGACGGAATTTTTCGTTCAAAACTCCGCCTCTGATGCTATCAAGAAGCCAGGTCCAGCATGTTCGCGTTCGCCGATGTCCAGTGATCGACCATCTCCGCTCCGCCGTGGCCATCGGTCTCGCAGATAACCAGTGAGGAAGCTGGCCAGAGCTGGTGAAGTTTCCATGCCGTCATTGACGGTCCGGAAACATCGGCTCGTCCGTGGATCAAAACGGCCGGCAGGTGCCGGATCCCAGCCATATTCTCGATGATCGGCGGCTGGCAGAAACCATCATGGGCCCAGAAATGAGTGGTCAGCCGTGCCATCGAATGCCGGAAGCGGCGGTCATGCCAGCGCGGATCGCGGATTACCTGCTCCGATCCGAGGGAAATGTGGGTATCCTCCCATAGCGCCCATTCGCGGGACGCCGCATCGCGAAGTTCCAGATCGGTGGAGCCGAGCAGTTGCGCGTAGGCCTCGACCAGTCGCAGTTCACCCGCCGCGTAGGCCGGAATGTGGCTGCTGGCGAATCGCGAGAAGCGGTCCCATGCTTCCGGGAAGAGCGCTCCAACAGTTTCGGTGATCCATTGGACTTCTTCACGGCTCGTTGTCGTGACGGCGAAAAGCACCATGCCGACGACGCGTTCGGGATGGGCCTGTGCGTAGGCGAGAGCCAAGGTCGAGCCCCAGGACACGCCATTGATAATCCATTTCTCGATACCCAGCCCGACACGCAGCGTTTCGATATCGGCTATCAGCCGCTGGGTAGTGAATTCTCCGATGTCCGTATCCGCAGCGGCTGCCGAGGGGAGAGAACGTCCGCAACCGCGCTGTTCAAAACCAATGAGGCGAGTACGGGACAGATCCCAGCGGTTCCGGTAGCCGCTCGCGCCGAGTGTTCCTCCTGGTCCACCGTGCAGGTGCAGTGCCGGGATTCCCCCGGGACTGCCGAACTCTTCCCAGTACAGCTGGTGGCCGTCATCAGTTGGCATGAGCCCCTGCTGGGCGGGGACGTTGCCCGGGGAAGAGTCAGTCATATAAGCACTTTACGACAGCGCACGTGCAAGCGCGGGGGAGGCATGCGCCGCATCCTCAATCGAGGGCGGGGAGTCGTTCGGATTAAATAAAGAAATCCCCGGTTGACCGAAGTCAACCGGGGATTCTACCTGTGCGCGAAAGGGGACTTGAACCCCTACCCTCTTGCGAGGACTAGCACCTCAAGCTAGCGCGTCTACCTATTCCGCCACCCGCGCAGGTTGTCTGTTGTTCGCGTTGTTATCGCTGGCAACGAAGTAAAACTTTACCACCCCCAGCAGGGGATTTCCAATCGGGAAACTCCTCGCAACTGGAGGGTGAAAACCCCGGAATTCCGCGGGAAAACCGGGATTGAGTAGAGGTTTAAGGCAAAAAATCAGAAAATCAGTGTCGAGCGTCACAGGAATGTCATGCGATCTGCCTAGTGAAACCCGGGTTTAGCGGCTCTACTGCGCAGGTGGGCCGAGCCTGGCGGACAGCGTTGCCGCATCGATTACTTCGTTGAAGATCGCGCCACCAGGTTCCAAGCCGCGGCCCGCGGCCAAGTTGGGCAGGAGGACCGGAGAGAAGCCCAAGGCGAGGGTAAGTTCCGAAACCGTCTGGGCATCCTGCTTGTTATCCGATGCGACGCCCAGGGCGCGTTGCGCGGATTGCTTGGTTGCCCGATCCGCGTCCATGTCCCAGTGGCTGATGTGATTGAGCGCTTTGACCACGCGAGAGCTCTTGAAGTGGGTTGCAATGCCTTCGGAGCTGGACAAGCCGGCCTCAAGTGATGTTTCCAGCCAGTCGGGAAGCGGCTCGTCTTCCCAGCGATTGGTTGCATCCACCAGCAAGATGCCCGCCAGGGATGGGACATCAATGTCGTCGAGTTCCTCTTGCGGCACCATGAGCACCACCAAATCGGCATCCTCGGCGATGTCTTCGGCCAGTACGGCGGTGGCATGCGATGCGTACTGCGTCAGGTGGTACTTCATCATCCGTGGAGGCCTGGAACCTGCGATGCGTACGTCGATTCTGGCCGATGCTGCTGCGCGGGCGAGGGCTGTGCCGGCTCGTCCCGCTCCAAGGATTCCAATCCGCTTGATGCTCATAGCCTCCAGCCTAAACGCGAAAGCCATGGTGGCATGCAATTCATTGCATGCCACCATGGCTTTTGCCTAGCGAAAGGCCATCAGCTCCAGAGCGGTGCCAGTGACTTGTACAGCTGCTGTACGCCCAAGACGATGAACAGCGCAGCGGTAATCGCCAGTGCGGTGTTGGTATGCCAGCGGTTGGCCCATGCCTTGGGGATGCGCTTGCCGTTGAGCAGGCCCAGGAGGGTGACTGCCAGGAATGGCATGAACAGCGCACCGAGGACGCCATAGGCCAGAATCAGGGCAATTGGCTTGTCCAGCAGGAACAGCACCATTGGCGGGAAGGTCAGCCACAGGACATAGAACTTGAAGTACTTGCCGCCGGTCAGGGTATCCGGGTGGTTTGCCGGCTTCTTGCGCATATGGCCCCAGAAGTCGGCGAACATCAGGGAAACGCCGTTCCATACGCCGATGATCGACGAGAAGGACGCGGCCCAGAAACCAATGAGGAAGCCGTTGCCTACGACATCGCCGTATTCGGCCTTCAGCACGTCGCCCAGTTCCAGCAGGCCCTTGTCGCCACCGGAGATGCTCACGCCGGCGGCGCGAACAACTTCCGCGCCAACGATCAGCATGGCCAGCACGAAGATGCCGGTCATGACGTAAGCCATGGAGTTGTCGATGCGCATGACCCGCATCCACTTAGGGGTGTACCAGCCTTTTTCGCGCAGCCAGTAGCCGTAAGCGGCCAAGGTGATGGTACCGCCGACGCCGCCAGCCAACGCCAGGGTGTAGACCACGCCGCCTTCTGGGATCATCGGGATCAGGCCCTTGAGCATTTCCGGAATATTGGGCACAGCGATGAAAGCCAAGCCCACCACGGTTACGAACATGATGCCCACCAGTACAGCGGTGATCTTCTCGAAGAAGCTGTACTTTCCGAACCAGACCATCACGAAGCCCAGCAGGCCCATGATTACTGCCCAGATTTTCAGATCCACTGCCGGCATCAAGGCTGCCAGCGGCAATGCAGCGGAACTCATCGCTGTAGCGCCGTAAACGAAGCCCCAGATGATGATGTAGGGACCGAAATACCAAGTGGTCCACTTGCCCAGGGTCTTCCAACCCTCGAAAATGGTTTTGCCAGTTGCCAGGGTGTAGCGGCCGGCGCCTTCAACCAGAACAATCTTCAGGATCACGCCGACAATCACTGCCCAGAGCAGCGCATAGCCGTACTGGCTGCCGGCTACTAGTGTGGCAACCATGTCGGCGGCGCCAACGCCGGTCGCCGCAACGACCAGTCCCGGGCCAATGACTTTCCAGCGCGGCGGGCCGCCACCGTCTAGGTCGGCGCGTTGCGCCTGGATGTTTTCGCTCATTTGATTTTCCTTTTGCCACAGTGCGATGCCGCCGCGGAGTCGCATCGGCAGTGACGCGGACCACGGGGGTGTGAGATCGTATTCAATCTTGGTAGTGATCTTTCTTACTGGCAAACTCACAGTCAAGTACTAACACTTTCTTAGGAATGCAGTGACCTGGAGAACACTGCGTGCCCCGATTGGTAGAATTGAGCAGTTACCCATGGGCGCCGAGCCCGGATCTGAACGTCGAGGATGATGCCGTGCAGCTGTTGATCGTCGAAGACGACCACGCCGTCGCTCGCGCCCTGATCGATGCTGTGAGTGCCGCAGGCCATCAGGCCGAGCATGTCAGCCGCGGTGCTGACGCGCTCTTGAAGCACCACAATGCACAGATGATCCTGCTGGATCTGGGCCTGCCGGATATGGATGGACTGGAAGTCCTGCGCAAACTGCGCCAAATCAGTGAAGTCCCCGTGGTCATCCTCTCGGCGCGCAATGACGAGCGGAGCGTTGTCCGGGGACTGCGCCAGGGTGCCGACGATTTCCTGGTCAAGCCCATCGGGCTGGCGGTTCTTCTCGCACGCATCGATGCGGTGGCCCGCCGCGCCAAGGTCCAATCCAATGACAACGGCGGTGTGCTCATCGCCGGCGGATTGCGTGTGGACACCGGGAAGCACGAAGCAATTCTGAATGGACGGCACCTCCAGCTGACCGCCAAGGAATTCGAGCTGCTGGCATTGCTGGCCCAGCATGACGGAGCGGTGGTTACCAGGGAGCAGATTCTTGACCGCTTGTGGGGCGACGCGTTCGTGGCGGTGTCGCGCTCCCTGGATGTGCACCTCACCGGTTTGCGCTCCAAGCTTGCTGCGCCCGGGATGATCGTGAACGTCCGCGGAGTCGGCTACCGGCTAGAGACGCCAAACCCGTGAGGCTGCGCGTACTGGGCATCTTGGGCACGGCGCTGCTTGCAATCGTCGCCATCGTCAGCGCGATGCTGTTGCAGAGCGTCAGCCGTGATGCCACCGCTGAAGTCCAGCTGAACCGGTTATCGGCATTGAACCGCTTTGTCCAGCTTGCCGCCCATGCTGATCTGGCAAATGACATGTCGCTGCTCCAGCTGGAGATGGACACCTATAGCGACCTCTATGGCGAAGGGCTGCTGATCAATCTGGGCCAGCGGCAACTGGTCTCGGGCAGTATCGATCCTGCGGATCCCGAGGTCGCTGGCACCGTGCGCGATTCAGAGCTGAATCTGGGACTGGTCCAGATCCCGCCGATCGATCCTCTCTCGGATGCCACCGCCTTGCTCTCGCAGCCGTTCGGCAATTCCGCCCAAGTGCTCGGCTCTGTCACGATGCAAGTGAACTTGGAAACTGCACGCGCCAAGGTGCTGGAAAAGTCCAGCCTGCTGTGGCTTGTCGTCATTTCCATTGGCGCTGGACTCCTGCTCTTGGCCGACCGCCTGACCTTCTGGGTGCTCCGTCCGGTGCACCAGCTCAATGATGCCGTCAATGACATTGCGCGGCATCAGGCACCGGTTCTCCTCGAAGAGCAAGGCCCACCGGAACTGCGCCGGCTATCGCGGTCGCTGGGCAGCATGGCCCGAACTATGGCCGAGAGCCTGAAGCAGCAGCAGGAGTTCATTGCTGAAACTTCCCATCAGCTCCGGAACCCCGTTGCCGCCTTGCGGTTGCGCGTGGATCTTTTGAAGATGCGCATGGGCGACCAAGCGGATCCCGTCGGAGTGCACGCGGTGGAAAACGAACTGCATCGGGTGGAAACCTTGCTGGACGGCGTCATGCGCTTGGCCAGCGCCGAGCATCGGCTAGCCGAGCAAAATGCGGGGGAGTCCTTGCCCGAGACAGCCGTGCACGGCCAACAAGTCGACGTCGGGCAAATGCTCGCCGAGGAAGTCGAACGCCAATCCGAGGTTGCCCGGCAACGGGGAAACCAGCTGGTGCTCGATGGCAGTGCCACCTCGGGGCCGACCGCCATGGTGTGGTGCAACGGATTCGATTTGCAGCAGATGCTCGCAGAACTACTGGAAAACGCCTTCAAGTACGCCCCTGGCAGCAAGATCGTCCTGGGCCTGCGGCTCGATCCGGGAACTGCCAGCATCCAAATACAGGATCACGGAGCCGGAATGAACACTGCTGAACTCGCGAATGCAGGCGAGCGGTTCTGGCGTGCAGAACGTGTGCGGCACAGTCCGGGAACAGGTTTGGGACTGGCTATCGTGGATCGCTTGGCGCGCGCGAATGCCGGTGAGCTCACGCTTGAATCGGCTCCGGGCGAAGGGCTCAAAGCAACGATCAGCCTGCCCCTGCATGGCGGCAAGCCCGAGGTGCCCGATGAATCCTGAGCCCATGCCGTCGCGGCGGAACTTGCTTCGATATCTCCTGGCAGCCCCAGTCGCCGCCGGACTGCCAGTACTGAGTTCCTGCAGCTCGTTGCCCGCTGCGCATCGATTGGATATCGCCTCCGGTGAAGACGGGGGCATGTACTTCCAATTTGCCTCGTTGCTCTCCAACGCCTTGGTGGACCACGGCGTCGCCGAGCATTCCACAGCCCTCAACACCCAGGCCAGCGCCCAGAATCTGGCGATGCTCGCAGAAAACAAGGCCGGGCTGGCTCTTGCCCTAGCCGATACGGTGGACCAGTACCGGAAGGACAGTGCTCCACACGCGCAGCCGCTGGCCCTGGGCCGCGTCTACCAGAACTATTTCCATTGCATCATCCGCACAGCAGCCGGGATTAGCTCGCTGCAGGATCTGGCAGGACGCACCATCGGCACCGGCGCGCCAGGGTCAGGTACGTGGGTGACCGGCCAGCGCATATTGCGGGCAGCGAAGCTGAAGAATAGCGGGATCGCGCCCAAGGAGCTGCAGTACGGGTACGTGGCAGGGCTGGAGGCGCTGGGCAAGGGAAGCATTGACGCGTTGTTCCTTTTCGGCGGCCTGCCGGTTGCTTCGCTGAGCCGGCTCGCTTCAGCCATGGACTTGGGCCTGCTCGATGTTTCAGCGGTGCTGCCGCAGCTGCGCGAGCAGTACCCGGATCTCTACGACGGGGTAGTCATCCCGGAGGGAACCTACCGCGGAATCAAGTCCGTGGAGACGATCGGGGTTGGCAACCTGTTGATGGCGCGCGCGGACATGCCCGAGGAGCTGGCCGGAGCCGTCGTCAAGCTCCTGGTCGCCCATGCCGATCAGCTGGTGCCAGAATCCAGTGCCGGCATCCAGTTCTTGACCCCCGAAACCTTGGTCAGCACCGGAGGCCAGCCCCTGCACCCGGGCGCGAGGAAGGCCTACCAGGAACTTCACGGCTAGAAATTGCGCACGTGCGCACACGACGGTGAGGGCTTTGCCCACTAGTGTGTATTGCAAAGCACTGCTACGAGAGGATCATTGGCGATGTCCACTGCTGGCGACATTCCACTCATGGAAAATGAAGCCGTAGAGATCTGCAGGAAACTGATTCAGATCGACACGACGAACTATGGAGGCAACAAGGGCGCGGGGGAGCTTGAAGCCGCCCGCTATGTCGCTGGGCTGCTCGAGGACGTCGGCCTGGATACCAAGATCTATGAATCCGCTCCCGGGCGGGCCAACGTGGTCACCCGCATCCCGGGGGCCGATCCGTCATTGCCGGCCCTGGTCGTGCACGGCCACCTGGATGTCGTGCCGGCCATCGCCGAAGACTGGAGCGTGGATCCTTTCGGGGCCCGGATCATCGATGGGATGATCTGGGGACGCGGAGCGGTGGACATGAAGAACATGGACGCGATGATTATCGCCGCCATCCGGCACCTGCAACGCGAGAACATCACCCCGCGGCGCGATCTGGTCATCGCCTTCTTCGCCGATGAGGAAGCTGGCGGGGACTATGGCTCCGGCTGGATGGTGCAGAACCATCCCGAACTCTTCGCCGGGGCGGCCGAGGCCATTAGCGAAGTCGGCGGGTTCTCGGTCGAAATCAACGGCCGCCGGGCCTACATGCTGCAGACTGCGGAAAAGGGCATCGCCTGGCTGAAGCTGGAATCCAAGGGCATGGCCGGCCATGGCTCGCAGCTCAACACCGATAATGCGGTCACCCATCTGGCAGGAGCCGTCCATCGCATCGGTGAGCATCAATGGCCGCTGTCCTACACCAAAACCACCCGCGCATTGCTTGAGCAGGTGGCCGAGCTGTCCGGACTGGACTTCGATGAAGCCGATCCGGCCCCGCTGCTCTCGGCCATGGGCAATGTCTCGCGCTTCGTCGGGGCTACCTTGCAGAACACCGCGAATCCCTCCGCCCTGGAGGCAGGCTACAAGCACAACGTCATTCCCGGGCAGGCCCAAGCGCTGATCGACTGCCGCACCCTGCCCGAGCAGCACGAAGCCACCTTGCAGACCCTGCGTGAACTGGCCGGGGAACGCGTCGAGCTGTCCATGGTGCATGAGCAGGAATCCCTGGAGGTGCCCTTCGCCGGTGCGCTGGTGGATTCCATGATCGCGTCGTTGCTGGCTGAAGACCCGGATGCCGTGGTTCTGCCCTATATGCTCTCTGGCGGAACCGATAACAAATGGCTGGCCAAACTGGGGATCACCGGCTACGGATTCGCGCCGCTGCAACTTCCTGCCGAGCTGGATTTCACCGGAATGTTCCATGGCGTCGATGAACGCGTGCCGGTGGACTCGATCAAGTTCGGCGTGCGGGTGCTGCAAAACCTCTTGCAGGAATACTAGAACCAGCGTTGGCCCAGCCAGCACAACAGAATCCAGGAGCAGAATCCTTGACCATCGAATCCATACTGAGCGACGAGCTGCTTGAGCGTTTCCGGGACCGGGCCGCCGGCTATGACGAGTCGAACTCGTTCGCCATCGAAGACTTCAACGAACTGGTGGAACTGGGCTACCTCAAGGCGCTGGTGCCGGCAGAGCGCGGGGGACTGGGGTGGAACTTCCAGACCTTGGCCCTGGCCCAGCGCCGCCTGGCCACCGCGGCACCCGGCACGGCCCTGGCGATCAACATGCACCAGGTATGGGCGGGCGTCGCGTATTTGCTGCAGGCCCGCGGGGACCGGCGCCTGGATATGGTGGCCGATTGGATTGCCGAGGGCGAAGTGATGGCGTTCGGGATTTCGGAGCCCGGCAACGACGCGGTGCTCTTCGACTCGAAGACCAGGGCGAGAACTGCTGCCGATGGCTCGGTGGAGTTCAATGGCGTGAAGATCTTCACCTCGCTGGCGCCGGCGTTCACCCGATTGGGGGTGTTCGGCAAGGATGAGGAATCCGGGGAACTGGTTCACGGCTTCGTCGCCAGGGGCGAGGGCGTGCATTCCCTGGACGACTGGAACACCCTGGGCATGCGGGCCAGCCAGTCGCACACCACGAAGCTGGAAAATGCGGTGGCCCCGCGCGAATGGGTGCATAGCCGGCTGCCGGCCGGTCCTAACCAGGACCCGCTGGTCTTCGGCATCTTCGCATCCTTCCTGACCCTGACCGCAAGCGTCTACGTGGGCATCGCAGATCGTGCGGTGACCCTGGCTCAGGAGGCCCTGGGCCAGCGGGTGCACCAGGACGGGACCCGGTATGCGCAGGATGTGCGTGCCCGCGGGCTCTTGGCCGAAGCGGCGATGCGCCTGCTGGCCCTGGATGCCCTGCAACGCTCGGTGGCCGGTGACCTGGAGGCCAAGGCGGATCACCAGGGCGCGTGGTTCCCCAAGCTGGTGACGCTGCGCACCCTGGCCGGGGGCACTGCACGGGAGAACATCCAGGTTGCCGGACAGCTGCTGGGCGGTGGCGGATATTTCCGGGGATCGGAGTTCGAACGGCTCTACCGCGACGTGCAGGCCAGCTGGTACCACCCGTCCAATGCCGCCTCGGCAGCCAATACGGTGGCCTCGTGGCTGGTAGGCCCGCTCGACAGCTGAGGCAAGGACCCGCGATTGCCGTGAGGGCCAATGGCGGGCATGGTGCCATGTGCCCTGTTGCCGGTTCAGGGAGCCAGGGTGCTGCGAATGCGCATCACCCGGCGGCGCAGCCAGTACTTTTGGGCGCCGCCTTCATAGCGGCAGGTGCGCATGAGCTCCCATTTGCCGTTATCGGCGTGCTCCCGCAGGGCGGCGCGGGCGACATGCTTTGGTTCGCCCGGGAAAGAAGTTATGACCAGGTATTCAAAGCGCTGGTCATCGGGATGATGCAGCGGTGGCTTAATTCTTTCTTCGAGCATCCTGCCCCCTATCTAAAGAACGCCGTGCGTTGTAGCCTCATGCTATGAGTACTGAACCGAGTTTTGCACTGCAAGCATTTATTGCACGCCTGGAGCAGCACCTGGCAATTGTGTCGCAGAGCCGCGGTGCTGGCGAGGCATCCGTCGACGCGGCTTTTGGCGCGCTGGCCGATGCCTTCGAAGACTATGAAGACGCCCTCTACGATCAGTATTCCGAGTTATTGCCCTTCACCATACCCTCGGATGATGCGTGAGTACGACCACGGAGTGAATTTTTCCTATTCCGTGTTTCTGAGTCCGGATAGTCGCAATCGGTGAAGTAATGTCGAGGGGTGAATTGGTTTGAAGCAGCTTTCCTAGGATTGATCCAGGGCCTGACCGAGTTCCTCCCGATCTCGTCCTCAGCCCACTTGCGTATCGTTGGCGAACTCCTGCCCAACGCCCAAGACCCCGGAGCGGCATTTACCGCCATTACCCAGCTGGGTACCGAAACCGCAGTGATCGTCTTCTTCTGGCGTGACATCGTGCGGATCATCGGCGCCTGGTGCAAGGCACTGGCCGGCAAGATCCCGCATTCGGATCCGGATGCCAAGATGGGCTGGCTGATCATTATCGGCTCCCTGCCGATCGCGATCCTGGGCCTGCTGCTGGAAGACTACATCGATACGAACTTCCGTTCGCTGTGGATTGTTGCGACCACACTGGTGGTCTTCGGCCTGATCCTGGCCATCGCCGACCACTACGGCAAGCAGCAGCGCACCTTGGACAAGCTGACCGTCAAGCACGGCATCTTCTACGGTTTCGCCCAGGCCATGGCCTTGATTCCGGGCGTCTCGCGTTCGGGCGGCACCATCACCGCGGGTTTGCTCATGGGGTACACCCGTGAAGCCGCAGCCCGCTACTCGTTCCTGCTGGCGATCCCGGCGGTGTTCGCCTCGGGCCTGTACAAGCTGGTCAAGTCCTTCGACGAACCAGGTGTCTATACCCTGGCGCAGACCGGTGTCGCTACCGTCGTGGCCTTCGTCGTCGGCTTCCTGATTGTGGGCTGGTTCCTGAAGTTCGTTTCCACCCACTCCTACCGCTTCTTCGTCTGGTACCGCATCCTGCTGGGCCTGGCGCTGTTCGTCGCTCTGGGATTGGGCTGGATGGCCGCCTGATCCAGGTTTTCCAAGATGTCCGTGGACTGCTTCACGGGCATCTTGCAGTTAACGGGAATAAACCTCGCCTTGCTTCACTTGGAGTTAAAGGAAGAAATACGTCGCATCTGCGAAAGGATGTCCATAAGTGCACGCGTGGAATAACCCTGAGGTACCTCAGGTGGCTGGTTCAGCACCAACACTGGAACTTTTCAATACCGCCACCGGAGCCCGACAGGCCACTGCGCCAGCGGATGAAGCTATTGCGCCGGCCAGCATGTACGTTTGCGGTATCACCCCCTATGACGCCACCCATATGGGCCACGCCGCCACATATGTCACCTTCGACCTGGTGCAGCGTACCTGGCGCGATGCCGGTCGAACCGTGGCCTACACCCAGAACATCACCGACGTGGACGACCCGCTGCTCGAACGCGCCGCAGCAACCAACGTCGATTGGCGCGAACTGGCCGAGTCGCAGATCCAGCTCTTCCGCGACGACATGGAAGCCCTGAACGTCATTCCGCCGCAGAACTACATCGGCGCGGTGGAATCCATCCACTGGCTGGTCCCGGTGGTCGAGCAGCTGCTCGATGCGGATCTGGCCTACCGTGTGCCAGCTGGTGCCGATGGGGTGGAAGGCGACGTGTACTTCGACACCCTGGCCGCCCAGAACGATGCCTGGAAACTGGGTGCCGTTTCGAACTACGACCGCCAGACCATGCTCGGCTTCTTCGCCGAACGCGGCGGGGATCCGGATCGTGCCGGCAAGCGCGATGCGCTGGACCCGCTGCTGTGGCGTGCCGCCCGCGAGGGCGAGCCGTCATGGGATGGCGGCAAGCTCGGTTCCGGCCGCCCGGGCTGGCACATCGAATGCTCGGTGATTGCCCGCAAGACCCTGCCGGCCCCCTTCACCGTCCAAGGTGGCGGCTCGGACCTGATCTTCCCGCACCACGAATTCTCCGCGGCCCACGCAGCTGCTGGCGATAACGCGGAACTCGCGCAGACCTACGTGCACACCGGCATGGTGGGCCTGGACGGCGAAAAGATGAGCAAGTCCCTAGGCAACCTGGTGCTGGTTTCCAAACTGCGCGAAGCTGGCGTCGAGCCGGTAGCGATCCGCGCCGTACTGCTCTCCCAGCACTACCGCAGCGACTGGTTCTGGACCGAGCAATTGCTGGCCGCAGCCCAGCAGCGGGTGGCTGCCTGGCGCCAGGCCTTGGCCACCACCAGCACCGAGGACGCAGCCAAGGTAGTGGAAAGCATCCGCAAGCACATGGCAGATGACATCGATGCGCCCTCCGCGCTGGAGGCACTCGACCGGTGGGCTGCACAGCCGGCCGGCTCGAATGGCGACGGCGCCGAAGCGTTGCGCCACGGCATCGACGCGCTGCTGGGGCTCAAGCTCTAGGCAGCACCGCGCCAAGCATCCCGGGGTCCGGCTTCAGATATCGAAGTCGGACCCCGGGCTGTCTTTGCGGTACTTTCCCCGGCGGCGCAGATAGCGTTCGAATTCCCGGGCAATGGACTCGCCGCTGGCCTCGGGAAGCTCGCTGGTGTCCGTTGCCTGCTCCAGCTGTTCAACGTACTTGGCCACATCCGGATCCGCTGCCGCGAGCTCATCGACCCCATGCTTCCAGGCCAGCGCATCCTCGCGCAGTTTCTGGTCCGGCACGGAGACCGGGATGACTTCCTCCAGCAGCTCGATGATGGCCAGTTGCACCCGCGGGCTGGGGGACTGCGCAACATAGTGGGAGAGCTGCGCCCACAGCGACAGGCTCGGGATCCCGTACCGTTCGAACTCCACGCCGAGCACCGAGGGGATTCCGGTGGGCCCCTCATAGGTGGAGGCGCTGATCCTCAGGTGCTCCTGGAACCGCGGATCGTCGCTGGCCAGCGAGGTCGGCACCGGCCGGGTATGCGGCACATCGGCCAGCAAGGCGCCCAGGGTGAGCACGGTATGGGCATTGTGGGATTGGGCCACCTTGATGATCCGCGAGCAGAAGGTCTGCCATTTGAACGTCGGCTCGACACCCAGCACCACCAGCAGGTCGGCGGCCGCCTGGGGCAAATGGATCTTGAAGATCTCGGTGCACGGCCAGTCCACTACGCGCCCGCTCCCGGTGCGCCGGGTCTTGGGCCGGGTGAACTGGTAGTCGTAGAAATCGTCCTCGCCCACGGTGGCCACATGCTCATGGGCGTTGGACTCGAGCAGCAGGCGGACGGCGTCCGTGGCCGCCGAACCGGCGTCGTTCCACCCCTCGAAGGCAGCCAAGACGATGGTGGGGCGAATCTCATGCTGGGTCTTGGCGATATAGCTATTCAGCGTCGGGGCGTGGTATTCCTCGTTCATTGAAGACTCCTTGGCAGCACTCGATGCTCTCGGCGTGGCTCGCCGAAGCGGCTTAGCCCCACTCTTCCATCTAGAATGGACTCATGCCAAGCACCAGTTTTGACTTTGCCGCCGGAACCGAGCCCGCAACCCCGCAAGCTGTCCTGTGGGATATGGACGGTACGCTGATCGACACCGAACCCTATTGGCTGGCTGCCGAAGCTGAGCTGGTGGCTTCCCATGGCGGCTCATGGAGCCATGAACAAGGCCTGGCCCTGGTCGGCAACGCCTTGCCAGATGGCGCCCGGGCCCTGCAGCAGGCCGGGGTCAAGCTGGAGATCCGCGAGATCATCGACTGGCTCTCTGCCCGGGTGGTTGCCGGCATTCGCCGCGAGATCCCCTGGCGGCCAGGAGCCCGCGAATTGCTCGCGGCGTGCAAGCAGGCAGGCATCCCGCAGGCCCTGGTGACCATGTCCGAGCGCAGCATCGTCGATGAACTGATGCTCAGCATCCCCGAAGGCATCTTCCAGGCCAGCGTTACCGGTGAAGAGGTCGCCAACGGCAAGCCGCACCCGGAACCTTATCTGGCTGGACTGCAGCTGCTGGGCCAGTGCACCGGGAAAGAACTGGAAGCAGCCAGATGCATTGGTTTCGAGGATTCCGTGCCGGGCATCGCCTCGGCGTCCGCGGCCGGGCTGCATGCGGTGCTGGTCCCCAACGCCACCGACCCGGGCGAAGGCAATTGGCGCCGGATCGACAGCTTGGCATCCGTGGATGTACATGAAATGACTCGATGGTTGGTGCAGGTTAGCGCGTGAGCGACACTCAGGAAAAGTCCCCGGGAATCAAGCTGGGGCGTATCGGCGGCGTCCCGGTCTACCTCTCCAGCTCGTGGTTCATCATCACCGCGGTCATCACCTTCAGCGTTGGCATCCAGCTTTCGCGCGGCGGAATCATTCCGCCGCTGAACGCCTACCTGATGGGCCTGGCCTGCGCGGTGGCTATTGCCGTGGCCGTGCTGATCCATGAGGTCGCGCACGCGATGACCGCGCGCGCCTTCAAGTGGCCAGATGCGCACATCGTGTTGACGCTGATGGGCGGGCACACCCAGTTCGGTTCCTTCAAGGCCAAGCCCGGCGCCTCGCTCTGGGTGGCACTCTCCGGACCGCTGTCGAACTTCCTGCTGGCCGGAATCGGCTGGCTGGTGATCGAGAACGCGCCCATGGGCGTGTACCCGAACCTGCTGCTGGACTTCTTCGTCTATGCCAACCTGCTGCTCGGCGCCTTCAACGCGCTGCCCGGGCTTCCGCTCGATGGCGGGCGGCTGGTCGAATCGATCGTCTGGAAGGCCACCGGATCCCAGTTCAAGGGCACCATCGCCTCGAGCTGGGTGGGCCGGGCAATCGCCGTGGGCCTGGTCTTCTACTTCGTGATCTATCCTCTGGTACGCGGCGAGCAGCCCCAGATCATCACGGTGGTGGTCGGCATCATGGTGGCGATGTTCATGTGGCAAGCCACCACGCAGCTGATTGCGCACTCCAAGATGATGCTGAACCTGCCCACCGTGATCGCCACCGACTTGATGCGCCCGGCTTCGGCCATGGTTTCGCACGCAACCGTAGCCGACGTGCTCTCCCGCCAGAACGCTCGCGGGGGAGAGATCATCCTGGTCGACCCGAAAGGGATGCCGGTCGGGGTCATCGATGCGCAGGCACTGTCCCGGGTGGACCCGAACCAGGCGGCCCAGGTTCCGGCCCTGGCCGTGTCCCGTGCCCTGGGCCAGGGCGCGATCGTGGCCGAGGATTCCGATGGCCGCGCACTGATCGACTACCTGGCCAGCGTGGACAGCGCCGAATACGCGGTGATCAGCGCCACCGGGCAGGTGGTGGGCCTGCTGCACCAGCGGCAGATCGTCAACGCCGTCACCGGACGCCGCAAGTAAACTCTATACAGACTGAAAAGCACCAAGAAAAGGATCACATCAGTGAGCGAAGCTAAGAGCCAGGCGCCGCACGGCGCGGCAGCCCGTCGCGGCCCCTTCCGTGTCGGCGACCGCGTGCAGCTGACCGACGAGAAACGCCGGATCAACACCATCACCCTGCAGCACGGTGGAGAGTTCCACACGCACAAGGGCGTGCTGCCGCACGAGGCCATCATCGGCCTGCCCGAAGGCTCGGTCATCGAGAATATCGACGGCTTCCGCTACCAGGCCCTGCGCCCGCTGGCCAAGGATTTCGTGCTCTCCATGCCGCGCGGCGCCACCGTGGTCTACCCGAAGGATGCCGCGCAGATCGTGCAGTTCGGCGACATCTTCCCGGGCGCGCGCGTCGTCGAAGCCGGTGTCGGTTCCGGCGCGCTGTCCATCTCGCTGCTGCGCGCGGTCGGCGATGAGGGCTTCCTGCACTCCTTCGAGCGACGCGAGGAATTCGCCGATATCGCCCGCGGCAACATCTCCACCGTCTTCGGTGGCGAGCACCCATCGTGGCAGATCTCCATCGGCGACTTCCAGGACAGGGTCGTCGAGCTGGAAGCACCGGGCAGCATCGACCGCGTGGTCCTGGACATGCTCAGCCCCTGGGAATGCCTGGATGCGGTAGCTACCGTGCTGGCGCCGGGCGGCGTGTGGACCAACTACGTGTCCTCGGTGACCCAGATGTCCCGCGTGGTCGAGGCCATCCGTGCTTCGGGCCAGTTCACCGAGCCAGAGTGCTTCGAAACCCTGGTGCGCGGCTGGCACGTCGACGGCCTGGCTGTCCGCCCGGATCACCGGATGGTGGCGCACACCGCATTCCTGATCACCTGCCGCCGTCTGGCCGATTCCGCCGATGGCATCCCGAAAGCCAAGCGCATCAAGGAGCACTCGTACTCCGATGAGGACCTGAGCGCATGGACGCGCGATCACGCCGACGGCGAGTGGACCCCTGAAGCACTGGGCGAGCGCGGCTTGTCGGATAAGAAGCTGCGCCGGGCCGCCCGCGATGCCAACCAGTCCGTGCGCGTGCGTGCCGCTGAAGAAGACGCCGAAGGCGCTGGCGGCGAAGCCTGAGCTGCAACCATATATTGAGATATTGCGTCTCATTATGTGACATTGGGCCCCGAGTGTTCTGCACTCGGGGCCTTCAGTTCCTAGGATGGAAGCAAGACGGTGCGCCAAGCACCGGAAAAAACCTCATCAGGGCGCACGAACCGCCCCGGTGACGTTGGATGTTGGAGGTTGGAACGTGAACGATAATCGCGAGGCAGAACAATTGGCCGAGCGGCTGCAGATGACCGAACGCCAGGTCAACGTGCTGCGCGACAAGAATCGCAACCTCGACAAGCAACTCGCCGGGATCAGCGGCAATAACAAGCGCCTGGTGGCCCTGCTGGAAACCACCCGCGAGCAGATCATCAACCTGAAGTCGGCGCTGGAAAAAGACGGGGACACTCCCTTCAGCCACGGCACCATCGTGGCCAAGCACCCGCGCAAGCACCCCGAACCCGGGCTCGGCATCGAATCCACCGGCGCCCAGTCCGCAGATGTCATCTACTCCGGGCGCAAGATGCGCGTGGCCGTCAGCCCGCTGATGGATTTCGACAAGCTGGTCATCGGCCAGCAGGTGCTGCTCAATGAAGCACTGGTGATCGTCGCGGCCCTGGGATTCGAGGAGACCGGTGAACTGGTCACGGTCAAGGAACTGCTGGAAAATCACCACGCCGTAGTCATGGCCCGTGCCGATGACCAGCGCGTCGTTGAACTCGCTGGCCCGCTGCGCGAGATGCACCTGCGCGTGGGCGACCAGCTGGCCATCGACTCACGTTCGGGCATGGCGGTATCCCGCGTCCAGCTCACCGACATGCAGTCCCTGGTGCTCGAGGAAGTCCCGGACATTGCCTACTCGGACATTGGCGGGCTGAACTCGCAGATCGAAGCCATCAAGGACTCGGTGGAGCTGCCCTTCACCCACCCTGAGCTGTACCGCGAACACGGGTTGAGCGCGCCAAAGGGGATCCTGCTCTACGGCCCTCCGGGCTGCGGCAAGACCCTGATCGCCAAGGCGGTGGCGCACTCCCTGGCCCAACGTGTCGTCGAGCGCAAGGAAGGGGCCAGCAACCGCAGCTACTTCCTGAACATCAAGGGTCCGGAGCTGCTGGACAAGTACGTGGGCGAAACCGAACGGCACATCCGCCTGATCTTCGCCCGCGCCCGGGAGAAGGCGCTGCATGGAGATCCGGTGGTGGTGTTCTTCGACGAGATGGAAGCGCTGTTCCGTACCCGCGGCACCGGTGTCTCCTCGGATGTGGAAACCACCATCGTGCCGCAGCTGCTGGCCGAAATTGACGGCGTCGAGCGCCTGGATAACGTGATTGTCATCGGCGCGTCCAACCGCGAGGACATGATCGACCCGGCGATCCTGCGTCCGGGACGCCTGGACGTCAAGATCAAGATCCGCCGTCCCGATGCCGAGGGCGCCACAGAAATCTTCAGCAAGTACCTGACGACCGAACTGCCGCTGCACGCCGATGAGCTCGATGCCGATGCCGGGGATGCCGGCGCCACCATAGCGCGCATGATCCGCGGAGCCGTCCAGGCAATGTACTCCACCGAGCGGATCAACGAATTCCTCGAAGTCACCTATGTTACCGGTGCCACCGAAGTGCTCTATTTCAAGGACTTCGCCTCGGGCGCGGTCATCCACAACATCGTGGACCGCGCCAAGAAGCATGCCATCAAGGCGCTGATTACGCAGAACGAGCGCGGACTGAAAATGGAGTACCTGCTGCGTGCGGTGCGCGAAGAGTTCGCCGAGCACGAAGACATGCCCAACACCACCAACCCCGATGATTGGGCCCGGATTTCCGGCCGCAAGGGCGAGCGGATCAGCAACATCCGTTCCCTGGTCCAGCAGCAGGCCGGCAAATGAGCGCCCGTCGCCTGGTCGGCCTGGAAACCGAATACGGAATTATCCGCCCGAACATGCCCAAGGCCAACGCCACGGTGCTTTCGGCGCAGATCGTTGACGCCTACGCGCAATTGGTCGCCGAGCAGGATTCGGCGGCCAAGGCAGCACGCTGGGACTACAGCGACGAATCCCCGCTGCAAGATGCGCGCGGATTCGCCATGGACCGGGCCCAAGCGCATCCGAGCCAGCTGACCGACCTGGAGCCGGGGCTGGACGACGAGGGCATCTGGACCGCCGAATCCATTGCGCTGGATGGCAACGACGCGCATCTGGGTTCAACGCTCTACCAGGAGAAGGAATCCACGGATGTCGTGATGAACATGGTCCTGGGCAACGGCGCACGCCTGTACGTCGACCACGCCCACCCGGAATACTCCAGCCCCGAATCGATGACCCCGCGTGATGCGGTGCTCTGGGACCAAGCCGGCGATGAAGTGATGCGCCGCGCCGCGGCCGCCGCCCAGCGCCTGGGCAGCGGGGAACTGCTGCTGTACAAGAACAACACCGATAACAAGTCGGTCTCCTACGGCTCGCATGAGAACTACCTGATGCCGCGCGGCATCGAGTTCTCTTCGATTGTCCGCGGGCTCACCCCGTTCTTTGCCAGCAGGCAGATCTTCTGCGGTGCCGGCCGGGTGGGCCAGGGCATGCTCAACGAGCGCGCCGCCTTCCAGGTCTCCCAGCGTGCCGACTTCTTCGAGGCGGAAGTGGGCCTGGAAACCACGATCAACCGCCCGATCATCAACACCCGCGATGAACCGCACGCGAACTGGGACAAGTACCGCCGCCTGCACGTGATCATCGGGGATGCGAACCTCGGGCAGATCTCCACCCTGCTGCGCGTGGGCACCACCAACTTGGTGCTCTCGCTGATCGAAGCGGGGATGGCCCCGCAGCTGGAACTGGTCGAGCCGGTCCTGGCCTTGCAGCAAATCAGCCACGACCCCACCCTGAAGGCCAAGGTGCGGTTGCGCGGCGGGGTCCAGCTCACCGCCATTGAAATCCAGCGCCATTACCTGCATGCGGCAGAAAACTACTGTGCGGCACGCGGCATTGATGATCCGGACACCACCGAGATCCTCAGCCGTTGGGCGCAGATCCTGGAGTTGCTCGAGCGCGACCCGATGGACGCGGCAGACCAGATTGACTGGATCGCCAAATACCAGCTGGTCAACGGCTTCGCCCAGCGCCACCAGCTTGAGCTGTCCGATCCACGCGTGGCGATGCTGGACCTGCAATGGGCTGATTTGCGGACCGACAAGGGCTTGTACTACCGCATGGCCGAACGCGGGGCCATCCAGAGGATCTTCAGCCAGCAGGAGATCAACCAAGCCGTGGCCAGCCCGCCGGAAGATACCCGGGCCTACCTGCGCGGCATGACCCTGCAGCGCTATGCGCCCTACGTGGTCGCAGCGAACTGGGATGCGTTGTCCTTCGCCGTCCCCGGGGCGCGCAAGATCAGCCGCTTCCACATGCCCGAACCGCTGGGCGGAACCCGTGCGCAGGTTGGCGAGCTGTTCGACACGCAGCTGGAGATTGCGGAATTTATCGACGAATTGGCCAGGCGTCGCTAATCGGCGCAGAATAGGTATGAGTCTCGGCGCGTAATTCCGGGATTCACGACGACTTAGGAGAAAACGATGACTCAGGAAAGCTTCTCGGCCCGCCGCAGCATCCAGAACCAGCAGGCCGAAACGGAACAGGTCCAGGTGAACACCACCGGCCAGTCCGCCGGCGTGGATGACCTGCTGGACGAGATCGACTCGGTGCTGGAATCCAACGCTGAAGAGTTCGTCCGCGGATTCGTGCAAAAGGGCGGCCAGTAAGCCCCAACGGGCACACAGCTTTGGAAGTCGTGTTCTGGCCAATATGGCGGAACCGCAGTTGAGGGGAAGTAGCTTCGCGTGGATCGCAGAATCTTTGGTCTGGAAACCGAATTCGGGCTGAATTATGTCCCGTCGGATGGGCGCCGGCTCACCCCGGAGGATGCCGCACGGCACCTGTTCAAGCCGGTAGTCAGCTGGGGGCGCAGCTCGAATGTGTTCCTGGAGAACGGCTCGCGCCTCTACCTGGATGTGGGCTCGCACCCGGAGTACGCTACCGCGGAATGCGACCAGCTCAAGCAGCTGATCGCCCACGACCGCGCAGGGGAGGCGTTCATGCTGGACCTCGTTGACCAGGCAGAGGACCAGCTGGCCGAGGAAGGCCACGAAGGCCGGATCTACATGTTCAAGAACAATGTGGACTCCGCCGGGAACTCCTATGGCTGCCACGAGAACTACCTGATTCCACGCAAAATCGAGTTCAAGCGCCTCGCTGACATGCTCATCCCTTTCCTCGTCACCCGCCAGCTATTGTGCGGTGCCGGGCATCTGATCACCGATGAAGAGCAGACCAAGTACGTCTTCTCCCAGCGCGCCGATCACATGTGGGAGGGGGTCTCCTCGGCCACAACGCGCTCGCGTCCGATCATCAACACCCGCGACGAGCCGCACGCAGATGCCGAGTACCACCGCCGTCTGCATGTCATAGTGGGCGACTCGACGATGAGCGAAACCACCCAGCTGCTCAAGATCGGCGCCACCGACCTGGTGCTGCGCCTGATCGAATCCGGGGAAATCTACCACGATCTGCGACTGGAAAACCCGATTCGCTCCATCCGCCAGATCTCCCACGATTTCACTGGCCAGACCGTGGTGCGGCTGATGGGCGGCGACGAGCCGACCGCACTGCAGATCCAGTGGATCCTCTTCGAATCCGTCAAGGAATTCATCGTCCGCCACGGCGCGCACCACGACCAGGTGGATACCGTCCTGGAATTGTGGGAACGCACGCTGAACGCAGTGGAAAGCCAGGACTTCTCGCTGATCGACCGGGACATCGACTGGGCGATCAAGCACAAGCTGCTCACGGGCTATGCCCAGAAGAACTCCCTGGAGCTCTCGGCGCCACGGATCGCGCAGCTGAACCTGACCTACCATGACATCGACCCGCAGCGCGGCCTGTTCCACCTGCTCAAGCGCCGCGGCCTGGCCAGCGCAGTCGTCTCCGACGCTGAAATCAATCAGGCTGTGAACAACCCGCCAGCCACGACACGCGCGGCACTGCGAAGCAAATTCATTCGCGCCGCCCGCGCCAATGGGCGACGCTATAGCGCCGATTGGGTCCACATGAAGTATGAGGATGGCCCGGGCGGAATTGTGCTGTGCAAGGACCCGTTTGCAACCACCAATTCACAGATTGACGAGCTCATTGAGCTGATGGGCCAGCAGCTTTAGCTAGCTGGAAACAAGTATTTACACAGCAAAAACCTCTAAGCTGGACGCAGATCATTACGGGCCTTGCTCTGTGCAGGCCCGCAATGCATGACCAGCTAGTCCAACCGGAAAGAAGATTCGTGCGAAAAGTTTTGGCAGTATGCGCCACCGCGTCCATCCTTGCCCTGGCGTCCTGCGGTTCGGGTTCGTCATCCCTGAGCGGCATCGACGTCAAGCCAGCAGAAGATAGCAAGACCGCACCTGAGGTCAAATTCGATGCGCCGCTCCTGACCGAAAAGTCAGAAGCAGTCACCGTGGTGGAGGGCGAGGGCTCCGACATCAAGGAAGGCGACACCATCCAGATCCAGTCGGGCCTGTACAAGACCATCGACGGCCTGCTGACCAATGAGAACTTCACTGCTGATCCGGCTCCCATGAAGGTTGACGAGACGCTCAAGGAGCAGATGCCCGAGCTCTACGAAACCCTGCTGAAGTCCCAGATTGGCGATTGGATCGCTTATGCAGCCATCGAAGGCGTGCAGCAGCCGGACGGGTCCATTGCCGAACCGGCCGAAGGCTCGCGTGCCGAACGGCTGATCGTGATCAAGATTGCGGACTCCAAGAGCCCTAGCCAGACGATGGGCAAGGAAGAAGTCCAGCAGCTCAAGGACGACGGCAAGCTCCCCACCGTGAAGACCGGCAAGGGCGATCCGCAGATCACCATCCCCAAGGACACCGAAGCCCCGGCAGGCCTGGCAGTGGACGTCCTTGAAGAAGGCGACGGCCCAGCCGTTGGCCAAGCGTCCAAGGTCACTGCCCACTACCACGGCGTGCGCTGGGAGGATGGCAAGAAGTTCGACGGCAACTTCGGCAACGAAGAAGGCTTCGAAGCCGATATGGCCGGCGGAGTCATCCAGGGTTGGCTGCAGGGCTTCCAGGGCCTGAAGGAAGGCAGCAAGGTCTTGCTGACTGTCCCGACGGACTTGGCCTACGGTGAAACTGCTGAAGCCCAGGGGCGTCCTGCAGGACCACTGGTCTTCTACGTAGAATTAGACAAGGTAAGCGAAAGCAAGTAACAGAAAGGCCGTGACTATGTCGTTCGGAGAACGCAACTACGACCGCACCAAGCCGGAGATCGATTTCCCGGGCACCGACGCTCCTGAAGAACTGGTCATCACCGACCTGGTCGAGGGAACCGGCGCCGAGGTCACCCCAGGCACCACCGTTGAAGCGCACTATGTAGGCGTTGCCTGGTCCACCGGCGAAGAGTTCGACTCTTCCTGGGGCCGCGGGCAGACCCTCGACTTCCCAGTGGGTGTCGGAATGGTTATCCAGGGCTGGGACCAGGGCTTGCTGGGCATGAAGGTCGGCGGCCGTCGCCGACTGGATATCCCATCGCACCTGGCCTACGGCGAGCGTGGCGCCCCAGGCGCCATTGCGCCTAACGAAGCACTGATTTTCGTTGTGGATCTGATGGGCACCAAGTAATTCCAAGTGCTGGCAATGGCCCCGATTAAATAATCGGGGCCATTGCTGTCCCAGAAGTCATCCTTATCGGCGAAAGTTGGTTAGTCTAGGCACGTGAGCACAAAGCAATCCCCAGGACCCAGCAAGGCAGAACGCCTGACCAGCCTCATCTATGCGCTGGCAACTAAATCACGGAAGTTCAACGCCGACCGCATTGGATCCTATTTGGTGCCAGGCGGTACCAAGGAGACCCGAGAGAAGGCGCTGGATCGCCTCAAGGACGATATCCGCAATGACTTCGGGCTGCAGCTGGACAAAGAAGTAATCGACGATGTTACGTACTACAGCATCGACACGACCGAGTGGTTCTTGCCGCCGGTGGAATTCAGCCCCGCAGAAGCCGGCCTGGTCGCATTGGCCGCGAGCCTTTGGAAAGACACCAAGCTCCAGTCATTGGGGCTCAATGCCGCGGCCCGAGTCACCGGCCATGATGGCGTGGCCTCGCCGGTCGCTCCGTTGGCCGGCTCATTGGTCCCACGCCTTTCCATGGATGAACCGAACTTCCGCGAATGCGCCCTGGCAGCCTTCAACCGCAACACGCTCAAGTTCGCCTATACGTCCTCTGGCGGTGCGCAGAGCGAACGGATTGTTGATGTGTGGGGGATCGGGCAGCGCTACGGCAACTGGTACTTCACCGGCTATGACCACACGCGGAAAGATACCCGTGTCTTCCGCCTCTCGCGGGTTCAGGGCAAGTTCACGAATTACCGGCATGGCGGCGCTAACGCCGACGGGCAGTACCACGCCCGTCCCCAGGATTTCGACACGACCCAGGTCTTGCAGGATTTCGACCTGCAGAATCCGGGACTGGTGGCAACGGTGCGGCTCTTGGGCGATGAAGCAATCCCGCTGCGCGCCCAGGCAGTAAATGGCCGCAGCGATCAGGACGAGCTGCAGATCGGCTATGCGGATCCGCATTCATTTGCCCAGCAGCTGGCAGCTTATGGTCCGGCCGTGAAAGTCCTGGGACCCTCCGAACTGGTGGCCCAGGTGCGCCGGATCCTGCGCGACGCGCGCAGCTCCCAGACCAGCCAGGGCAACCAGGATGCCTACGCAGAGGTGAAGTTCCGTCCGCATCGCGCCACCGGCCGTGGCACCACCACGACTCAGGTCATGCGAAATATCGACATGATCCAGTATGTGCACGCCCATGGTGCCGTAGAAATAGAAGCGCTGGCAGAACGCTACTCCATGAGCGTTGCCAAGGTTCGTGAAGAGCTGGCCATGATCATGATGTGCGGTGTCCCGTACGGCCAGCATGACGAACTGATCAACGTCAATGACGGCGACGTTGAATCCGATACCGTTACGATCTCCAATGCAGCCCTGCTGGCCGAGCCGCAGAAGCTGGCGCCGCTGGAAGCTGTAGCCGTGCTCGGCGGGCTCAACGCCCTGGCAAGCATTCCCGAGTTCGAGCACCAGCAGGTGCTCGATGCGGCACTGGCCAAGGTGAATTCCGCGGTGGCCCGTTTTGACGGCTGGAGCGGGGCGCTGGGCTTCGCACTGTCCAAGGCGCGCGAGAACGATATTCCGCAGCAGCTGATTCAGGCGATTCGTTCCCAAGACGTCGTGCGCATCGATTACTACTCGGCCCGTTCGCGAACTCACCAGGTTCGCGATGTGGAACCGATCCGGCTCATTGAAGACGGAGCGGTGCAGTACCTGCGGGCTTGGTGCCGAAAGCGCCAGAGCCTATTAACTTTCCGGGTGGACCGGATGTTAAGTGTGGAAACTGCCGGTGAACAATTCGAGCTGGCGGTTCGGCATGAAGACCAGCAAGATGTCCAGATCCGGTATGCCTCCAGCGACGATGACTTAGAGGTCATGGTCTATGTAGACGCCGAGATCTTGCCGGCTATCGAAGCTTTCCATCCTCTTTCCTGGTCCACGGGAAAGGTCGGTACCGGGTATCTGGCTAATGTCCGGTTCTCGGATCACCAGGTAGCTGCGCCGCTCGTGGCTCGCCATAGCGGTAAACTGACTGTGGTCTCTCCTGACGCTACGCGCGAACAGGTAGTGAACTGGTTGGACGAGGCTATCGCAATGTATGAGGATTAATAGATGCTTCCTTGGTGGTTTTGGGTACTTTTGTGGACTGTGCTCGTTTTGGCGACAATACTTGTTGCGGCACTTGCCGGCTTCCGTTTGTTCAAACGGGGAATGGCTGTCGTCGAGGGCCTGGGCGACGCTGCGGATCACATCAGCGCCGGTTTAAGCCAGGAGGGCACCGTCGTCGAGTACGCTGCGAACCCTCGTCGCTACCCGCACGGAACCGATGCCACGCACGCGGATCCGGAGAAGATCAAAAAGCTTCGCGATAAGGGCAAAGCTGAAAGAATCGAGGCGCGTCGAGTTCGTCGCGTCGCACGTCGCGCACAGCGCGGCCAAGCTCAGAACATGCGCGATCTTGGCTTGTTCTGACGTAGACTTTAGATAGAGAGAAGGGAATCCACATGGGTGGCTTACAGGGATGGCATTTGGTCATCATTATCGTGCTTGCACTGCTGCTTTTCGGCGCTCCAAAGCTTCCAGGCTTGGCTCGCTCGATGGGCCAGTCGCTGCGCATTTTCAAGTCCGAGGTTCGCCAGATGAAGGATGATGATCCTAAATCTGAAACCGTTGATGGCACCATCAATGATCCGAACCCCAACGAAAAGAACAACTCGTAGACCTCTTCAGTGGCAACAAATAAAGACAAGAACCCGCACAGCAAGAAGAAGCGGGCCAAGGACGCAGAAGGTCGGATGGCTCTCAAAGAGCATCTGATTGAAGCACGGAACCGGTTATTCAAGTCGCTCATCGCGCTGACCTTGGGCACGGTAGCCGGTTTCTTCGTATACGACTGGCTGCTTGCCTTGCTGATCGCACCCGTGAAAGCTGCCGGCGGCTCGGTAGTGTTCACCGCGGTGATGTCACCCTTCGACATCATGATCAAGGTGGCGCTGTTCGTCGGCCTGATCGTTTCCTCGCCGGTGTGGCTCTACCAGCTGTGGGCATTCATCGTGCCGGGACTGAAAAAGAACGAGCGCCGTTTGAGCTACAGCTTCGTAGCAGCCGCGGTTCCGCTGTTCCTTGGCGGCGTGGCGATGGCCTACTTCGTTCTTCCGTTTGCGCTGGAATTCTTCATTAGCCTGTCGCCGGAGAACTCGGATAACCTGCTGAACATTTCCGAGTACCTGCCGTTTATCTTCCGCCTGCTCCTGGCATTCGGCTTGGCCATGCTGGTACCGGTACTGATGGTTGGCCTGAACATGGTTGGCGTCCTGCCAGCCAAGCTCATCTTGAAGAACTGGCGTATCACCGTCTTCCTCATCGCCCTGGTTGCCGCTATGGCAGCACCAGGCGGCGATGCAATCACCATGTTCGCGTTGGCTGGACCGTTGTTCCTCACCTTCGCCGTTGCCACCTTGATCTGCCACTTCAACGACAAGAAGCGCGCAAAGAAGCTGGCGGCACGGGAAGCCGAGAATGAACGCCTAGCAGCTGGTGAAACTTCTGGCATTGAAACCCCTAGCTCGATTGACGAACCTAAATCCCAGCTCTGAACCAGGGCAAGAAAGTGAACGACCACAAGTGACTTCACCCGCGGAACGCTACGCGAATTCCAAGGCACGGCAGGTCGAAAACGGCACTGCACTTCCTGGATTCCGGGCAAGCATCTCCTTCGACCTGGATCCATTCCAGGCCGAAGCTTGCCAGAAGGTCGCAGAAGGGCACAGCGTACTGGTCGCTGCGCCCACCGGCGCCGGAAAAACTGTTGTTGGCGAATACGCCATCTACCAGGCTCTAGGCGAGAACCGCAAGGCTTTCTACACCACGCCCATCAAGGCGCTGAGCAACCAGAAGTATTCGGAACTGGTCAATCGCTATGGAGCGCAGAAGGTCGGGTTGCTGACCGGCGACACCTCCATCAACTCCGAAGCGCAGATCGTCGTCATGACCACCGAAGTGCTGCGCAATATGCTGTACGCGGATTCCCAAACCCTCGACGGCTTGGGCTACGTGATCATGGATGAGGTCCACTACCTCGCCGATAAATTCCGTGGTGCCGTATGGGAAGAAGTCATCATCCATCTGCCGTCCAACGTGCAGATCATTTCACTCTCGGCAACCGTGTCCAACGCCGAGGAATTCGGTGGCTGGCTGGATACCGTCCGGGGCCAGACCGATGTCATCGTCTCCGAGCATCGCCCGGTGCCGCTCTTCCAGCACGTCATGGTCGGCCCTAACGTGGTGGACCTGTTTGCCGAAGACGTAGCCTTCGACAAGGTGGCTGAAGACGATTCAAAGGCCTCGGTCAACCCCGAACTGCGAAAACTCGTACGCTCCCACAGCCCTGGCGGCCGAGTGCAGCGCGGCCGGGGTCGCGGCGGCCGCGGCCCCCAGCGCAGTTCAGGCATGGGGCACCGCATCAACCGTCCAGCGGTTATCGGGAAGCTTGACCGGGCTGCTCTGCTGCCAGCTATCTTCTTCATTTTCTCCCGCAAGGGCTGCGATATGGCCGTGCAGCAGTGCGCCATGGCTGACCTGCGCCTGACGACCAATGAAGAAGCCGCCGAGATCGCGCAAGCGCTGGATGAAGTCGCCTACCGGATCCCCAGCGAAGACCTGGACGTTCTGGAATTCTGGTCCTGGCGCGATGGTCTGGTTCGCGGCTTCGCTTCCCACCACGCCGGCCTGCTCCCGATCTTCAAGGAAATCGTTGAAGACCTCTTTGCACGCAACCTGATCAAGGTGGTGTTCGCAACCGAGACCCTGGCACTGGGCGTGAACATGCCAGCACGCTCGGTCGTGCTGGAAAAACTGGTCAAATTCAACGGCGAATCCCACGTGCAGATCTCTTCGGGGGAGTACACCCAGCTCACCGGCCGTGCCGGGCGCCGCGGCATTGACGTCGAAGGCCATTCAATTGTTGTCTGGAACCCCGACCTGGAACCGGAATCCTTGGCAGGACTCGCTTCGAAGCGAACCTATCCGCTGAATTCCTCGTTCCGTCCGACCTACAACATGTCCACCAACTTGCTGGCGCAGTTTGGCCGTGAACAGACTCGTCAAATCCTCGAAACCTCCTTTGCCCAGTACCAGGCGGACCGTTCGGTGGTGGGCATGGCGCGCCAGGTGCGTTCCAAGGAAGAGTCCCTGGCCGGCTACGCCAAATCGATGGAATGCCATCTCGGAGATTTCACCGAGTACCTGAAACTCCAACGAAACCTGGCCCAGGTCGAGAAGAACGCTGCGAAGGACCGCCGCCACGAGCGCCGTTCGGCAGCTGAGCAGTCCCTGCAGGCCGTGATCCGCGGCGACGTGGTGGACCTGCCAGGTGGCCGCCGCTTCGGCCGCGCCGTGGTCGTCGAGCTTGATAAGGCCATGTACAACCCGCGACACACCGTGCTGACCGAAGAAGCGCAGCTTCGCCGGCTCTCGGTGGAAGACCTCAACGGACCAGTGCAGATTATTTCGCGGATCAAGATTCCCAAGGGATTCAACGGGCGCACACCGAAGGAGCGCCGGGACCTTGCTTCATCCTTGCGCAACGCGATCTACGAGTCGCGTCCTCCACGCCAGGACGCCCAGAGCTTTGATTTCGAAGGCTCGGATTCCTTCGAGCGTGAAATCAACGCACTGCGCCTGGAGCTCAAGGACCATCCTTGCCACGCCTGCTCGGAGAAGGACCAGCACATGCGCTGGGCCGACAGGTACTGGAAGCTGAAGAAGGACACGGACAAGGCCCGTCGCGCCATCCGCGGGCGAACCAATACCATTGCCACGCAGTTCGACAAGGTCTGCAAAGTGCTCGAGCAGTTCGAATACCTCGTGCCTTCCGAGGGCGGCGAAGATTTCGCGCTGACCGACTCGGGCCGCCGCCTGCGCCGCATCTATGGCGACCGCGATCTGCTCACCAGCCAAATCCTGGAGACCGGCAAGCTCACGCAGCTCAATGCGGAAGAACTCTGCGCGGTTGTCGCCAGCCTGGTCTACCAGGCACGCCGCGACGGGGACCGTGCCGATCCGAAAATGCCAACGGGCAAGATCGATGACATCTGGAATAGCACCATCAAGATTTGGGGCGAGCTATCGGACGCTGAAGAGGCCTTGGGCCTTGACCCGACCGCTCCACCGGAATCCGGTTTGATCTGGCCAATGTACAAGTGGGCCCGCGGTTCGAGCCTGAACAGCGCGCTGCGCGGTACCGATCTGGCACCGGGTGACTTCGTGCGCTGGGCCAAGCAGGTCATCGACACCTTGGACCAGTTCGCAAAGAATAGCGACCTTCCGCCATTGCTGGTTCGCAATGCCTACAAGGCAGTAGACCAGATCAAGCGCGGTGTAGTGGCCTACTCGAACGTGCTGGAATAGCCAGCAGGTCCAGCCGAAAATCTTATTAGCCAGTGCACGAGAAAAGGGAGACGCTGATGGCAAAAACACTCTACCGAAACGGGTCCATCTACTCAGCGGCCGATCCATTTGCTACCGCAATGGTGGTGGACGGCGACACCATTTCATGGTTGGGCGGCGAGGACGCCGCCGAGCGCCATGCGTCTGCCGTCGACGAAGTGGTCGACCTCAATGGTGGTTTGATTACCCCGGCGTTCGTCGAATCCCACACGCACCTTGCCGCCTTGGGCCGCACCCTTTCGGGAGCCGATTTGGGTGCAGCAACCTCGGCTTCTTCGCTGCTTTCCCTCGTCGCCGAGCAGGCGCAGAAGTCGACCAAGCTGGTCCTGGCTCAGGGGTGGGACAACTCGAACTGGGCTGACCAGCAGCTGCCCGCGGAAACCGACCTGACCAGTGCCGTGGAAGGCCGCGGCTATTACCTGGCGCGTCGCGATGTGCACAGTGCCCTGGTCAATCGGGAACTGCTGGATCTGCTGGACCTGGGCCACCTCGCCGCTGGCATCATTTCTGGTGCGGATCACGACGCCGTGCGTGAAGCCCTCACCAATACGCAGAAGGCCGAACAGGAATACCAGCGCCTGGCACTGGAGCACTACGCCTCGCGTGGTTTCGCCAGCGTTGTGGAGATGGCGGCCCCGCATATTGAGGGCCGAGAGGCGCTGGAGCAGTTGCTGGCCATCGACAACCCTGAACTGCCGCAAGTCCATGCCTACTGGGGCGAACTGGTTAGCGATGCAGACATCGCCCAGGAGCTGGTCGCATCCTTCCCAACGGGAAAGGTGCTGGGCTTGGGTGGCGATCTTCGCGTGGATGGTTCGCTAGGCAGCCACACGGCGTACCTGCGCGAAGACTACAGCGATCAGCCGGGCGAACGCGGCACCCTGTACCTGAAGCGTGACGAAATTGCGGCCCACCTGGTCGCTTGCAGTTCCCGGGGGATCCAGGCCTCGTTCCATGTGATCGGAGACGGCGCCCTGGACGAGGTGTTGGCAGGTTTTGACCTGGCTGCTGAGCAGATTGGGGCAGCTAAGCTGCAGATGTGCCGGCACCGTCTGGAGCATGTCGAGATGGTTGATGAAGACTCGCGGGCCCGTTTGCTGCAGTACGCCATCATGGTTTCGATGCAGCCGGTCTTCGACCATGCGTGGGGCGGCTCGAACGGCATGTACGCGCAGCGCCTGGGGGAGCGCGCAGCATCGATGAACAACCTCTCCGCTATGCTTTCGGCTGGTGTGCCAATGGTGCTTGGCTCTGATGCTCCGGTAACGGAGGTTGATGGCTGGCAGGTTGTTCGCGCCGGCATGAACATGACGAATGCTGAGGCTCGCATTTCGGCTCGTGCGGCCTTCTTGGCTCAAACCCGATCCACCTACCGCGCCATGGGCGAGATGAACCCGTTCGCCGGGCAGCTCGTGATCGGCGCGCCGGCGACTTTTGCAGTGTGGACTGCCTCTGAACTTGCTGTGCAAACTCCGGACGTCCGAATCAGTTCTTGGAGTACCGATGCACGAGCTGGAACTCCGATGCTTCCGGTCGTTGATGAGGAAATTCCGCAGTGCCTGCGTACAGTACGCGCTGGAATCACGCTTTTCAATACCCTTGAGCCAAGCGAATCGGCTTAAAGCGAAACAGATGCTCAATAAGCAGAATGAATTCGCAAAATTTGCCCTGACTAGTGGTGTCTAGGTAAAGAGTGAAGTCATTTGATGGTTGACAGCCTAGGTGGGGTACCCACTAGGCTGGTCTAAGCGCCTCTTCGAGATGCACATGCATTGCGTTGGAAACTACGCAATTTAAACAACGATCCTCAGTGACCTTAGATAACATTCTCTGTGCCTTTCGGCGTGGAGAATAGGGCCGAAGTCACTGAGGATCGTTCGTTAATGCGGTGTCTCCAGCGCGCTGATTGGCAAATGATGACTATACTTTGAGTTTGGATTAACTCTTTTCGACCCGGTGTCCTGCATAAGCCATGCAGTCGACGCCGAGCAGGCAAGAGGCTTTGTGTTGTATACCCAGAAAGGTGCCGCCGCGTGCGCGTCATTACAATCATTCCGACTTACAACGAACTGGAGTCGCTCCCGCTGACCGTAGGACGCTTGCGTACCGCAGTTCCTGACTCGGATGTATTGATCGTTGATGATAACTCGCCTGACGGCACCGGAGAACTTGCAGACAAGATGGCTGCTGAGGACTCGAATATCCACGTATTGCACCGTACCGGCAAGGATGGCCTGGGAGCCGCCTACATTGCAGGTTTCGAATGGGCGTTGGCTCGCGACTACGACGTACTGGTAGAGATGGATGCCGATGGCTCGCATATGCCAGAGCAGCTTCCACGCCTTTTGGAAGCCAGTGCCGCGGGCGCAGATCTCGTAATCGGTTCGCGTTGGGTCAAGGGCGGCGAAGTCGTGAACTGGCCAATGCTGCGCAAGATCATCTCGCGCGGCGGCAGCTTCTACTCGCGCACCATGCTGGGCTTGCCTCTGCGCGACATCACCGCAGGCTACCGCGCCTTCAAGCGCGAAACCCTGGAAGCAATCGATTTTGACGCCGTTGAGTCGCGCGGCTACGGCTTCCAGGTGGACATGACCTTCCGCGTGGCCATGCTGCGCAAGACGATCGTTGAAGTTCCCGTGACCTTCGTAGAGCGCGAACTGGGCGCGTCGAAGATGAGCGGCAACATTGTGTTCGAAGCAATGTGGAATGTCACCCGCTGGGGCTTGGGCGCCCGGTGGAAGAAGCTGACTTCCAAGAAGTAATACCCGTGGTTAAGCGAACTGGCGTGCAACGATGGATCGTTGCACGCCAGTTCGTTTAACCAGGAATCATCATCAGGTCTCGGGCAGGCAGTGAAATACAAACCAGCCCACCGCCCCAAAGGCGGACTGTGCAGGATGAAGATAGCTTCTACGAAGCTGCTTAGGCCGGCGGCGCTGGCCGCGCAATTTCATGCAGGCTCTTTGACGCAGTTGAAAATACTGGGCGTGGTCTTTGAGCCCCATAGCAGACAGGCAAAAGAGTGAGGGCTGGGTTTGATAACCATTGGTCATCAAACCCAGCCCTCAACCAAGCCCCTACGGCCATGCTAAGGCAGCATGGAACCGTGCGTGGGGGAGATTAGGCAGTTTCCCCGCGAGCAGCGCGCAGCTGCTGGAGGCGGTCTGCCAGAGTCTTTTCCAGTTCTTCTTCGGAACGGCGCTCAAGAAGCATGTCCCAGTGGGTACGGACAGGCTTTTCATTGCCCGGTTCTTCGGCCTTGGCTTCGCCGTGGACGAGCTTGGCTTCCTTACCGGTCTTGGTGTGCCAGGTTGCTGGAATTTCAGCTTCGGCAGCAAAGACGACGAAGACGGTCTCGCCCTCTTCGGTACGGTATTCCACACGCTGACGGGCAGCCGGCTCCACACCTGCCTCAGATTCCATGCTCTGTGCACCCAGGCGCATGCCTCGTAGGCTGCGATCGCTCATGTTTTCCCTCCGCGATGATTGAAGAATTCGCTACACGTACCAACGTTTGGCACTCGGAAATAATTCCCTCCGACTAGAGGTGAAGATAATTCTTGGTGCCAAAACATCCATTATACGCGTCTGCGGCGAGGTGCATTGTATGCACCTCGCCGCAGACGGCTAATCGGTTCTAAACCAGCTGTTGCTACAGGTTGCTACCTGGGGCCGATGGCGATTCCGGAGTGGCAGGCTTGCTGCCCGATCCGTTGCCGCCCAGCGCTCCGCCGATGCCCTTGAGTGCTTCGGTCAGTTCGCTTGGAATCACCCACAGGGTATTCGAAGTGCCTTCGGCAAGCTTCGGCAGAGTCTGCAGGTACTGGTAGGCGAGCAACTCATGGTCCGGCTTGCCGGCGTGAATTGCATCGAAGACCTTCTGGATGGCCTGGGACTCGCCGTCAGCGCGCAAGATTGCGGCCTGTGCATCGCCCTCGGCTTCGAGGATGGAAGCCTGGCGTGCGCCTTCGGCAGTAAGGATGGAGGACTGCTTGGTGCCCTCAGCGGTCAGGATGGCAGCACGGCGGTCACGCTCGGCGCGCATCTGCTTCTCCATCGAGTCCTGGATGGACAGAGGTGGATCGATAGCCTTCAGCTCGACACGGGAAACACGGATGCCCCACTTGCCGGTTGCCTCGTCAAGGACACCACGCAGCTGGCCGTTGATCTGGTCGCGGCTAGTCAGGGCCTCTTCCAGATTCAGGCCACCGACGACATTACGAAGCGTAGTGGTGGTCAGCTGTTCTACGGCCTGGATGTAGTTAGCGATTTCATACGTCGCGGCACGCGGCTCGGTGATCTGGAAGTAGACCACGGTATCAATCGAAACTACCAAGTTGTCCTCGGTAATAACTGGCTGCGGCGGGAAGGAAACAACTTGTTCACGCAGGTCCAGCAGCGGCAGCAAGCGATCCACAAAGGGGATCAGGATTGTCAGACCGGGATTTAGGGTTCGGTTGTACTTGCCGAGGCGCTCAACGATGCCAGCACGTGCCTGCGGCACGATGCGCACGCTGCGCAGTAGGACGACAATCACGAAGATTGCCAGAACGACAAGCACAATAGTCAAGCCAAAGCCATCTGAATTCATGGTTCGTACTCTCTTTCCTTGTGCAGTAGTGATGAATTTGGGGGCGTCAGGCTAGCTAGCCGTTAGCAGGGTCAGGGGACTTCGCGGTGAGGTATGCAGTTGCCCCGTCGATACGTGAAACCACGGCATAGGTGCCGGGATTCATGGTCGGAACGCTGGATTCAGCACGGGCGGTCCAGATCTCTCCACGGATCTTGGCCGAACCCGACATGCGCGAGGTCGGCTCGAGAATAAGTGCATCCGCACCGATTAATCGCTCGATATTGGTGCGGAAGCCCTCGGGTGATTTCCGTAAATGTTTGACGGCAATAGGTCGAACCAGGAAGATCATCAACAATGAAATGACGCAGAATACAAGGACCTGCAACCACATGGGTCCACTGAGCAGTGCGACCGCTACACCACCAAGGGCACCTACGCCGAGCATGATGAAGTAGAGATCAAGAGAAAGCATCTCGATGATCGCCAGCAGCAAGAACAGTGCCAGCCAGATCACCCAAGCGTTGCTGATGATCCATTCGGCTGTTGTCATGGCATTCACCTAAATTCTGTTAGGACATTGACCAGTCGTAACTGGTCTTTCCTACATTCTGCCGTAGAAGGCAGATAAAAGGTGTAGTCATTTTGGGGTATCTTCTAGCCCTGCGTGACGAATGCGTGTACTCCAAAGGAAGCTGTTACAGGCTGGGAACCCAACGCCAGCGTCTGCTGATGAAGAATTTCAGGGGAGAGGTGGTGCCCGGACGGACCCATGAATGCAAGGTTATAGAGATCGTCCGCATTCAGGTTCATCCGATATGTCAGATTCTTGGATCCGCGATGATTAAGGCCTTCAGCCGCAAATTTTTCCACCAAGGCGGCTTGCTTGCCCTGTCCTACGGTGAGCATGCCCAGCGGGTCGACGACTTCGTTGAGATGATCTGGTTCGCCGGTCACGACAATGCATAATCCACCAGTACGCAGTACACGTTGGAACTCTGCCGGGTTATGCGGTGCGAAGCAGTTGATCACCACATCGCGTGATCGGTCGGCAGTAGGCAATTTGCGCCAGACATCCCAGACCACAGCGAGCGTGCTTGGAACCTTCGCGGCACGACGCATGGCAAAGCGGGAGATGTCCAGAGCCAAAGCATCAAGTTCAGCAGCAGGAGAGTTCTCTAGAATCTTCCCCAGGTAGTAGCCGGTACCTGCGCCCGCATCCAGCACGTCAAGCGAATGTCCGTCGTGATGATCATTGATCAGCTCGGACAGCGCGCGCGCCAGAGGCTCATAATGTCCCTTTGACTGGAAAGCATCGCGGGCTTGGACCATGGCCGAGGTGTCTTCGAGGAAGTTCGTTCCTTTGCCAGTAAGGAAGTTGAAGTAACCCTGTTTGGCAGCATCAAAACGATGCCCGGCTTCGCAACTCAGGGTTCTATCCCGAGATTCCTCGAAGCCAAGGGGTTGCTCGCAGACCGGGCAAGTAACGTTCGTGGTGCCGGAGAACATTAGAATTTCAGAACCTCTTGTGCCGTTGCAACGTCCATGCTTTCATGGCGCCACAGTTCGGATTCGTTAATCAAGGAGCGGGTAAGTGCTTTGTCGATATAGACAGTGCCCGACAGATGATCAGTTTCGTGCTGGACAATGCGGGCCTGCCAACCGGAGAAGCTTCGAGTTATTTCCTGGCCGTCCCGATCTTTATAAGTGGCGGTGATATCGGCGGCCCGGCTCACTACGCCTTGGAATCCTTCGAAAGACAGGCAACCTTCGTAGAAGACTGCCGCGCGCTCTGTTGATGCCGTATATACGGGGTTGAAGATCTCGAAGTACTCCAGCGGCTCACGCTCTCTGTGCGAGGCAGCTTCCTCCGGAATGGGATAGAGATCTTCGAGCACGGCAATCTGCAGGGGGATACCCACCTGAGGAGCGGCGAGTCCTACGCCAGGGGCGTCGTACATGGTCTGGCGCATTGCTTCAAGGAGTTCTTCGAGCAGTTCCTGCGGAAGCTGCTGCTCGTAGGCCACCGCCTGCTGGCGGAGAACGGGATGTCCCAGCTGGACAATAGGCAGTATGAGGTTCTCATCTGCAGTCTCCAGGACTTCTCGAACTATATTCTCGATGTCCTGTGCGGTGTACTCGGTGTTCATCGGCAAGCGCTAGTCCGTTCGTATTCGTTGAGCTGAAGTTGAGCCAGGCGCGAGGTGAGTCGGGCCTTTTCAGTGTCATGCAGCATGTGTCCAAGATTGCCCAGATTGTCTGCGGCGTACAGATGGACTTCCACGTTCTTGTCGTAGAAGATATCGATAAGATTCGCCAATCGGCGTTCCTCATCCATTGGCATGGTGGCACTAGCTGGGATGCAGGTTATATGCCAGCGCGAATACCGGCTTGCCAAATCCAGATAGTCGGCAGTGTTGCGGCGGGTTCGGCAGATCTGATCGAAGCTGATCCAGATCTCATACGCATTCACGTGGACTGGCCCGATTTCGTCGTAGCCGATCTGGATCATCGTATCGTGGACCGGCAGTTCTCCTGGTGCTTCGAAGAGATTTAGCGTGCCTCTCCGATACCCGTCCAAGACCTGCTCGGGATCGGCGGCGAGCTGTCGGTAGTCCACCGAATGATCCAGTGAGAATACAGTGAAGTCCCGTTGGATCCGGTCAATAATTGGCTGAACCAGGTGATGGAAAGTGTCATCGTCAAGCAGCTTCTCCGGCCCGTAGTTCGACGTAGTGACCAGCTGGATCTCGTGTTCCGTGCAATGCCGAATGAGCTTGGCCATGAACATCGCGTCGCCAGGTTCGGTGCAATGGAACTCATCGAAGACCAGCAACTGCAGTCCAGCGAGCTCGCGCTCAAGCCCTTGCGAGAAAATCGCGCCCAGCGGCTGGCCCGGGACACGGTTGACCGGGGAATTTACGCGCTGGAAGAACTCGTGGAAATGGAAGCGCGCTGTCGTGGTTTCAGGCAGCACCGAGACCAAGGTATTGATGATGAGGGTTTTGCCTCGACCAGGAGGGCCATAAATGTAGACGCCAGGGTGCTTTGCCGTCATCGTCGTACGCAAAGTACGTCCTAGAAGGTCGATCAGATCACTCTGAACCGGGTCAACTTCGATACCTTGCAGCTTGAGAGCTTCGCGGATCTGAAGAGCGTACTTATTCCCGTGGGGAATGCGTAGCAACGGATTAGCCATATCTAAATTTTGCCACTGAGCGCAGACGCGGCCAATCTTCTGTGATGCAATCGCCACCATTCCAGCTTGCAGGGATGCCTTGCGGTGCCGAGGCGACGTTAAAGTGCCTAGTCAAGAAGCCTTCGATTTATTTCGAAACGGATGATTTAAATAGGGGAGTGCTCCCAAAGATGGCTACGAGCCTGTTTAGTCTTGTGAATTTTGAGCATACCTATCGCTTTATCTTGATCCGTGGCCATAATGGACACACCCACAGAGCTGGGTTGAAGCAGTTGAATCGAACCAGGGCGGGCGAAATGCGGAGAGGGAGCGCGTGAGATGACCAGCGAATTCATTGTCCCAACGGCTGAAGACGAGATCGTCTCCAGCGATCTTTTGGACATGTCGGCAACGGTACTCAAAACCTTGTCGGATCCGGCAAGGCTCCAGATGCTCTGGGCGCTGTCCATGGACGATCTTTCCCTGTCCGATTTGGCTCAGTTGATCGGCGTTAGTCCAACGGTTGCCGGCCAATTGCTATCCAAGCTGCGAGCAGCCGGTGTATTGCAAACGAGGAAGTCCGGCCGCCATGTCATCTACTCGATGCATGATGAGCGATCGCGCGAGTTCATTCGGCAGACCCTGGACTTCGCGAGGCATCGGCTGGATTTGCAGGATCAGCGTCAACAAGCTGAGCAGTAAGCGGCCTTCGAAATCCGAGGCGTAAATGGACGAATAAGGCTACTTCCAGCGACATTGCGAATAAGCCGATAATCTACATTATGTAAAGTAATGGAAATCCACGACTCCCCACGCAGGGTCTCACTGCAGCCATTTGTGCTGGCTGCCCCGTCTATCGAAGCAGGCTCCTTTCATGCCCATCATTCGAAAGTTCGCGGACGCTTCGGCGGGATCTGTGGATCTCAGGTGGTCCTTCGGCGTATCGACCGACAGGCTTTGGCAGGCAATGAGTGATCGTCAGGCATTGCCACTCTGGCTGGGAACTCACGTCGCTGGAAGCCTTGGCGTGGGTTCTACTGTGCAGATCGAGCATGCGGAAAACTACATCTGCGAAAGCCGGATTGAACAGGTCGAGCCAGCATCCGCCCTCGTGATGTCCTGGAAGTTTCCGGAAGAATCTGTGTCGGAGGTTAGTTTGACTCTGCAGTCGAGCCTCTTCGGAGCTGAACTTGCGCTGAGCCACTCCAAACTCAGCGTTGGCGTCTCGAATTACTTGGCGGGATGGGAAACGCATCTCATGTATCTGGAGGCCGTCCTGCTTGGGGCTCCGCGCTCGATGGATCAATTCTGGGACGTTTATCAGGAGGTATTCGAGAACTAGGGCGCTTTCCTCTTGCCACTCCCCTCGATGTTATTCCAAACGATGATCGATCCGGCTAGAGTACACCGCGCCGGGTCAATGCCGACCTCAAATCCGCAGCGGAAGCAAAGTGATGTGTGTGGATC
The DNA here is from genome assembly GCF_004365035.1 of Arthrobacter sp. JUb115. Classification (NCBI taxonomy): domain Bacteria; kingdom Bacillati; phylum Actinomycetota; class Actinomycetes; order Micrococcales; family Micrococcaceae; genus Arthrobacter; species Arthrobacter sp. JUb115. The sequence goes on along the minus strand of NZ_SOBS01000002.1, from coordinate 239,729 downwards.
CCGAGATCGGTCGCCCCGACAAGTTTCCCGGCGGAATCGTCGGTAAAGAGGATCTGGTTTGCACACAGGTGCAGAGCATTGATTACGTGCAGAAATGCTCGTCGGTCTGGCTTCGGATAACCGATTGTTGCTGAATTGAATACTCGGGCGACGTGGGTGGCGATTCCTTGCCGCTTAAGTTCGATGTCAATGGTGTCGCTGCCGTTCGTGAGAATGGCGGTGGTGATACCTGCACGTTGTAGATCGTCGAGTAGCTGCAGCACATCCTGATCTACAACGGGCTCTATGCGACCCCATGCGTTGGCGGCTTCCGTGGATCCAATGCTCTTCCCAATCTCCTTGATCCATGTCAAACGAGATATTTTACCTGTAGTGAGTCCTTCCAGGCGAGCAGGGTCGAAAGCCGCCGCGTTCAAAGTGCCCGACGGCAACCCATATTCCATTTCAACGTCAGCAGTGGCGGCCTCGGGAAAGTTGCGGATCACTCCGTCCAAATCGAAAACTACTGCGTGGATCATGGGGCAATCCTGCCAGATGCAGGCGCATTGGGGCATCTGGGGCCAAGTGCATGCGGTGCCTTTCCTGCAGCGAGGGCCTGCCTAGAAATCTAGCAGGTGCTGCGTCAACCGGGAACTCCATGTTCCAGGGCAGGATGTCGGCGGTATCCCGGGAGCCAGATAGGCTAGTACTTGACCGAGTTCCCGGACTACTCCCCTATCTACCTTCAAGGACAGAAAACACCCTATGTCTCCAAGCGCCCTGTACCGTCTAGTTGCCCGCGCTGAAGCTGTCACATGGACGATGCTGATCATCGCATTGATTTTGAAGTACGTCGTCAAGGTTGGTGATTGGCCTGTATCCATTGCCGGCTTCATCCACGGCTTTGTCTTCCTGACTTATGCAACGATGGCTGTGCTCATTGGCATGAATCAGCGCTGGAGGAAGTCGCTGATCATTGGAGCTGCCGCGACCGCCGTCGTCCCATATCTGACCATTCCTTACGACAAGTGGCTGGAACGCAAGGGAAAGCTGGAAGGTACCTGGCGTACCGAAGCAACCGATCATCCAGATGATCGCAAGTGGACCGACGCGACGATGCGTTGGCTTGTTGCCCGCCCGGCGCTGACCACGGTCCTGCTATTCGTCGTTATTGCCGGTATCTTCTCGGCCATGCTTTTCATTGGCCCTCCAGGTGGCGAGCACTAATCATGGATTCTATGAGGAGCAGGCTGCTTTCGCCTGGGCATCACTGAATGCACTGACTCCTCAATCCAATTTGCCTGGCCCGGTCACTTCCATGTGTTCTTGGCCAGGCAAATTCTGTTTAATCCGGACATAGCAGGGTAAGGCTCGAACTACTTGGTGGTGCGTTGCTTCGGTGCGTAGTGAACCATCACCAACATTCCAATTAGCTCTACCAAGGTCTGGCTAACGACCACGGCAGAAGCTAATTCCAGCTCCGCGGGCAAAGCCAGGGCCAGGGGAAGCACCACCAGAGAATTGCGTGTGACGCCGCTGAAAGTAACTGCCCGCCGCGAGGCGGTGGGCAGCTTGAAGAGTTTCCCCGCGGAGTATCCAAGGACATTCATGATGCAGATAAACAGGGCGAAAACCATAATGGCCAGCCCTAATTGACCCAGGCTTGCGCTCACCGTGAAGATCTGCGAGCCCACCACGCTAAATAGCGTTCCCATCATCAACGGAACCATTAGATAGTCGGCCCAATCCCCGATGGGCTCTGCCCAGGTAAATCGTTTGGCGAGTGCCTGGGTGAGTGCTGCTGCCAGCAGTGGGAGCACGATCAGTCCCAGCAGTGCCCCCAGGAAAGGAGCTGGCACGATCACGTCGATCGCCGAGGGTCCAGCAAATATATAGAGGTATGCCGGCACGAGCAGCATCTGCAAGATCAACAAGAGCGGTGTGGCCGCCAGCAACCGTTGGCTGTCTCCCCCGGCTAAGCCGGTAAAGACGATAACGTAGTCGATGCAGGGCGCTAGCAAGACCAGCAGCACGCCGAAGAGCAGTGCCTGGTCCCCCGCCACTATTCGCGATAGCCCGAAGGCCACGAGCGGCACCACGGCAAAGTTGACCGCGCACAGTGCACCCATGAAGCGAGTGTCCCGGAAGGCCTCCGGAAAACGGGTCAGCGGCATGCCCAGGAAAGTAGCGTAGAGCAGCAATCCAAGGAACGGGTTAACCGAGTTCTCGAGACCCTTGCTTGCGGCAGGCAAGGCCAGGCCGAGAACGCAACCGGCAGTGATCGCGGATAAATAGAGGGCGATCTGGTGCGTTTGCATCCATGCATTGCCAGGCCAGATCTTCATAGGACTAATGCTAGAACAATAGCTGCGGCCACCATGGCCGTGAGCTCATTCGGGCGAGCCTCGACGGCGACCTTCTGTGTCTGAACCGACAACGATCCAGCCAACGCCGAATTACTCACGGACACCGGGGTAAACCTATGATGAGTACATGAAGGATTCTATTCGTAAGTGGCCGCTGTGGATGGCTGTCGACGTTGTTCTCATTGTTCTATTCGCCCTGCTCGGTCGACGTGAACACGAGCATGCCTTGAGCATTGGCGGCATCCTGATGACCGCCCTGCCGTTCTTGGTTGCCTACGTCGTCGTGACCTTGCTGTCCAAGCCTTGGACCACGATCAACAAGCTCTTCCCTGTTGGCGTACTGGTCTGGGTGGTGACCGTAGCAGCGGGCCTTGCGCTTCGCGTTGGCATGGATTCCACTGCGGCACTCCCCTTCATCATTGTCGCGACATTGGTTCTGGGCGCATTCTTGATGGGGCGTCGGCTGGTTACCTCAATGGTGGCTAAGCGGCTAGGTAAATAGCAGGCCGAGCCCGTAGGAACCGGCAGCGACGAGACCGCTGGCGAAAGTCCCCAGAATAAACTGTTCGGCGGCGCGATGGTTTTTCAGTTCAGAGAACCGGCCAAGACCCTTGACCGCCAAGACGACGGCAATGCCTTCTGGCCAACCGGCCCAGAGGCTTCCAACGATGGCCGTGCGCTCCAGGAGTCCGATCCACAGCCCGCCTCGAAGCGGTGAAGGGTCGGACTCCTCCTTTTGGAGCTCGACATCATTCTTCGCAGCAAGCCGGAAAACAAGTTCCGTAAACGGACCGCCGAAACTAATGGCAAAGATGGAACTCAGGACGATCGCGTACACCGGCGAAAGCCCGTTCTGCTCCAACGAAGTTTGAGAAGCAACTGCCAGCAGGGCCGAGAGAATGGCGAACAGGGCAGAGCCCACAACTAGCCAGTCGCGGACACGAGCTCGTTTGCCCATGGCATAGCCAAGGTAGGCAGCTATGCAAGAGACAAACGCCGCCAGGCTCAGACTCCCCCAAGCGATCCAAAGCATTTACTGCTCCTTTAGCATCTTCAGCTGTCGGTTCAGCGATTTGGCAGCTTCATCCATCATTCGGTTCGCCTCAAACCATAGCGCGGCCGACAGACGAGAAGAGACAGCCTGCTGGGTGATTCCTAATTCTTGGGCAATCTGCTGCTGGGTCAGGCCTTCATCGGCCAGAGTGCCAGCTTCCCATGCCGTGGCCCGTCGCTTTGAAACTATGCAGGCAGTCAGCTGGAGCTCGGCTTCCAGGCGGGTGGCTTCATGCGACGGTCCATGAACAGCTAGATGCGCATTGGTGTTCTTTGCCCGCTCAACTGCGACACGAGCATATTCAAAGGCAGGCCCCCGTCCGGCACGGGTTTCTTCGGGCAGTGGCGTTTCAACTTGCCCGAAGCCAATGCCGACACTCCAGTCCCCTGAAGCTGCCATCATCACTGCCAAGCGAATTGCTTCGTTGGCGTTATCCAAGACAGCTTGGACTTCATCGCCGGCGGTTCGCTGGAAGGGGCGAACCACTGGAACGGTAGCATTAGCTTGCTTGACTAGAGCCTCCACCTTGTCTTCGGTGGAACGTGAACGCCGCTGGTCAATGGTCAACACAATCATGAAACAATTGTAAAACTTTGTATCCGAATCTACAAATTAAAATCATTGTACTATGCGAAGCGGGGCGATGCGCCCATGCCTCTCATTCGCTGCTTTTCGACTAGAGTTGATTCCAGATCAGCCGCCTCCTGGCAGGCGACAAGTTAGAACCGAAAGGCACAGTGATGGTCACCGCATTCGTCATGATCCAGACTGCAACGGACAGTATCCCTGAATGCGCTAAGCAGATCTCCGCAATCTCGGGCATCAGCGAAGTCTATTCCGTAGCAGGCGACTGGGACTTGATTGCAATTGCACGAGTCAACAAGCACGAGGACCTTGCCGAAGTCATTGCCAATAAGCTTTCCAAGATTCCAGGCATCCGCGGCACCCAGACCCACATTGCATTCCGCGCATATTCGGAACATGATCTTGAAGCAGCTTTTTCCCTAGGCCTAGGCGACTAAGGACTTTTCAAGAACAAAGCCGGCCTTCGGTTCAGCGATTGTAAAATCGCGAACCAAAGACCGGCTTTGTTGGCATCTGACGGTGCTACGCGCCTACGATCGCCTGGGTCGTTGAGGACCAGGCTTCCAAGGTCGCCTTCGCCGCACCGGAATCGATGGAATGCGCTGCTTTCCCAATCGCCGCCCGCATGCGGTCTTCGAAACTGCCTTCAGCAGTATCGCTGTAAGCCACCATTCCGGCAGCCGCGTTCAGGAGGACCGCATCTCGAACGGGTCCGGGACTCCCCGAGATGACATCTCGTACAACCCCTGCGTTATGTAGTGCATCTCCACCGCGCAGATCATTAAGCGTCGCACGGGCAAATCCCACGTCCCGGGCATCGAACGTGAACTCGGAGACCGTGCCGTTGCGCACTTCCCAGACGCGGTTAGCTGTAGTGGTGGTTAGTTCATCCAGTCCGTCATCCCCGCGGAAGACCAGCCCACGCACGCCACGGCTTGCAAGAACGCCCGCCATGATTGGTGCCATGACCATGTCGGAGCAGCCGATGGCGGATGCGCTGGGCAATGCGGGATTGGTCAAGGGGCCCATGAAGTTGAAAGCGGTTGGTATGCGCAATTGACGGCGTGCTCCGGCAACGTGGCGCATCGAGGGATGGAAGACGTTGGCGAAGCAGAACGCAATCCCAACCTTGTCGTACACCTCTACAAGGCGCTCGATTGGTACCTCCAGGCGGACGCCCAATGCTTCAAGCACGTCGGCGGAACCCGAGGACGAAGAGGATGCGCGGTTGCCGTGTTTAACTATGCTCACGCCGGCGCCAGCGCACACCAGTGTGGCCATCGTTGAGATGTTGACGGTGTTCTGGCGATCGCCACCGGTCCCAACAATGTCCAAAGTTTGTGCATCGATGGTCAAAGGGCGCGCATTGGCGACCATGGAGTCCACCAAGCCGGTCAATTCGGCCACGGTCTCACCCTTGGATCGCAGTGCAACCAGGAACCCGGCAATCTGAACGTCGCTCGCCTCGCCGGACATGATCTCATTCATTGCCCAAGCGGCCTGTTCGCGGCTGAGATCGCCACCGTTGATCAGGGTGGCCAATAGATCTGGCCACGTCGGGAACTTTTCGTTTACAAGGCTCGTTGACACATGGGAAAGCCTATCCAGACACCGGGGCGCTACCCAATTCATGTCGTTAGATGATGTGGCTCAGGTCGCTAAAAATGCCTAGTTTCTGGGGTTAAATACGAAACACTTTCGTTGCATAAATGATTGTTTCGTGAGACTCGCCGGACGAAGCTCTACGAATTGTAGAAAGAGTTTTCTCTGTACTTCCGCATGTTTCCGCGGATGTTGCCAAGATGTGGCGCAACAAACCTCTGCCAACCCGCTTTTGCATTGGTATCTGAGGGGCATTTAGAGACATAATGTCAGTGTGACAACTGCGACTCATGCCCCAAATACGACGGCGCCACATGCGCCGAACCGCCCAAACATGGTGTCGGTGGGAACGATGGTGTGGCTCTCCAGCGAGCTCATGTTCTTCGCCGCCCTCTTCGCCATGTACTTCAGCCTCCGGGCTGCCGCGCCCGAACTATGGGCGACTGAAACTGCCAAGCTCAACGTACCGTTCGCGCTGGTTAACACCATCATCCTGGTGTCCAGCTCGTTCTCGTGCCAGCTAGGCGTGTTCCGTGCCGAAGAATTCAAGCCTCGCCGTTCCGGTGGGCTTTTCAACTTCAAGGAATGGGGAATGATTGAATGGTTCATTCTTACCTTCATCCTTGGCGCGATCTTCGTTTCGGTTCAGGCCTACGAATACGCTGTCCTCGTTAGCGAGGGCGTGGCATTCGACTCGAACTCCTACGCTTCGGCCTTCTACATTACGACCGGCTTCCACGGCATTCACGTCGCTGGTGGTCTGATTGCATTCTTGCTGATCATTGGTCGTGCGATGCTGGCTAAGAAGTTTGGTCACTTCGAAGCAACCGGCTCCATCGTCGTGTCCTACTACTGGCACTTCGTTGACGTTGTTTGGATCGCCCTGTTCGCGATCATCTACTTCTTGAAGTAGCAACTTAAATTCATTAGTTGCCTCAACAAGAAGTACGGCAACACCACACCAAAGAAACTAAGTGAGGAACCAGCAAGTGAAGGCTCTTTCGAAAAAGCGCCGCCACCCGCTCGCCGCTGTGGCCCTGCTTCTGTTCGGATTGCTGATTACCGGCAGTCTTTACACTGCAGCCGGTAACATCAGCGAAGCGAAGGCAGCTGAGACCACTTCTGCATCGCAGGCCGATGTAGAAGAAGGTCAGAAGCTTTTCGTCGCCAACTGCGCTACTTGCCACGGCATGAATGCCGAAGGCTCTGACTCCGGTCCATCGCTGATCGGCGTTGGCGCGGCTTCTGTTGACTTCCAGGTCGGCACCGGCCGTATGCCGATGCAGATGCAGGGCCCGCAGGCCCAGGTCAAGCCAGTACAGTTCGACGACGAGCAGATCTCCCAGCTGGCAGCGTATGTTGCAAGCCTGGGTGCAGGCCCAGCGATCCCTGATGAGGAATACTTGGATACCACCCAGGGCGACGCCGCCCACGGTGGCACCGTCTTCCGTGTGAACTGCGCAATGTGCCACAACGCGGCTGCTGCCGGTGGCGCGTTGACCCGCGGCAAGTTCGCACCAACCCTGACCGGTGTATCCGAGAAGCACATCTACGAAGCGATGGCTACCGGCCCACAGAACATGCCAGTGTTCAACGACTCGAACATCACCCCAGAAGAGAAGCGTGACGTTATCACCTTCCTGAAGACCATTGAAGCAAATGGTTCCGCTGGCGGTGCAGCCCTGGGCTCCCTGGGTCCAGTTGCTGAAGGCTTGTTCACCTGGACCGCAGGTCTGGGTATCATCATTGCCTTCACCATTTGGTTGACCTCGCGTCCTTCCTAAGGCAAACCCGCGGCCTCGGCCGTAACCATCACTACGTACATAAATTCCTAACAGAAGGATGAGAGAGAAACATGGGCGACCATAGTCACGGCAGTCCCGAAAACTCGGGCACCGTTGCTAAGGCTGACGATGTAGCTCAGGATCGATTCCCAGATCCGGGCTTACCACCCCATCGTCCGCGTCTCGCAGACCGCGATCCGCGCGCAGCCAAGCGACATGAGCGTCAAGTAGCGCTCCTATTTACCATCTCCATCATCGGCACGCTCTTCTTCTTCGTGGCCTACTTCGTCCTGGGCCACCTGGGCGAGATGACCTTCGCTGAACTGCGTGTGCAGAACGCTGCACTGGGACTGGGCACCGCTTTCGCGATGCTCGGTATCGGTGTGGGTATTGTTCACTGGGCCAAGACCCTGATGCCGGATCACGAGCTCATGGAAATGCGCCACGAGATCCGCTCGGAAGAAGATCGCCAGGATGCCGTCGAAATCATCGATACCGTGCTCGAAGAGTCCGGCATCAAGCGTCGTCCGCTGATCCGCAATACCCTGATCGGTGCCATCGCCTTGGCGCCAATCCCAGCAATCTTCATGTTCCGCGACCTGGATCGCACCGGTAACACCGCGAACGAGATGATCGATTCCCTGCGCCACACCATGTGGGACAAGGGCATCCGTCTGACCCGCGACCCATCTGGTACCCCGATCAAGGCTTCGGATGTGCAGATCGGTTCCGCATTCCACGTGATCCCAGAAGGCCTCAACGAGACCGAGCACCCGCTGAACGAAAAGGCCAAGGCCGTCGTTCTGCTGATGCGCATGGATCCAGCAGAAATGCAGATCTCCGAGGGACGCGAAACGTGGAACGTCGACGGCATCGTCGCATACTCCAAGATTTGCACCCACGTGGGTTGCCCGATTGCTCTGTACGAGCAGCACACCCACCACTTGCTGTGCCCTTGCCACCAGTCGACCTTCGACCTGACGCAGGAATGCAAGGTCATCTTCGGCCCAGCTGGCCACGCACTGCCACAGCTGCCAATTACCGTGGACTCCGAGGGCTACCTGGTAGCTCAGAGTGACTTCCACGAACCAGTTGGCCCGTCCTACTGGGAGCGTGGTTAATCATGACGACGACTAACGAATACCAGGCATCGACCGCTACAGGTCGCATCGCCAACTTCGTGGATTCCCGCGTCGGCGCTTCGGGCATGGTCAAGGAATTCGGTCGCAAGATCTTCCCGGACCACTGGTCGTTCATGTTCGGCGAAGTGGCAATGTACACCTTCGTACTGCTGCTGCTCTCGGGCACCTTCCTGACCTTCTTCTTCGATCCGTCGATGGCTCACGTCGTCTACGACGGCTCGTACGTACCGATGAAGGGTATCGGCATGTCGACGGCTATGGCCTCGACCATGGATATCTCCTTCGACGTGCGCGGCGGCCTGTTCATGCGACAGGTACACCACTGGTCGGCACTGCTGTTCGTCGCTTCCCTGTCCGTGCACATGCTGCGCGTATTCTTCACCGGCGCATTCCGTCGCCCACGTGAACTGAACTGGGTTGTCGGCGGCGTGCTGCTGATCATGGGTCTTGCTGCCGGCTTCACCGGCTACTCCCTGCCAGATGATCTGCTGTCCGGCAACGGCCTGCGCATTATCGATGGCGTCATGAAGGCACTGCCGATCGTCGGCACCTACCTGTCGATGTTCTTCTTCGGCGGCGAGTTCCCTGGCGATACCGTGATTCCGCGACTGTACTCGTTGCACATCATGATTGTTCCTGCGGTCATCATCTTGCTGATCGTTGTGCACCTGTTCATGGTCGTGACCCACAAGCACACCCAGTACCCTGGCCCAGGCCGCACCAACGACAACGTTGTTGGCTTCCCTGTTGGTCCGGTATACGCAGCCAAGGCCGGTGGATTCTTCTTCATCGTCTTCGGCATCGTGGCATTCATTGCTGGCCTGTTCCAGATCAACCCGGTATGGAACTACGGTCCATATGACCCATCCCCTGTTTCGGCTGGTACCCAGCCGGACTGGTACATCGGTTTCGTCGATGGCGCGCTGCGCTTGATGCCAGGTTACCTGGGCAACTTCAGCTTCGAATGGATCATTCCATTCCCATGGGGCGATAACACCCTGGTGATGTCGGTACTGCTGCCAGCACTGGTTCCTGCAGGCGCACTGTTCGCAGTGATGTTCGCATGGCCGTGGATCGAACGCTGGATCACCAAGGACAACCGTGAGCACCACCTGCTCGACCGTCCACGCAACGCTCCATTCCGAACCGCAGTGGGCGCTGCCGGCGTAGTCTTCTACTGCGTCATGTGGGCTGCTGCTTCCTCGGACTTGATCGCGACCCACTTCCACGTGTCGCTGAACGATGTCACCTACTGGCTGCGTACGCTGTTCTTCCTGGGCCCAATCTTCGCCTTCTGGTTGACTCGCCGTATCTGCCTGTCGCTGCAGCGCAAGGATCGCGAGATCGTCCTGCACGGCCGTGAAGCTGGCATCATCCAGATGTCGCCTGAGGGCGGCTTCTCGGAGAAGCACGAGGAAGTCGACGTCTACAAGCGTTACCTGCTGACCAACTACGTTGATCGCAAGTACATCCCGGCTCAGCCTGACGCAGCAGGACACGTCTCCGGTTCGGAGAAGCGTCGTGCAGCAATCTCGAAGTTCTTCTTCGAAGATCGCGTCGCCCCGGTAACCCCATCGGAGCTGGAAGCTGCTCATGCAGCCCACGGCCACCATGAGGTTGAGGGTGACACGCAGGACTCGATCGCCAAGTAATAGCGACCTGAGTTAGTCACAAAAGGAGGGACACACCGCAAGGTGTGTCCCTCCTTTCGTTAACCCGGCTTTCCCAGGGGGCCCAGTGAGCCTAGCGCCGGTGAGCGCTCCGAAGACGCATGGTGGACGCCCATCGAAATTCCAGTGGCTGAGAACGCCATCTGGCACTGCCGGGTGCTCAGGGTGGAAAGTCCGTTCCTGCTCCCCTAGCCGCGTATCGAGCTGCGCTCCCCAGTGCGGAGAAGAATTGGCCATCCTGTTTGGCACTTCAGTCAGAAATGCCGTTCGGGGCTGTATGCTACTGCCGGCCTGCAGTGCAGCCATTCTGGATTGGCTGGAATCGAATGCTGCACGCCAATGCCAGTTGCGACTGGCGCAGCTGCCCGGTGTCGTCCCGGGCCGAACCGGAGCGGAGAGCTGCTCAGTGCATTCGTCTTTCCAGCGAAGGCCCTCCAGACTGGGGACGAGCTCAGTTCCGCAATCACGTTCGCCAAGACTTCGAATGCAGCAGTTCAGACTCCCGTTTTGGCGCTCGGCATGGCCGAGCCGATATCCAGAGCGCTCTTCCAAAGGCTGCTCCCCTGCCAGAAAGAATGCCCGGCAGGCACCATGACCTCCAGTCCTGCTTCAGAATCGTTTGAATTGGATGACGGAATAACTCTGGACGCATCGACCGGATGGCAGAATCACGCTGCAAACAAGACTGTGTGATCTAGGGATATATTGGATCTTCGCTACGGCCTATCGCACCAGTGTGGCTGGTTTCCCACTGGACAGGGCGGCTGGAGTGTCCACTTTTCAACTTCCGTCGACATTCCATGTCCTGCTGCCTTGAAGCGGCTTTGAGCTTGCGCCGCGATCTTCTTCCGTGTGCGGGAGACCTGCTAGTTCCTGCTATAGCTCCATACCGGCGGACCAGGCTGCGGGAGTGCTTATTCAGTAGTTGATGCCCGGAACCATTTTGAACGGCAGATATGGCATCCTTGGGCATGGTTGACGGGTTTGCCTGGTACTTGCCCGTTGAAATCGAAGCAGCCGGCCGCCTGGCCAGGCCAGGCCTAGAAAGTATCGGTGTAGCGAGGCGTGCGTGTGCCCACTCGCTGCAACGGCACGAAGAGCTTGTAGCGGTCTGAGCGGTAGAGCGAGACCGAGTAGTCGGCTAGCCGATCGCCGATGTAGGCATACCGGGTGATCTGCAGGAGCGGGAAGCCTGGTTCTACGCCCAGGAGTACGGCTTGCCGCTTGCTCGCCGCAGTGCTTTCCACCTGGTCCTCACCCCATTCGAGCAAGATGCCATAGCGCTCGTGCAATGCCTGATAGAGCTTTGACGGCGGATCGCCATCCACAAAGCCAGGCACGAGATCGGCAGGCATATAGTTCTCGTCCAGGCTCATGGGGGTGCCATCGGCCAGCAGCAGGCGCTTGAACTGGACTACGGCAGTACCCTCCTCCACCATCAGCTGCGAAGCCAAGGTGGCGCTGGCTTTGATCTCCGCGAATTCGAGTACATGGGCATCGGGAACCATGCCGCGGCGCATCATATCTTCGGAGTAGGAATGCAGGCGGACACGAAGGTCCAATTTTTCGGGCACGACGAATGTGCCGATTCCCACCACGCGTTTGAGCACTTGTTCATCCACCAAGGCATCGATGGCTTGGCGGATGGTCTTGCGGGCCACGCCGAAGTGCTCTGCCAGCACGCGTTCGGGCGGAAGCTTGTAGCCGGGTTTGCAGGCCTCGCGCGCATGGGTCTTGAGAATCTCTCGGATTTGCCGGTACTTACTTTGCCGGCTGGCCGGATCAAGGTGCGCCTGGACATGTGGCTGCGGTGCGTGGCGCATGCTGCTTCTCCTTGATCCAAATAGCCTGACGGCCTATCGCCATCGAGGAACCCCTATTAAAAGACTAACGGGACGACAAGCAAAATTGCTTGTCGTCCCGTCAGGGTTACTGCCTAGTGAGCGTGATCGCCACGGCTGTATTCGTAAACCCAGCCGGTCACGCCAACGACGGCCAAACCGGCGCCGATGAAGAAGACCCACCAGCCCACAGCGAGGCCAAGGAAGCCAATCGCTGCAGCCGAAGCCAGGACCAGTGGCCACCAGCTCCATGGGGAGAACATTCCGATATCGCCGGCGTTCTCGTGGATTTCGCCATCCACGCGGTCCTCGGGCCTGTTGCCAACGCGCTTAGCGGTGAATAGCAAGTAGCCACCTACCATCGCGGACAATGCGACCAGCATCAGCAATGCCAGGAATCCGACCCATTCGCTCCAGTTGGTCATGTAACCGTAGACAATCGCTACTGGGGTGAAGAAGAAGACGCCACCCAGGAAAATCCAGGATTCAACTTTCATCGTTACACGTCCTTCTGGTCAGCCGAGCCGAAGATCTTCGCAACCGGAGTTTCGGGGGTTACCCGTCCACTCAGTTCCGGGTGGTGCAGATCCAGTGCCGGACGCTCGGAACGGATGCGAGGGATCGAGTGGAAGTTGTGGCGTGGTGGAGGGCAAGAAGTTGCCCATTCCAGCGATGCGCCGAAGCCCCATGGATCATCTACTTCGACCTTCTTGGCGTTTCGGTGGGTTACCCACACGTTCCAGAAGAATGGAATCATCGACGCACCCAGAATGAATGCGAAGACGGTCGAAACCTGGTTCATGGTGGTGAAGCCATCTTCAGGCATGTAGTCGGCGTAGCGACGTGGCATGCCCATAACGCCCAGCCAGTGCTGGATCAGGAAGGTGCCGTGGAAGCCGATGAACAGCAACCAGAAGTGGATCTTGCCAAGACGCTCGTTGAGCATCTTGCCGGTCCACTTCGGCCACCAGAAGTAGAAGCCAGCGAACATCGCGAACACAACGGTACCGAAGACTACGTAGTGGAAGTGAGCCACAACGAAGTAGGTATCCGATACGTGGAAGTCCAGCGACGGAGCCGACAGGATAATACCGGTCAGACCGCCGAACAGGAAGGTGATCATGAAGCCCATGCTCCAGAGCATTGGGGTTTCGAAGGTGATCGAGCCGCGCCACAGGGTTCCGATCCAGTTGAAGAACTTCACACCGGTTGGAACTGCGATCAGCATGGTCATGAAGCCGAAGAACGGCAGCATTACCGAGCCAGTGACGTACATGTGGTGTGCCCACACGGAAACCGACAGTGCAGCAATCGAGATGGTCGCGAAGACCAGGCCCTTGTAGCCGAAGATCGGCTTGCGGGAGAACACTGGGAAGATCTCGGAGACGATGCCGAAGAACGGCAAAGCAATGATGTAGACCTCAGGGTGCCCGAAGAACCAAAACAGGTGCTGCCATAGTACGGCACCGCCATTCTCTGGGTCGAAGATGTGGGCACCGAAGCGGCGGTCTGCACCCAGTGCGAACAGCGCAGCTGCCAGTGGCGGGAAAGCCATCAGGACCAGCAACGAGGTGATCAAGGTGTTCCACGAGAAGATCGACATGCGCCACATGGTCATGCCAGGTGCACGCAGGCAGATGATCGTGGTGATGAAGTTGACGGCGCCAAGGATGGTACCGAAGCCCGACAGTGCAAGGCCGAAGACCCAGAGGTCTCCGCCGATTCCTGGCGAGAAGGTGGTGTTCGACAGCGGAGCGTAAGCGAACCAACCGAAGCTAGCTGCACCCTGGGGGGTGAGGTAGCCGGCCAGAGCGATCAGCGAGCCCAGCGAGAAGAACCAGAAAGCCAATGCATTCAGACGTGGGAAGGCCACATCCGGGGAACCGATCTGCAGGGGCATCATGACGTTGGCGAAACCTGCGAACAGCGGGGTTGCGAACATCAAGAGCATGACAGTGCCGTGCATGGTGAACAGCTGGTTGTACTGTTCCTTGGTCTGCAGGATCTGCATGCCTGGTTCGAACAGCTCTGCACGAATCAGCAGCGCCATAACGCCACCGACACAGAACAGGATGAACGAGCTGATCAGGTACATGTACCCGATCTTCTTGTGGTCGGTCGAAGTAATGTAGTCGACGAACAGACGACCCTTGGACTTCGGCACTACGGCTGGAGCAATCGACTTCACGTCGTCAGTTGCATATTCAAACGTTGTCATGATTACTCTCCTTCCCCGTGCTCTACTACGACGCCGTTAACAACATCTGGCTTACGGTCGTACTCTTCACCAATGTGTCCATCTTCCATCTTTGCCAGCTGAGCCTTGAACTCGGACTCATTGACAACCTCGACGTTGAAGAGCATCTCGGAGTGGTACTCGCCGCAAAGCTCGGCGCACTTTCCGTCGTAGCTGCCTTCAACCTGTGGAGTCAGGTAGATGTAGTTGGTCTTGCCTGGGATCATGTCCAGCTTCTGCAAGAAGGCTGGTACCCAGAAGGAGTGGATGACATCGCGGCTATTCAGCTCAAGGGTTACCGACTTGCCCGCTGGCAGGTACAAGGTTGGCAGTTCTTCGCGAACGCCTTCCGAGCCATCGGTGTTCAGGTGAGCCTGTTCGCCGGCGTAATACTTCTCGGTGCCCTGGTAGCTGTAGTTGAAGTCCCACGACCATTGCTTGGCTCGGACGTCGACTACGACCTCAGAATCAACAGGGGCGTTGATCTGCTTTTCCAGGGTGTTGTTGAAGCTAAAGAAGACTAGAACAAGGACCAAAGGAATGGCCGTGTAGAAGATCTCCAATGGCAGGTTGTAGCTCAGCTGACGCGGGTAACCCGTATCGTTCTTGCGGCGGCGGTAGGCGATGACGCACCAGAGCATCAATCCCCAGGTCAATACGCCGACGACAATAACAGCGATCCACGAGTTAACCCAGAAATCCTGGATTGCCCCGGTGTGGTTGGTGGTGTCGCGCTCCACGTTTGGGAGCCAACCGCGTTTTGCCTCCGCTGTACATCCCGTCAACAGCAATGCGCCAGTGCCGACTAAAGCCAGTACTTTGGCTTTAGCGGACCCGCGACTGCCGGTTCGGTCTTGCGAACTCACAGACGGCCCTTCCTCTTTGTTGGTGCAGAATGTGGTCTTCATAAGTCACCTCGTGGTTTAAACGAGTTGCACGGTGAGGTGGCTCACGAAGGGAAACATAGTTTTACTACTTAATGTAGAGCTTACCCTCTTTGGGGTCAGAATGCCGAAAAACGCCGCTGTGCTAACGAGAAATTTCTTCAACGTTTGAACAGCGGCGTTTGTTCCCTACGGCCTAGTGGAAGGAATCTCCACAGGCGCAGGAACCCGATGCGGCCGGGTTGTCGATGGTGAAGCCCTGCTTCGAGATGGTGTCCTCGAAATCAATGGACGCGCCAGCGAGGTACGGGACGCTCATCTTGTCAACGATGACCTCAACGCCATCGAAGTTGCGTACCGCGTCGCCGTCGAGCATGCGCTCATCGAAGTAAAGCTGGTAGATAAGGCCCGAGCAGCCACCTGGCTGCACGGCGATGCGGAGACGAAGATCATCCCGGCCTTCCTGTTCCAGAAGCGAGCGAACCTTGTCCGCCGCCACGTCGGAAATCTCTACCTCATGGGTTGGCACCTCAGTTGGATCGCCCTTGGTCTGGTCAACAGATGCAGTCATGATTTTCCTCCCATACTGCTCGATGCGGCACCAAGCTCCAGATTTGTTACTGGAACCGGCACCTCTGTTCTTGCTTCTATCCTACGTCGCTACGCTGAAGAATTCTTCCCCTGCGTCTCTCCGTATGACACGGTTCATAGTCCCTTGGCGTTGATCCTCGCCAGCATGAGGGCTTCAGCCTCAATTGCGTGCTGGAAGTCGCCTAGATGCAGCGACTCGTTGGCCGAGTGCGCACGCGAATCGGGATCCTCGACACCGGTCACCAGGATCTGCGCCTTCGGGAAAACTTCCAGCAAATCTGCGATGAATGGAATTGATCCACCCAGGCCCATATTTACTGGTACAACGCCCCAAGCTTGTTCAAGCGCCCAGCGCGCAGTGTCATTTGCCGAAGCGTCCAGGTTCGCCTTGTAGGCGTTGCCTGCTTCGGTGGCGACAAATTCAACCTCGGCACCGCGAAGGTCAACGCTTTTGACGTGTGCCTCAAGGGCCTTGAGCGCATCTGCAGGATTCTGCCCTGGGGCCAGGCGCATCGATACCTTGAAACGCGTTGCCGGCAGCAAGGTATTCGACGAGTGGTCGACACTCGGGATATCCATTCCAATCACGCTCAGTGCTGGTTTATTCCACAAGCGGTCGGTGATCTTGCCGGTGCCGGCAAGCTGGAAGGATTCCAGAACGCCGGAGTCCCTGCGGAATTCGGCTTCGTCGAAGTCGACTTCAGCGATGTCGTTGGCAACCAGGCCGGCAACGGCAACAGAACCGTCTTCGTTGTGGAAGCTGGAGATCAACTTGGCGGCGAGAATCGGGCCATCGAGAACTGGTCCGCCAAACATGCCCGAGTGAACTGCATGGTTCAACGAGCGAACGGTGATCTCCGCTGCGCACATGCCGCGCAGCGAGCTGGTCAGTGCTGGGGTTCCAACCGACCAGTTGGACGAGTCGGCAACTACGATCACATCTGCTGCCAACTTGTCCTGATGGGCTTCGAGGAAGTTGCGGAATGATGGGGATCCTGCTTCTTCCTCCCCCTCGAAGAAGTAGGTTACGCCGACGCCGAAATCGCCAATGAGGTCCAGCACGGCGCGCATCGCCGCGATGTGGACCATGATGCCGGCCTTGTCGTCAGCGGCACCGCGGCCGAACAGCCGGTCCCCTACCTTCGTGGCTTCGAATACCGGGGTGTTCCAGTCCGCCGCGTTGCCAGGAGGCTGGACGTCGTGGTGTGCGTACAGGAGCACGGTTGGCTTTCCGGGTGCCGCCTTGCGCTGGGCTACCACGGCAGGCGCGCCCATAGCGCCGTTCTGCGCAGGCTCGCGCAGGATTTCCACGGTCTCCATCCCGGCCGACTTGGCCAATTCGGCCACTGCCGCAGCCGATTTTTCCAGGTTCTGCGGGTCGAAGGATTCCCATGCGATGCTCGGGATCGCGACCAGGGAAGTGAGCTCTTCGAGGATCTTCTCGAAGTTCGTGTCGATGTGGCTTTTTAGCGCGGCAATATCGACGCCGCTTGCAACAGCGTCGAAGGTAGTATTTTCGGTCATGCCTTCAGCCTAGCAATTCCTCGCGTATCGAATGTCACGCCGCTAACTATTTCCGGCTAGAATAGAGGGGTGTTTGGACGTAAGAAGGATGAACCTGAATCCCCCGTAAATGTGGAGTCTGCCCAGCAGGCCCCGGAAACAACCGACGGCCGCAAGACTGGTCCAACGCCCAAGCGCAATGCGCAGCAGGCGAACCGTCAGCGCCCGTTGGTTCCTACCGATCGCAAGGCCGCTAAGGAAGCCCAGCGTCAACAGCGTGTTGAAGCGCAGAATCGTTTGCGCTTAGCCAACGAAACTGGCGATGAACGCTACCTGATGCCACGCGACAAGGGTGAGCAGAAGCGCTACACCCGTAACTTCATTGACTCTCGCTGGATGTTCGGCGAGTTCATGATGTTCATCATCCTGGCCTTCTTGGTTGTCTCGCTGGTGTTCCAGCGCAACCTGCAGATCCAGATGTTTGTGCAGGCAGCCCTCTGGGTTGTTATCGCACTGATCATCATCGAAGCAATTGTGACGACCATCCTCTTGAAGAAGCGCCTGGTCGCCAAGTTCGGCCACATGGAAAAGGGCGTACGCATGTACGCGGCAATGCGTGGAATGCAGTTCCGCAAATTGCGCCTGCCAAAGCCACAGGTCAAGCGCGGCGCAAATATCGACTAGTCGATACCGCTAGACCGCAAAGGGGCAAGCTCGCTGAGCTTGCCCCTTTCTAGTTATTTGCTTGGTTGAATAACAATGTTCAAAATTTGTGGAGCCAACTACAAGCTGATGCAAATTCTGCGATAGGAATATCGTTGCCGCGACGCATTTCTGCCAATCCTGTCCGTGCTCGCAGCATGCGGCCTTGTTGGCTCCGATACAAGGATTCATCCCGGTCGGCAACCGTTATTGCCACCTTCTCCCCTAGCGCGGCTGCCCTTGCCTAGTCTCCTGATCCAAGTTGCGTTCAAAGCTGTTGCAGGCAGGACGTACGCAGAAGATGGGCCCGGTTAACGCGGAATGGCTCCGATTCTTCGCGAATCGGAGCCATTCCGGAGCATTTGGGAAATTCCACTCCAAAGAACTAGAGCATGCGCTCCAGGTCCTTATTGATCGAACGTGCCCAGAACGGACCCTCGTAGAGGAATGCGGTGTAACCCTGTACCAGGTCCGCGCCGGCGTCCAGGCGTTCCTTCACATCCGCGGCATTTTCCACGCCGCCGACGGCGATCAGAGCCATCTCGGCCGGAACAAGTGCACGCAACTGGCGAAGAACTTCAAGCGATCGCTGCTTGAGCGGAGCGCCAGATAGCCCGCCGGCGCCAATCTCTTCAACCTTGGACGCATCGCTGGTCAAGTTCTCGCGACCGATGGTCGTATTGGTGGCAATAATGCCGTCGAGTTCAAGTTCCATGGCCAAGCGTGCAACGTCAGCGACATCCTCATCGCTAAGATCGGGAGCAATCTTGACCAGCAAGGGAATATGGCGGCCGGCAACCTTGTCAGCCAACTGGCCGACTTCCGAAAGCAGCGGACGAAGAGAGTCAACGCTCTGGAGCAGGCGCAGACCCGGGGTGTTGGGGCTCGAAACATTGACGACCAGGTAATCTGCGTGGATCGCCAGCTGGCGGGTGGACGCCAGGTAATCCCCTACCGCGTCTTCCAGCTCTACAACCTTGGTCTTGCCGATATTCACGCCGATGACCGGGCGGGTTCCAGCGTAACCAGTCTTGAGCTCTTGGCGAGAACTGGCGACACGGGCAGCGACAGTTTCGGCGCCTTCGTTGTTGAAGCCCATCCGGTTGACTACCGCGCGGTCCTCAACCAAGCGGAAGAGCCGCGGTTGCGGGTTGCCGGACTGGGCCTGTCCGGTGACGGTTCCGATTTCAACATGGCCGAAACCGATATCGCTCAACGCCAGGATTCCGGTGGCGCCCTTGTCGAAGCCAGCAGCCAATCCGAATGGGGACGGGAAGTCGATGCCCATAACGGTGCGCTTCAGCTTGGGTGCCGGAGCGAAGAACTTGCGAGCTGCCTTAGTGAGCCCTGCGCGTTGCGCAATCTTGATCGCGTTGAATGCAAAATGGTGAGCCTGTTCAGGATCCATCTTGGTGAACACGTGCTTGAAGACCAGTGGGTATATGCGCATGGAACCATTTTCCCGTGAAGAACCCGAAACAGACAACTTGAGATGGGTAGTATTCAAGATATGAAGCACTTCGTTGTTCCAGAAAGCAGCAGTTGGCCAGACTTTATGTCTTCAACTAGGCCGGGGCAATGGGTCGAAGATCCCCTCGGGCCTGATTTTGAGCACCAAACCTTGGATTTCGGCGTCGATGCGGAAGGACCGGCCGTCGCGACCTTGGTCCGCTATTGCCCGGCTGGATTCAGGAATCGGCTCGGACGACGAGCCCAGGGAATTGTTCTGAGCGTGCATGGCTGGAGCGATTATTTTTACAACCGCGAACTGGCAGCTTTCTGGCATCACCATGGATACCACTTCTACGCACTTGATCTACGCAGGCATGGACGCAGTCTGAGAGCCGAACATGCTTTGCCTGGTTATGTCGATGACTTGGCGGACTTCGATGAGGAGCTCAATGCGAGCTTGGAACTGCTGCGTAATGAGCATCCTCAATTACCGGTGGTTGCCCAAGGGCACTCGACGGGCGGCTTGATCCTCAGCTTGTGGCTTGCGCGCCAAGCGCCGGGCATTAAAGCTCTGGTCCTGAATGCTCCATGGCTTGAGTTTCAGGGAACGGCCTTCCTGCGCATTCCTTTTCACGGCCTAATGGAAGCGATCACTCGCACGAATCCGCGCAGGAAGCTCAACGGACCAGAATTCGATCATTACTGGCAATCGCTAAGTACTGATAGCCATGGCCAGTGGGACGTTCATCGGCTATGGCGACCACGGATCGCTTTTCCGAACACCGCGGGATGGCTGAAAACGATATTCGATGGCCATGCCCTAGTTGCGAAGGGGCTGAAACTTCAACAGCCGATCTTCGTCCTCACCTCGGATCGCACCCATATCGGCACGAGCTACTCCCCTGACATGCAGCACTGCGATTCGGTACTCGACGTTCAGCAAACGCGCCTGCGGGCGTTGAAACTAGGCAGTTTCGTTACTTTGTCCGAAATTCCGGGCGCAATGCACGATGTGTACACCTCCGCTGAGCCCGCCAGATCCGCAGCATATCGAGACCTAAGCCTCTGGTTGCGATTGGTGGGAACAGCGCTGAAAACGTCCTAGGCCTGTGGCTTGTCGATAGCTCCGCCGTAACGGCGATCGCGTTTGGCATATTCTTCTACGGCGGTAAAGAGCGTTCGCCGGTCGACATCCGGCCAAAGCTGGTCGAGGAAGACCATCTCTGCGTATGCCGACTGCCACAGCAGGAAGTTGCTTGTGCGTTGCTCGCCACTGGTTCGGAGGAAAAGATCCACATCAGGCAGTTCCGGAGCATGCAGGTATTTGGCGATAGTCTTTTCGCCAACCGAGCTAGCGCGAAGCCTGCCGGCTGCAACATCCTGGGCAATCGCGCTGACAGCGTCGCCTAGTTCTGCGCGCCCGCCGTAGTTCACGCACATGGTCAGCTGGCAACCCAAGTTGTCTTTGGTGAGTTCTTCGGCTTCCTTGAGTTCATTGATAACCGATTTCCAGAGCTTGGGTTCTCGACCCGACCAGCGTATGCGGACGCCCCATGAGTTCAACGTATCGCGTTGGCGGCGCAGAACATCACGTGAGAAGCCCATCAGGAAGCGCACTTCCTCAGGGCTGCGCTTCCAGTTCTCGGTTGAGAACGCGTAGACAGAGACGTACTTGACGCCCAGCTCCACGGCTCCGGCCACCACATCAAGCAAAGCTGCTTCGCCTGCACGGTGCCCCTCGGTACGAGGCAATCCCCGCTGGTTCGCCCAACGTCCATTGCCATCCATGACGATAGCTACGTGTTCAGGGATGAGTTCCTGCGGAATGGCGGGCATCTGCGGATGATCCGGATGCGCATAAGGAGCAACTGGGCCTCGGCGGCCGGTGATCTTAGGAAGCTTCTTCAATTTCTCTCCACAAGACGTAGGGAATTCACGGCACGCTCAAGGTGCCACTGCAAGTAGTTGGCCACTATATCTGCAGCTTGCTTGCGCGCTCGAGGTCCTGCTTCTGCCACGGTGGACCAGTCCCCTTCCAGCAGCGCCTGCAGATATTCAATGGTGACGGGATGCGGCGATAACGATCCAGAGGGACGGCATTCGGGGCAGACGACGCCGCCAAGCTGGACGTGGAGCGCTTGATGCGGGCCAGGCTTGCCGCAGCGCACGCAGTCGGTAAAGGACGGCGCCCAACCAGCAACCGAGAGGGCCCGCAAGATGTAGGAGTCCAGCACGGCTCCGGAATCGACTCGCTGCTTGGATAACAAGGCGATCGCACCGTGGAAGAGCTGATATTGCTGGAGGGCCGAATCGCTTTCTGTTTCCAGCAGTTTTTCAGCGATCTCCGACATGGCGTTGGCCACCGTGTAGCTCGGGTAATCCATGACCAGCAATTGGCCGTATGGATTTCGAAGCTGTGCCTGCGAGACGATATCGAGATTGCGGCCCATCACCAGAAGCGCGTCGACTTCCATGAACGGTTCCAGCGTGGCGCCCATCCGCGACGACGTCCGGCGTACGCCCTTAGCCACCGCACGGACAATCCCATTGGGTGTCAGCAGGGTGATGATGCGATCGGCTTCTCCCAGCTTGTGGGTACGCAAAACCAAACCACGGGTGTGGTAGCTCTTGGAAGCGAAACCTGATCTGGACACGGACAATATTCTCCCACTTCAACTCCCAAAGTTCTGAATCCAACGATTCCTATGGGTGTCGATTCGTCCCTGGGCGCGGTAGCTGCAGGAGCAACCCGGCATCTACCGGGCCCGAGGAAAAGGGGTTCAAGGTGTCTCTCGACTTGAATTGAGCGGGAACACCGACAGCGACGCAGTTATCAGGCAGGTCAGTAGCGACCACGGCATTCGCTCCTATATTGCACCGGCTACCTACTTGCACGCCACGCAATACCGTGGCACCGGATCCAATCATGCAGTCGCTGCCGATGACGGTTGTAGCTGGACCGGCAGACCCTGCTGCCGCGATAGTGGCCCCCTGGTAAATCAATGTTCTGGATCCAATTACCGTATTAGGCCCGATAACGACACCAGTGCCGTGATCGATGAGAACGGGACTGCCAATAACAGCAGAGGGATGGATGTCGATTTGCGTCAATGATCGGGCAATGAGCCTGATGATTTTCGACAGACCCCTGGTTGTCTTGCGCTGCCACAGCTGGTGAGTAACCCGATGCAGCCAGATCGCGTGCAAGCCCGTTGAAGTAGTTGCCGTGGCCAATAGTCCTTGTGCTGCCGGATCGCCCGCAATGACCGCGCGGATTTCATCCATGAAACGGGGCAAAGCTCTTCCCTTTCTTCGTCGGCGCTTGCTTGCCAGCCGCCCTGGCAGTATATGGAAGGCAAAACGCCACGGCCAGCGTGGTGAGGCTGGCCGTGGCGTTGAGCTGGCAACAAGGTGGTGCCGCAGACCTACTTGCTGTCGCGGATCGCGCGGTTGACGGCCGAAACTACGGCCTTCAGTGCTGCAATGTTGGTATTGGTGTCCAGGCCAATGCCCCACAGGATGCGATCGCCCACGGCGCATTCGACGAATGCGGCTGCGCGGGCGTTGCCGCCTTCGCTCATGGCGTGCTCGGAGTAGTCCAGCACGCGCAGATCCACGCCATCATCGTTGAGCAGCTTGACCAGCGCGGAGACCGGACCGTTGCCCTGGGCGCTGCGCTCATGGGCCACGCCGTCGATGATCAGCTTGGTATCCAAGCGGAAGCTTCCGTCCTCCGCCGAAGCCGCGGTCGCTGAAGCGATCTGGTAGTAGCCCCAGGGGCTCATGCCCGAATCTTCGCTGACCGGCAGGTACTCATCCTGGAAGACGTCCCAGATGCGCTGCGAGGAGATCTCGCCGCCTTCGGTATCGGTCTTGCGCTGGATGACGCCGGAGAACTCGATCTGCGCGCGGCGCGGCAGGTCCAAGTTGTAGTCGTTCTTCAGCAGGTAAGCAACGCCGCCCTTGCCGGACTGCGAGTTCACGCGGATCACGGCCTCGTAGGAACGGCCGATGTCCTTCGGGTCGATCGGCAGGTAAGGAACAGCCCAGACCAGGTCGTTGATGTCCTTGCCTTCAGCCGAAGCCTTGGCCTCCATCGCTTCCAGGCCCTTCTTGATCGCGTCCTGGTGCGAACCGGAGAACGCGGTGAAGACCAGATCTCCGCCGTACGGGCTGCGTTCTGCCACTGGCAGCTGGTTGCAGTACTCGACGGTGCGGCGGATATGGTCCATGTCCGAGAAATCGATCTGCGGGTCGATGCCCTGGCCGAACATGTTCATGCCCAAGGTCACCAGGTCGACGTTGCCGGTGCGTTCGCCGTTGCCGAACAGGCAGCCTTCGATGCGGTCGGCGCCGGCCAGGTAACCCAGTTCGGCCGCGGCCACTCCGGTGCCGCGGTCGTTGTGCGGGTGCAGCGAGAGGATGATCGAGTCGCGGTTGGCCAGGTTGCGGTGCATCCACTCGATGGAGTCGGCGTACACGTTCGGGGTAGCCATTTCCACCGTGGCCGGCAGGTTCAGGATCATCTTGTTCTCTGGAGTCGCTTCCAGCACCTCGGCCACGGCCTCGGAAATGCGCTTGGCGAAGGCCAGCTCGGTCCCGGTGTAGGACTCTGGCGAGTACTCGTAGGTGATCTTGGTGCCGGTCAGCTGCTCTTCGTACTTCTTGCACAACCGGGCGCCCTGGACGGCGATGTCCACGATGCCGTCTTCGTCCTGGCGGAAGACGACTTCGCGCTGCAGGATCGAGGTGGAGTTGTACAGGTGGACAATGGCCTGCTTGGCGCCTTCCAGCGCTTCGTAGGTGCGCTCGATCAGGTGCTCGCGGGACTGGGTGAGCACCTGGATGGTCACGTCATCGGGAATGCCGCGCTCGATCAGCTGGCGGACAAAGTCGAAGTCGGTCTGCGAAGCCGACGGGAAGCCGACCTCGATTTCCTTGAAGCCCATTTCGACCAGCAGGTCGAACATCTTGTGCTTGCGCTCCGGGCTCATCGGATCGATCAGCGCCTGGTTGCCATCTCGCAGGTCGACAGCGCACCAGCGCGGGGCCTTGGTGATGTACTTGTCGGGCCAGGTGCGATCGGGCAGATTGACCTCGATCTGGTCCTGGAATGGAACATACTTGTGGATTGGCATGTTCGAAGATTTCTGCATGTTCTGCATTTCTGTGGGTCCCCTAGACAAAATTAGTGCTTAGTTTGTGGGGCCAGACAAGAGCTACTCCGCGACGAGGGGTCGGCCTGTAGACCACTAGCGGTCCTTTGGATCCTCGCAGCGGCTAAGTAGTAGTAGAAGCTCGAAATGCACGAAATGAGCATAGCACCGCGCTTTGGAGGCAAGTGAAACTTATGTCACTTGCGTGTCACATAGTGGACGTCCGCCTTGCGCAAGGCGGCGGACAGGATGCCCAAACAGGCGAACAATGGGGCTCATGGAGCTAAGCGCCAGGGAGGTCCATGGATGGAGACGATCAGCATCGGCGCTGGAATCCATGGGCTGCGTACTGGCGTTTCTCCCGCGGAAAGGCTGGCCCGGGAGATCCAGAGTGCGGGCCAAGCAGCCGGTTAACCAGCTCGTCCCCCAAAACCGGTCTGGTTTTGAGGGACGAGCAGCGCATTTTCCAGCGCTGGAGTGCGCAGCCTAGAAGCCGAGACGTCCAAGCTGCTTCGGGTCGCGCTGCCAATCCTTGGCAACCTTCACATGCAGGTCCAGGTAGACCTTGGTGCCCAGCAGCTTCTCGATGCCCTGGCGGGCATTGGTGCCGACCTCTCGCAGGCGCGAACCGCCACGGCCAATGATGATGGCCTTCTGGCTGGAGCGCTCAACGAAGAGCGAGACGTGGATGTCGATCAGCGGATTGCTTTCGCTGCGTCCTTCGCGGGGAACCATCTCTTCGACGACGACGGCCAGCGAGTGCGGCAGTTCGTCGCGCACGCCTTCAAGGGCGGCTTCGCGGATCAGCTCGGAAACCATCTTGGCTTCCGGCTCGTCGGTCAGCTCGCCGTCCGGGTACAGCGGCGGGCCCACTGGCAGGTGCTCTGCCAGCACGTTGGCCACCTCTTCGACCTGGAATTCCTTGACAGCCGAGACCGGAACGATTGCGGCGAAGCCGTTCTCGCCGAAGTTCTGGGTACCCATTTCGGCCACCGCAACCAGCTGCTGCGCGAGCTGTTCGCGGTCCACCAGGTCAGCCTTGGTGACCAGGGCGATGATCGGCTTGCGCTGCAGCTGAGCCAGCTGCGTGGCGATGTAGCGGTCGCCCGGGCCGATCTTCTCATTGGCCGGGATGCAGAAGCCGATCGCGTCCACCTCGGAGAGGGTGTCGGCGACCAGGTCATTCAGGCGCTGGCCGAGCAAGGTGCGCGGACGGTGCAGGCCCGGGGTATCGACCAGGATCAACTGCGCATCCTCGCGGTGCACGATACCGCGGATAGTGTGGCGGGTAGTCTGCGGCTTGGCCGAGGTGATGGCCACCTTCTGGCCCACCAGCGCATTGGTCAGGGTCGACTTGCCGGCATTCGGGCGGCCTACGAAAGAGGTGAAGCCGGAGCGGAAGCCCTCAGGCCATCCGCTGGATGCAAGCAGGTTGTGATTTTCACTCATGTGAGGAATCCTCGTCGTTCTCAATATGGTCGGATGCATCTGTTTCCAGACGCTCTACATGGATTTTGCCGATACGGTTGCGGCGGCCCGCGAGGGCTACCACGGTCAGGCGCAGGCCGTGCACTTCAGCGGTGGAACCGAGTACCGGCACCGATTCCAAGGCCTTGGAGAGCAGGCCGCCGACGGTGTCGACGTCCTCTTCCTCGATGTGCATGTCGAAGTGGTCGGCAATATCGTCAATGGATGCCGCCGCCACGGCGAAAATCGACCCGTCAGGGTTCTGGATCAATTCGGCCCTCGAACGATCATACTCGTCATCGATTTCGCCAACGATTTCCTCAAGCAGGTCTTCCAGGGTCACCAGGCCCGCGGTGCCGCCGTACTCGTCGATGACGATGGCCAGGTGGATGGATTCCTGCTGCAGTTCCTGCATCAGCTCTGCTGCCGACTTCGATTCGGGAACAAAGCGGACCTTTCGCGCCAATTCGGCCAGGGTCCGGGCCTGCTGCAGACCGTGGATCTCGCGGATCAGGTCCTTGAGGTAGATGATGCCCTGGATATCATCGGTGTCCTCGCCGATCAGCGGGATGCGGGAGAAGCCCGAGGCGAT
Organism: Arthrobacter sp. JUb115; assembly: GCF_004365035.1. Classification (NCBI taxonomy): domain Bacteria; kingdom Bacillati; phylum Actinomycetota; class Actinomycetes; order Micrococcales; family Micrococcaceae; genus Arthrobacter; species Arthrobacter sp. JUb115. The sequence goes on along the minus strand of NZ_SOBS01000002.1, from coordinate 213,123 downwards.
GAACAGGTCCATGGCGCTGTGGAAGGAATGATCCGCATCCAGCACCACCATGTCGGTGCGCGGCACCATCACCGAACGAACGCTGGTCTCCTCCAAGTCGATCACCGAGGAGATCAGTTCGGCCGATTCCTCATCCAGGTCCTCGCCTTCGGAGGCGCGATCCACCAGATCACGCAGTCGTTCCTTGCCCAGGTAGCCGTCGCCATCCACGCCGCCGGGGCTCAGCGCCTTGGCGATGGATGCCAACCACGTGGTGATGGGTCCGAGCACCAGGCGCAGGAAGCGGACCAGGGTGGCGGTGGACTGCACGACGTTCTGGGCGTTGGAACGCCCGTAGCGACGTGGCGACACGCTGACCAGGACGAATCCCAAGGCGGCCATCGCAATAGTGGAGATCATGCCGATCAGCCACACATTCTCGATCCACTGCGAAACGAGCAGGGCTACAGCGACAGCGGAAGCGGTCTCGAACCAGATCCGCCAGAACTTCACTGCCTGGGCGTGGGTTTCTGTTTCATCCAGAATTGCGGACAGCGATTTGGAATTGGACTCGGCGCGCAGGCGTTCAGCAGCGTGCCGGGATAATGCGTAGAAGGCTGAGTCTGCGGCAGTCAGCACGGCCGAGAAGGCCATGAAAACAAGGGCGAGAATCAGCAAAATTATTTCCACGGGGTTATTCCACCGTTTCCTTTGGCGCGGGGCGGCCGGTGTAGCTCTCTAGCAGCTGGCGCTGCAGCGCAAACATCTCTTCCTTTTCTGCTGGCTCCATGTGGTCGAAACCCATGAGGTGCAGCAGCCCGTGGGTGGTCAGCAACAGGATTTCATCGTGGGTGCTGTGGCCCCCGGCCTTGGCCTGCGCTTCGGCGACGGCAGGGCAGATGACGATGTCGCCAAGGATGCCGCTCTCCCCCGGCGCACCGGCAGTTCCGGGGCGCAGCTCATCCATCGGGAAGCTCATCACATCGGTGGGGCCTTCGAGGTCCATCCACTCGACGTGCAGGGCGCTCATGGCATCCTCGTCGATGAAAACGATCGATACTTCGGTTTCCGGGTGCAGGAACATTGCCCGCATCACCGATTCTGCCAAGGCGTTGACATCCTTGAGATCGACGTCGTATTCGGTTTCGTTATTTACTTCAATGCTCATTTGCTGCGGCGTCCCCGGTTGTGGTCTTTGCGTCGGGTGTCATCCCAACGGTCGTAAGCAGTAACGATGTCGGCAATCAGGCGGTGGCGAACCACATCCGAAGAGTCGAGTCGGCAGATGCTGATGTCGTCGATGCCTTCAAGGACATCGCTGGCCATGCGCAACCCGGAGGTCGCATTGTTGGGCAGATCCACCTGGGTGACATCCCCCGTCACTACCATCTTGGAACCGAATCCCAGGCGGGTCAGGAACATCTTCATCTGTTCACTGGTGGTGTTCTGCGCTTCGTCCAGGATCACGAAGGCGTCATTGAGGGTGCGTCCACGCATATAGGCCAGCGGAGCGACCTCAATGGTTCCGGCTTCGAGCAATTGCGGAATGGTTTCCGGATTGATCATGTCGTGCAAGGCATCGTAGAGCGGGCGCAGGTACGGGTCGATCTTCTCGGTCAACGAGCCCGGCAGGAAGCCCAGCTTCTCCCCTGCCTCAACGGCAGGCCGGGTCAGGATGATGCGGTTGACCTGCTTGTCCTGCAAGGCGGCGACGGCCATGGCCATGGCCAGGAAGGTCTTGCCGGTACCGGCTGGGCCAATGCCGAAAGTAATTGTCGAATCCTCTATGGCGTCGACATAGCTCTTCTGGTTCACGGTCTTGGGGCGGATGGAACGTCCGCGCCCCGAGAGGATCTTCAGGCCCAGGACGTCGGTGGGTGCATCCGGATTGCCGGTGCTGAGCATCTTGATGATCTGCTCGATCGTTTCGGCGCTCATGCGCGAGCCGCGAGTAGCCAGCGAACGGGCTTCTTCGGTGACGCGCTGGGCCTTGCGAACTTGCTGCGGTTCACCTACCAGAGCCAGGGATTGGCCGTTGGGGCGGAAGCTCACCTGCGGGTAGGCGCCGGAGAGAATACGCAAGAGCTCGTCATTGGGACCGAGGGTGGCAATCATGAGCTCAGCTGTATCGAAACTGATGGTGAGCGATGCGGATCCGTTCTCCGCTGTCGCCTTATTCTGTTCAACCTGCATGCAGTGCGCGGCGCCCCTTTGCGAGCTTGGTGGTGATCGTGATTTGTCCTGCTTGCCATTCTATCGAGTCGCAGGCCAATCCGGAGAAAATTCAGGTCTCAGCGTAAGCAGTAGAACCTGAAAGTAGTCTTGAATGATGCTAATCGGGGCAAGTGGCGAACATATAGATTTGGTTACGGATTAGTAGGTTGGGCCATTTTTCTGCAGTTAGCCGCTTCTGATATGGCAAGCTTGAGAGCGGTTCCAATACGGCCAGGAGCCGCAACAGCTAAAATCACCACGGATTGGTACGCAGTGCAATCAAGGATCTTGCGGAAGATTCCACGCCGATTCGGCGTTTTGGGAATCACTGCCGCTCTCGTCGTCGCCGCAGGATGCGGTCTGACGAATCGCGAGAGCTCCTATGAGATGCCATCGACCGCCGTGGCTGAATCGCTGAACCTGCCGAACGCCACCGACGCTGGCGAGGATGTCGGCATCGCGGCTAGCCTGCCCATCTACTGGCTGGAAAACACCGATACCGGCGTGTTCCTGTACCGCGAGTACATCGAGGACACCCGCCATCAGGAACCCATCGGCGATGCGATCTGGACGCTGCTCTCAGCCGACCCGATGAAGCCGAAACGCTATACCCATTTGAAGCCCACCGATGAAATCGGGGTTTCAATCAATAATGCGAATGTCATCACCTTGGATCTGCCGGCCAAGGTCTTCAGCGCCAATCTCGACCAGGGCCTGTCGGAGCGCGCCATCCAGCAATTGGTCTTCACCGCTACGGCAGCTGCCGCCAGCGCTGGACTGGTCGTGGGCGAGCTTCCCGCAACGGTCCGCATCCTGGTTGATGGCCAGGCAAATGCCACAGTCTTCGACGGTTTCCGGCTCAAGGATGTCTACGAGCGCGATGCGGCGTTCATTGCACCGATCTGGATCATCGATCCGCAGTTCAACAAGACCTTGGCGGATGGCTCGATCAAGATTAACGGCCGAACCACCCAGTTCGACATCGGCACCTTCTACTCCTTGCAGCGCAAGGACGCCGACGGCAAGCTCACGGTGATGACCGCTCAGAAGCAGGTCAACCCCGGGCAGATCAATGCCGACGGTTCATTCACCCTGACCACCGATCTGCGTGCCGGCTCATACCGGCTGACTTTCTGGGGCGTTGAGACCGGATCGGACCATCTGGTCGGCAAGGTCACCAGCGACTTCCGCGTCGAGTAACGCAGCATCCAGCGCTGCAGCCCCCGCCGGAAGCCCTGGACATGAACCTGGGCGCCCGTTGTCCGGGCCAGCTCCTGAACTGGTGGCGGCTGAGCATTCTTGGCCTGCTGGCAGGATTTCCAGTGCCGTTGCCTTGGACAGCGTCGTGATCCGATCGGCTGCCGCATTCGCGTATCTGACCCGCAGCGACTTCGCGTTCCCCGTCCCGAGGCCTTTTCTCGGCTCGAACCCGTTGCGCCGGCCGGAGACGAAATTGCTCCGCAGATCCCGGCAGGCATGTGCCTGCCGGGATCTGTGGAGCAATTCACCTGCTAACCGGAATTCTGGAACCTAGATTTCGCCGATCAAATGGCGGATCAAGACCAGGGCCGCGGGGCCCGCGGTCGAGGCACGCAGCACATGCTGGCCCAGCAGGGCTGGTTGGGCGCCGGCATCGACGAAGGACTGCAGCTCCGTTTCGGAGATGCCTCCTTCTGGCCCGACGATCATGATGATCTCCTGGCCGGCCCGCGCATCGGCGAGCCACGACTGCACATGCCGGGCCACCGATTCCGCGGCCTGCTCGTGCAGAACCAGAACCAGTGCGCCATTTGCGGTATCGGCCGCGATGGCCTTGGCCAGTTCCTTGGAACCCAGCGGGTCCAGCACCTCCGGCTCATAGGCGCGGCGCGACTGCTTCTGCGCCGAGCGCACCTGGGCGCGCCACTTGGCCATGGCCTTGTCGACCTTGGCCGCGTTCCAGCGCACGATCGAGCGGTCGGCCTGCCAGGGGCGTACCGACAGCACGCCCAGTTCCACGCCGGACTCGACAGCTTGCAGGTCGCGATCCCCCTTGGACAGCGCCTGGACCAGGGTGACCGGGTGATCGCTGACCGCTTCCTCGGCACGGCGCAGGACCTTCACGCTCAGCAGGTCCTTGGCGGTGCCGATGACCTCCACAGTCAGGCGCAGCCCCTTGCCATCCAGCAGGTCCAGGTGCTCGCCCGCGGAGACCCGTTTAACGGCGACCGCGTGGTGCGCTTCGGAGCCATCCAGTTCAAGAATGTCCCCGACCGTTGCGTCCCGGCCCTGCTGGGCGTCGATGACGAAGCTGTGGTTGCTCATGCCTAGCGCTGGTTCAGCTTGTCGCGCAGGCGGGAGAACATGCCGCCGCTGTGCTCCACACGGCCGGCGGAGAGTTCTTCGCCACGCAGCTTGGCCAGCTGCTCGAGCAGATCGCGCTGGGCAGCGTCGAGCTTGGTCGGGGTCTCCACCTGCAGGTGCACGATGATGTCCCCGCGCTTGCCTCCGCGCAGGCGCGGCACACCGAGGCCCGGCAGGGTGACGGTGTCGCCATCCTGGGCGCCTGGCTCCACATTGATGGACTGGCCGCCGTCGAAGGTTTCCAGCTTCAGCTCGCAACCCAGTGCGGCGGCGGTCATTGGCAGGCTCATCTTGGCGTGCAGGTCGGTGCCGGCGCGCTCGAAGACCTTATGGCGGCGCACGTCGATCTCGACGAACAGGTTGCCGTTAGGCCCGCCGCCCGGGCCGGCTTCGCCCTGTCCGCGCAGCTGGATGCGGGTGCCGGAGTCGACACCTGCAGGAACGTTCAGCGACTTGGACACATGCTCGCGCACCCGGCCTTCGCCGTTGCACTCCAGGCAGGGGTCCGGGATGGTGGTGCCGAAACCGCGGCAGGCCGCACAGGTTTCCACGGTCATCATCTGGCCCAGGAATGAACGCACTGGACGCTGGACCTGGCCTGCGCCATGGCAGATATCGCAGGTGACCGGGCTGGTGCCTTCGCGCGTGCACGAACCGTTGCACGTTTTGCAGGTGACAGCTGTTTCCATCTCCAGCGGGTAGACCGTGCCCTTGACCGCGTCTTCCAGGTCGATGGTGATGGTGATCAGCGCGTCGCGCCCTGGCTGGGTGCGTGATGCCGGGCCCTGGGCCTGGCCGCCACCGAAGAACTGCTCGAAGATGTCGCCGAAGCCGCCAAAGCCCTGGCCGCCACCGCCGAAGCCCGGGTGGCCGTTGCCGTTCTCATCGCCGGTGGCGTCGTAGTTGGAGCGCTTGGTCTGGTCGGAAAGGACTTCGTAGGCTCGGGTGACCAGCTTGAACTGTTCTGCAGCGTCATCGCTAGGGTTTACATCCGGGTGCAGCTTACGCGCCAACTTGCGGTAGGCACTCTTGATTTCCTGCGGGGTCGCGTCCTTGGCGACGCCTAGGGTCTCGTAATGCGAGCTCACGTTATTCGCCGTGTCCTTTCCTGAGAATCTTGAAATTCGGTAGTGCCGGGCGGTGCCCAGCGAGGCTAGTTAGCCAAAATCTTCGACAGGTACCGTGCCACCGCACGAACCGAGGCCATGGAGGTTGGATAGTTCATCCGGGTGGGGCCCAGGACCCCGAGCTTGTTGCGCAGATCGGTGCCGTAAGTGGTGGCGACCACGGCGGCTTCCGACAGCTGCCCGTAGTGGTGCTCGGTGCCGATGGCCACGGCCACGCCGCGCGAATCGGCTTCCAGCTCGGAGAAGAGCTTGAGCAGCACTACCTGCTCCTCGAGCGCCTCGAGCACCGGGGTTATGCTCAGCGGGAAGTCCCCTTCCACGCGGGCGAGGTTCGCGGTGCCTGCCATGATGATGCGCTGCGCGTTGGCCGCCTGGGCCATTTCTTCCAGCGCACCGATCACCTGGTCCACCAGGGGGTCGGCCTGCTGCGTCGAACTGCGCTCGATGCGGGTGAGCCGTCCGGCAAGTTCGGCAAGCTTCACTCCCCCGAAATTGTTGAGCAGCCACAGCTTCAGGTCGTCCAGCTCATCATCGCTGTAGGAACGCTGGACCGGCATCATGCGCTGATCCACCGTGCCATTGGAAGCGATCATCACCATCAGCACCTGGGCCGAGCCCAGTCCGACCAGATCGAGGTTCTTCAACGAAGCGGTGTCGTAGTGCGGCACCTGGATCATTGCTACCTGGTTGGTCAACCGCGCCAGGAGGCGAACGGTGCTCTTGAGCATCTCGTCCAGGTCCGTGGAGCTGTCCAGGATCTTGTTGATGGCGTCGCGTTCAGCCCGCGACAGCGGCTTGAGCTCGCCGATCTCATCGACGAAGCGGCGGTATCCCTTTTCGGTGGGGATGCGTCCGGAGGAAGTATGCGGAGCGACAATGAGCCCCTCTTCTTCCAGCAAGGCCATGTCATTGCGGATCGTCGCGGCGCTGACACCGAGGTTGTGCCGGTCCAGGAGCGCTTTGGAACCCACTGGCTCACGGGATTGGACGTAGTCCTCCACGATGGCACGCAGAACGTCTAGGCGTCGCGTCTCTGTCACAACAGCACCTCCTTGGATTTCCTGTGCCCGGCTTTGGCACTCTAACCTGTCAAGTGCCAAGTCTAATACGTTCAGCAGTTGCTAGCATTGGATTTCGAGCGTATTCGATCACAGCGAAAGGCAGTACGTGACTAATTACTCCTGGGGACCACGGGATCTGAGTGCACCGGCACCGAAAAAACTCCGCCAGGTCCCTGTTGAACGTGGCATGATTCTGGAAGATGCCACCTCAGGATGGGTAGGAGAAGTCATCCGTACCGAGAAATCCGGTGGCATGCGCGTGATCGTGCTCGAGGACCGCCACGGCAAGACCCGCTCCTTCCAGGCGGGCTTCGGGTTCTTCCTCGAAGGCGAAGCGGTGGAGATCATTGATCCCGTTGCCAAGGCCGCACCGCCCCAGAAGCTGGTCTCGGCTTCGGGTTCGCGTGCCGTTGCCGGACTGAAGGCCCGGGAAGCCAGGGCGAGCCGCATCTGGGTAGAAGGCAAGCACGACGCTGAGCTGGTTGAAAAAGTTTGGGGCCACGACCTGCGTGTTGAAGGCATCGTCGTTGAACCGCTGCATGGCGTGGACGATCTTGCCGGGGCTATCCGCGACTTCGCCCCCTCCGCGCAGCGCCGCCTGGGAATCCTGGTTGACCACCTGGTTGCCGGAAGCAAGGAATCGCGCATCGTTGCCGAGGCGATGAAGGTCCCCGGTGCAGCGCAAAACGTGCTGATCCTCGGCCACCCGTACGTGGATGTATGGCAGGCGATCAAGCCTGCGACACTGGGCATCAAGGCTTGGCCGGTGATCACCAAGGGCACCGATTGGAAAACCGGTGTGCTCCGGGCCTTTGGCTGGCCGCACTCCACCGCGGAAGACATCGGCATCGGATGGCAGCGGCTCTTGTCCACGGTGCAGCATTACGGGCAGCTTGAACCACAGCTCTTGGGCCGGATTGAAGAATTGATCGATTTTCTCACGACCGAAGATTACGGTTTCCTAACGATTGACTAATAGTTGGAGATTAGTCTGCGAATCTCCCCGTGCGCCCAGCCGCGGTCGCTATGATAAGAGGAACCACACTTAGCAAGACAAGGAAAAATAGTGACATCACGCCAGACGAAGCCATCGGAGAATTCCCGCTTCGAAGGTTCCAGGACCTCTGCGCTGCCGCTGACTCCTTCAGAAGATCGCCAGTGGGCAATGATGGCCCACTTCGGTGCCATCTTGGGTTGCGTTCCTTCGGCAATCGTCTTTGCCGTATTCCGGGACCGTGGCCCGTTCACTGCACAGGAATCGAAGGAAGCGTTCAATTTCACGTTCCCGCTGACCATTCTCGCCATCGTATTCAATGTGCTCATGGTCTTGCCGGTGATCGGCTGGCTTTTCGCAGTACTCGCCGTGGCCCTCTGGGTCTTCATGACGGTCTCGGGCGCCCTTGCTGCCATCCAGGCCAACAAGGGACGCCCTTACCGCTACCAATTCAATCTGCGGCTGATGAAGTAGCAGTGATTTCCCAGTCTTAGAAATCGAGCAGTTCACGCACCACGAGGTCGGCCAGGAGCCGGCCTCGCTGCGTTAACACCAATGTGCCGGCGAACGCGGCCTTGGCATCAATCAGCTCGTCGGCGATCAAGCCGGCGACTTTCTTGCGTCCGGTTTCATCGAGCTCGCTAATCGTCATGCCCGAACCCAGCCGGGTCAACAGCATCGTGCGCTCAAGCTGCACGGCCTCGGCATCCGGGTATTCGCGGCCGTGGCCCGGGGAGATTCCAGCATCGATCCGTTGCTGATACGCGGCTGGATGCTTCACATTCCACCAGCGCAGCCCGCCAACATGGGAATGCGCGCCGGGGCCTGCGCCCCACCAGTCGCCGCCCTGCCAGTAAGCGATGTTGTGCTGGCAGGCATTCGCCGGGGTCTTCGCCCAGTTGCTGACCTCGTACCAGGAGAAACCGGCCGCGGCAAACATGTCGTCGGCCAACTGGTACTTTTCGGCATGGTCGTCATCATCGATGTTCGGTACCTCGCCACGGCGAATCTGGGCCGCCAGCTTGGTGCCTTCCTCGATGATCAGCGCATACGCCGAAATGTGATCAGGTTCGTAGCTCAACGCGGCTTCGATGCTGGTGCGCCAGTCTGCCAGGCTCTCCCCCGGAGTGCCATAAATCAGATCGACACTGACATCCAGGCCGGCCTCGCGCGCCCACGCAACGGCTTGCGGAACGCGCTTCGGATCATGGGTGCGCTCAAGCACCTTGAGCACGTGGGGCACCGCGGACTGCATGCCGAAAGACACGCGGGTGAACCCGCCGTCGGCCAGCTCCTGCAGGCTTTCGCGGGTCACCGAATCCGGGTTGGCCTCCGTGGTGATTTCCGCGCCCGGCTTCAGGCCGAAGTCGTCGCGGATCCGGCCGAGCACCGAGACCAGGTCTCCGGCGGGCAGCAGCGTGGGAGTTCCGCCGCCGAAGAAGACAGTTTCAATTTCGCGGTGCGGTTGGCCCGAACGGTCCATCACCTCGCGGGCGAAGCTGATTTCCTTGCTGACGGTGGCAGCGTAGGTTGCTTGGCTGGAACCGGAGCCCAGCTCCGTGGCGGTGTACGTGTTGAAATCGCAGTAGCCGCAACGGACGGTGCAGAACGGAATATGCACATAAAAGGACATGGTCCGCCCCTGTGCCTCATGCGCGCATGAGGCAGGGAGCAGACCATCGGCCGGAGCCGGATCGCCGTCAGGCAGTACTGAAGGCATTTACTTCTTTTTCGGCTCGTCGGTGGACAGTGCGGCAATGAAGGCTTCCTGCGGAACCTCCACGCGGCCGACCATCTTCATGCGCTTCTTGCCTTCCTTCTGCTTTTCCAGCAGCTTGCGCTTGCGGCTGATATCGCCGCCGTAGCACTTGGCAAGAACGTCCTTGCGGATTGCGCGGATGTTCTCACGGGCAATGATGCGCGAACCGATCGCGGCCTGGATTGGAACTTCGAACTGCTGGCGAGGAATCAGCTCACGCAGCTTCGAGGTCATCATGGTCCCGTAGTTGTAGGCCTTGTCGCGGTGCGTAATGGCGCTGAAGGCATCCACCTGCTCGCCCTGGAGCAGGATGTCGACCTTGACCAGATCTGCCACCTGCTCGCCGTCGGCCTTCCAGTCCAGCGAAGCATAGCCGCGGGTCTTGGACTTGAGGTGGTCGAAGAAGTCGAACACGATCTCAGCCAGCGGAAGGTGGTAGCGCATTTCGACACGGTCCTCGGAGAGGTAGTCCATGCCGCGCATGGTGCCGCGGCGGGTCTGGCACAGTTCCATGACCGAGCCGATGAATTCGCTTGGCGCCAGGATGGTGGCGGCAACCATTGGCTCGTGGACTTCCAGGATCTTGCCATCCGGGAATTCCGAGGGGTTGGTCACCGTAATCATCTGCTTGTCTTCGCCCATGACCTCGTACACCACGTTCGGCGCCGTGGAAATCAGGTCCAGATTGAATTCGGATTCCAGTCGCTGGCGGGTGATTTCCAGGTGCAGCAGGCCCAGGAAGCCCACGCGGAAGCCGAAGCCCAGGGCCACGGAGGTTTCCGGTTCGTAGGTCAGCGCAGCATCGTTGAGCTGCAGCTTATCCAGCGCATCACGCAGTACCGGGTAGTCGGTGCCGTCCATCGGGTACAGGCCGGAGAAGACCATTGGCTTGGCCTCTTCGTACCCGCCCAGGGACTCGGTGGCCGGCTTGTGGAAGTTGGTGACGGTATCGCCGACCTTGGACTGGCGCACGTCCTTGACACCGGTGATCAGGTAGCCCACTTCGCCAACGCCCAGGCCCTTGGTGGGCTCGGGGTTCGGCGAGGATACGCCGATTTCCAGCAGTTCGTGGGTGGTGCCGGTGGACATCATCTGGATCTTCTCGCGAGGAGACAGATTGCCATCGACAACTCGAACGTAGGTCACCACGCCACGGTAGGTGTCGTATACGGAGTCGAAGATCATTGCGCGAGCCGGAGCCTTGGCATCGCCGACAGGCGGCGGGAGCTGCTTGATGACCTCATCGAGCAGTGCTTCAACACCTTCACCGGTCTTGCCCGAAACCTTCAGCACGTCTTCTGGCTCGCAACCGATCAGGTTGGCCAGCTCGGCAGCGTACTTTTCCGGCTGCGCGTTGGGCAGGTCGATCTTATTGAGCACAGGGATGATCGTCAGATCGCCCTCGATAGCCAAATAGAGGTTGGCCAGGGTCTGCGCCTCGATGCCCTGGGCGGCGTCAACTAGCAGGATCGCGCCTTCGCAGGCGGCCAGCGAACGCGAGACTTCGTAGGTGAAGTCGACGTGCCCGGGGGTATCGATCATGTTCAGTGCATAGGGGGTGCCATCTTCGGCTCCCCACGGCATGCGCACAGCCTGGGACTTGATGGTGATGCCGCGTTCGCGCTCGATGTCCATGCGGTCGAGGTACTGTGCCTTCATGTCGCGGGCAGCGACAACGCCGGTCAGTTGCAACATCCGGTCGGCCAGGGTCGACTTACCGTGGTCGATATGGGCAATGATGCAGAAGTTACGGATGAGCGACGGATCGGTCGCGGCAGGCACCGGAGCGGTGCGGGCCAATGGAGACACCTAAACAGACCTCACTAGCTGACTAAAAGACATAGTTGGATTAGCTTCCATTCTGTCATGATTTCCGCGTCTTCTCATATTTCGACAGCCTGAAACTGATAGTTTGTCGTCCATGGCACTGAATCCAGAGAAGATATTTAGCATCGTCATGCGCGCGCTGAAGGAAATCAGCAAGGTCCGCGCAAATTCGGCAAGCAAGCGCCCGGCCAGCAACCGCGGGGCCAGCGGGTCCCCGAGCACTGCCGGAAGCCGCTCTCGTGCCAACTCCATGCAGGATTCTCCAGCGGGTGCCGGCTACCCGGGTGATTACCGTGGCAAGATTCACTACGAGTACAATCCGGCGAAGGACGGCAACGCCGATCCGGGAGAAATTGTCTGGACTTGGGTTCCCTATGAAGAGGATTATTCGCAGGGCAAGGATCGCCCGGTGCTGATCGTCGGCCGTGATAGTGGCTGGCTGCTGGGGTTGATGCTCACCAGCAAGGAGAAGAACAACTCGGATCACCGCGACCGCAACTACATGGACATCGGTACCGGGGACTGGGACCGCGAGCGGCGTCCGAGCGAGGTCAAGCTCGATCGCATTATCCGAGTCGGCGAGCAAGCCGTCCGCCGCGAAGGCGCCATCCTGGATCGCGAACGCTTCTCAAATGTGGTGAACGCCCTAAACGAACGCGCATAAGCACTCGTTGTCAGGCTCCCTATCTGATAAAGTTAATCTTTGTGTGTTGCGCAGGTTGGGCAACACGCCCCCTTCGGGTCGCCATAGGTGCCCCACACCGCTCAGTCGATGGCCTGAAGGATGAACCCTCTACCGACCGTATAAAACGATAAACGAGAGAGTTTATTAAAGTGGCTAACATCAAGTCCCAGAAGAAGCGTATCCTGACCAACGAGAAGGCACGTCTGCGTAACGTAGCTGTCCGTTCCGAGGTCAAGACCGTGATCCGTAACGTCAACGAGGCAGTAGTCTCCGGTGACAAGGAAAAGGCAACCGAGGCACTGCGCCTGGCTGGCAAGAAGATCGACAAGGCTGTAAGCAAGGGTGTTCTGCACAAGAACAACGCTGCTAACCGCAAGTCGGCTATCGCCAAGAAGGTTAACGCCCTCTAAGCCGAGCTTAGACTTCATCAACTCCCCCGCACTCATCGAGTGCGGGGGTTTTGTTTTGCCCGGAACTGCTCATCGAAGCTTCCCGGCAGACACGCGCCGATGGCTAGCCTTAATTAAAGAGCAGTGGGAGCGCGCACGAGTGCATCGTGCCCGCCCCCATCTGGAACCTCAGCGGCTAGCGTCCCGGAGACTTGCCTGCAATGAACATGATGGCGTGTTCCAGCGCGTAGCCCGGTGAACGGCTGCCGCCCTTGACCATGCGGTCGGTATTCGCTATTTCTTCGACGCACAGGGCAAGATCGCTGCGTTTCCAGCCGCGAGCCTGCTGCTGCGCCTGCTGAACTTGCCACGGCGCCATCCCCAACTCGGATGCCAATGAAGCTGCGGGTTCATTCACGCCGGCGACCTTGGCGATCTGGCGGACCTTCATCGCCAAGGTGGCCACAATGGGAATCGGGTCGGTTCCAGTACCCAGCGCATGGCGCAAAGTGCGAAGCGCCATCTGGGCGTTGCCGGAAATTGCGGCATCGGCCACCTTGAACGCAGTTGCTTCAACCCGGCCGCCGTAGTACCTGTCGACCGTATCCTGGTCAATGGTTCCCGTGGTGTCGGCAATCAGCTGGGAGCAGCTCGATCCAAGCTCTGCCAGCGAGTTGCCTACCGCCGCTACGAGGGCTTTGACCGCGTCATTGGTAATCCGGCGCTTGGCGGCTTTGAATTCGGATTGGACGAAGTCGATCTTCTCGGAGTCCTTTTTCACCGGTTGGCAATTGACGATCAGGGCACCGGCAGCTTTGATCGCGTCAATCAGCTTCTTGCCGCGCGTACCACCCGAGTAATGCATGATGAGCACATTCTCGGGAGCCTGGTCTTTCAGGTAGGCCAGGGCGTCCTTGAGGAAGTACTCGTTCATGTGGGCCAGTTCATGGACCTCGACCAGATTGGCGCTGGAAAACAGCGAAGAGCTGGTGGCCATGAGCAGCTCTCCAGGCTCGTACTTTGCCGCGTCAAGACGCGTGTGCTGGATATCGTCCCGCTGGGATGCCTGGGAACGCAGCAATTCGAAGGCGCGCGAAGCGAGGTAATCCTCTGAACCGGTCAACAGGATCAGTGGTTGCGGGCGCAGTTCCCGCCATGAGATACCCGGATTTGCTTGGGCGCGTGCCATCGAACTCCTTAGTGCATCGGTCGATATAACGATCCTACCGAACCGGCGTACCCAGGGAGGTACCCAGAACGCCCTGGCTGGTAAATGTGAGCAGTACGGTACCCGATTGGTCGGTGCGAATCACCGTCGCGCCGACCTGCTGCGCCATCGCCAGGGTCTCGGGGTGCGGGTGTCCATAGGAATTATCCTTCCCGGCGGAGACCAGCAGGATCTGCGGACGGATCTGCTCGATGATTTCGGTTCCGCCGTTGCGTGCCCCATGGTGCGAGGCTTTCAGGATCGCTGCATGCCCTTGCGGATGCAGGCGCAGCAGGCGATCCATGGCTTCGGTTTCCATGTCCCCGGCCGTGAAGAGATCGATGGTCCCGGACCCGGTGGAAAAGCTGAACCGGATGACCAGCGATGTATCGTTGGGTTCGGCGTATTTCGCGAAGCGCGCCTCGGGGCCCACGACTTCGAAGCCCACCTCCCCTGCAGCCTGCCGCGTACCGGGCTCCAAGGCGCGTGCACCGGGCCATAGTTCAAGGTCGAACCCAGTCGAGACCAGGCGTTCACCAATCTTTACGTGCGAATTCTCCAGCTCGCCCACGGCCCCGAAATGGTCGCTGTGGGTATGCGTGATGAAGACCTTGCTCAAGGTGCTGATGCCCAGCCGCTCCAGGCACAGCAGCAACCCGCTCTCCGGTGGTCCGGTATCGATCAGCCAGCCCTCTGAATCCCCCAGATTGATGACGAAGGCGTCGCCCTGGCCCACATCGCACATGGCAATGCTCCAATGCGGCGCGATATCTTCCCGGTAGAACAGCGTCGCAGGCAGAACGAGCGCTACGGCGAATACCAGGATCGCTCCCAGCACGCTTAGGGACACCTGCCTGACCCGGAGCCTCTCGGTTTCCCGGCCCAGCACCAGCAGGGTGCAAAGCACCAGGGAGAGCATCACTGCCAAGACGATTCCGGGTAGGCCTTCGGGCCACGGCCGGGCGGCACCGGGGAGCCCGGAAACGAAATGGGCCACCTGGCCAATGGCTTCTGCCGGCAGCCCCGGAACCCAGATCAGCACCGATTCCAGCGCTGGCCACGGCGTGCACAGCAGCAGGCAGGCCATGCCGAGCGCAGTAATCAAGGGCAGCAACGGCGCGACCACGAGGTTCGCGGGCAGCGAGTACAGGCTGAAATCCGAATTCAACGCGATGACCACCGGCAGGCAGGTGAACTGTGCCGCGCAGCAAATGGCCGTCAGCTGCGCGAACCAGGCCGGGAATATGTGGAGAAGAATTTCGGTCAGGGCCGGGGCGAGCATGATGATTCCCAGGGTCGCCAGCATCGACAGGGCGAAGGCCGGTTCGGCACCCAGCGAGCGATCGATAGCCAGCAAGGCGGTTCCGCTCAGGCACAGTATTCCCAGAGAGCCTTGGCCACGACCCAGCAGCACCGAGATGACCGCAATGCTGCCCATCAGGCTGGCGCGCAGGACACTGGGATCCGGCCCGGCAAACCAGGCGAAGAGCCCGACCACGCCAATCATCAAGATCGCGCTGGGTGCCCGTGGCACCGAAAACAGCCGGAGCAGCACCAGCACAATGGCCCCGATCAGGGCAATGTTCGATCCGCTCACCGCGGTCAGGTGGCTCAACCCGCTGGATCTCATCGCCTCGCTCAACGCTTCGTCCTGTCCGGAACGATCGCCATAGAGCATGCCAGGCAGCAGCGCCTGGGCATTGTCCGGCAGGCCGCGCAGGCCCTGGGTGAACCGTTCCTTGAGGTAATCCGCGGCGGTAGGCTCAACCCAGGAGCTCACCTGCGGTTCACTGGCGGCATGCGCCCACCAATCGAAGGCGCCGGCAGCTGCTGCTTCCAAGTCGAGGATGGTCTCGAACTCGCCCGCAGTGGCCGGCACCCCGAAATCAATGGTGAGGAAGACCGGCACCCGGCATGGCACCCATTGGCCGTTGGCCCAGTACCGCTGGATTTCCGCCCGGCCGGCGGCAGCCCCCTGGCCCTGCGCGGTGGCCGGGTCCTCGAAGCGGACCACGGCACGGCGCTGTTGCTCGCCGGCGCCCGGCAGCTGGCACTGGGGGTCGGTGAAGGCCAGGCTGCTGACGGCCACCACCCCCAGGAGCAGGATAATAGGACCGGTAAACCATGGCGCCGCGTAGGCGCGGTCGTGCCGGGGCCGCAAAAGCAGGAACAACAGGACAGCCATCAGCGCGGAAAGTACCCACAGCAACCAGACCGGGAGGGTGAAATAGGCGGCGGTCCACGCGCCGCCCAGCAGCCACAGGCCGCGGAAATCGGTGTTCACGGGATCACCAGTTCGCTCAGCTGGCCCAGCAGCGCCGGACCGATGCCCGGTACCGCATCCAGCTCTTCCACGGAGCTGAACGGGCCGTTCTCGGTGCGGAAGTCGATGATCCGGGCTGCCAATGCCGGCCCGATCCCCGGAAGCTCCTGCAGGGTCTGGGAATCGGCACTGTTGAGCGAAATCTTCCCGCCCGCCGTCGCGCTCGGTGCCGCGGCTAGTTCCGTGGCCGTTTCGGCGCCCGGAAGGACCACCTGCTGGCCGTCGACCAGTTTGGCCGCCAGGTTCACCATCTGCGCACGTGCGCCTTTGGCCAGCCCGCCGGCGGCGTCCACCGCGTCGGCAATCCGCGAATCCACGGGCAGCTGGTAGACGCCGGGCTTCTTCACCGCGCCGACCACGTGGACCGTGACCTCGGGTGCGGCCGGGCTCGGGGACTGGTGGTCCGCCGGCGCCGAAGCGGACGGGTCGGATACCAGCGGAACTGTTTCAAGCTCCTGGGCGACCGGCGGTGGCGCGAGCAGGATGGAGATCGCAATCCAGGCGAGCACCACGATGACCAGCACCAGCACGGCCACGCGCGAGATCGCGAATCTCAGGCGACCGGGACGTGGCGCGTACTTGCTGAAGAAGTCGTGGCGGCCCATGGGCCACAGTCTGGGCTATGGCGCCGGCGGCCGATCCAGGATGGACGCCGACTGTGGATAGCTGGGGGCGACGCACACGGCGATCACGCCCAGGCCGGTATGCGCGGCCAGCACCGCCGGAAGGGACTCGACCACGACCGGCATGACGCTGAACGGTGCCAGTTCGGTGGCGATTTCCTCGGCCAGTTCCTCGGCGCCGAAATGCATCACCCCCAGCCGCACCTCGCCACTGGCGTCGCGGGCGTCGCGCAAGGCCAGGGCGACCAGCCGTGCAGTGGCGCGCGCGAAGGAGCGGGGCTTTTCCAGGGCGACGATCGAGCCCTCGGCAATCCCGAGGATCGGCTTGAAATTCAGCAAGCTGCCGACCACGGAGGACAGCGCGCTGATCCGGCCGCCGCGGCGCAGCTGCTCAAGGCTTGGCACCGCGAAGTACACGGTGTTGGCGGTGGCCGTGCCGGCGATCTGCTCGAGCATCTCCAGCGGGGCGCCGGCGGCGCGGGCAGCCAGCACATCGGCCACGGCAAATCCCTGGGGCAGGCACACGGTGCGCGAATCGACCACGGTGATTGGTGCGTCAAAGCTGCGGGCCGCCAAGCGGGCCGCCTCCACGGTGCCCGACAGCGCCCCGGACATGTGGATCGAGATGATCGACTCGCAGCCGGCGTCGAGCAGCTGCCGGTAGGCGCGTTCGAACTCGCCTGGCGCCGGGCGCGAGGTTTTCACCGCCTTGCCCATGGCCAGGCCCATCATCAGCGCCTGCAGGTCTTCGCCGTGCACATGGTTGTCCACGATGATCGGGATCGGCACTTCGATGAAGTCCGGATGCGGCCCGAAATGCCCGGGCAGGCAGGACGCCGAATCGGAGACGACCCCGATGCGGGTACGCGAAAGCCCGCGCGGGGCCAGCCACTTGGGCAGCCAGCCCGCGCGCGAGCTTTTCTGGCGTTCAGTCATGAGCCGAGCTTACGGGGCGGGAACCACGTTCACGAGCTTCGGCGCACGCACGATGACCTTCAGCGGCTCCTTGCCATCGAGCATCCGGATCACCGACTCGTGGGCCAGGGCCTGGGCGCGCAGCTGCTCCTCGGTGATGTCCACCGGAACCTCCAGGCGGGCACGGACCTTGCCCTTGATCTGCACGACCGCGGTGATGGTGTCATCGACCAGCAACGACTCGTCCACTTCAGGCCAGGCGCTGGTGACCACGGAGGGCGCATAGCCCAGCGCTTCCCACATGTCCTCTGCGGTGTACGGGGCGAACATGCTCAGCAGCTGGGCGGTCACCGTGGCGGCCTCGCGCACTGCCGGGTCCGCTGCCCCGGCACCGGAGTCGATGGTCTTGCGGGTCGCGTTGACCAGCTCCATGGTCTTGGCGATGACCACGTTGAACTTGCCCGAATCCAGCAGCGCGGCGGATTCATGCACGGTGCGGTGGGTGACCTGGCGCAGCGCCTTGTCCCCTGCCGCGTAGTCCACGCCGGCCTCGCTGGTGGTGTCCTGGGCAATGCGCCAGGCGCGGGCCAGGAACTTCTGCGAGCCCGATGGGGAGACATCGGCCCAGTCCACGTCGTCCTCCGGCGGGGAGGCGAAGACCATGGTCAGGCGTACCGCGTCGACGCCGAACTTGTCCAGCTGCTCGCCCAGATCCACGCCGTTGCCCAGCGACTTGCTCATCGCCTTGCCGCCGTTCAGGACCTGGCCCTGGTTCAGCAGCGCGGAGAACGGCTCGGTCGCGTCGATCAGGCCCAGGTCGTGGATGACCTTGGTGAAGAAGCGCGAGTACAGCAGGTGCAGGATCGCGTGCTCGACCCCGCCGACGTACTGGCCTACCGGCATCCAGTCGCGCACGGCCTTCGGGTCGAAAGGGCCCTGCGTGTACTGCGGGGAGACGAAGCGCAGGAAGTACCAGGAGGAATCCACGAAGGTGTCCATGGTGTCGGTGTCGCGCTTGGCGGCGCCGCCGCACTGCGGGCAGGCCACGTTGACCCATTCCTCGGCGGCGGCCAGCGGGGAGGTGCCCTTCGGGGCCAGCTGCTCGCCGCGCAGGTTATCGGGCAGGCGCACCGGCAGCTGGTCGTCGGGAACCGGGACCTCGCCGCAATCGGCGCAGTGGATGATCGGGATCGGGGTGCCCCAGAAGCGCTGGCGGGACAGCAGCCAGTCGCGCAGGCGGAAGTTGATGGTGTGCTTGCCGGTGCCGGCAGCTTCCACGATCTCAATGGCCTTGGCGATCGCCTCGGTCTTCTCCAAACCGGACAGCTGCCCCGAATTGACCAGCTGGCCTTCGCCCGCGGTGGCGGTGCCGGTTTCGTTCGGGTCTTCCAGACCGGTTTCGACGACCACGCGTACTGGCAGGTCAAAGGCCTTGGCGAAGTCCAGGTCGCGCTGGTCGTGTGCAGGCACGGCCATGATGGCTCCGGTGCCGTAGTCGGCCAGCACGTAGTCCGCCGCCCAGACCGGCAGCTTCTCCCCGGAGAGCGGGTTGATCGCGTAGCGGCCGGTGAATACGCCGGTCTTCTCGCGTTCGCTGGACTGGCGCTCGATCTCGGACAGGGCCTTGACCTGCTCCTGGTATTCCTCCAAGGCGGCGCGGTGCTCATCGGTGACCAGTTCGCCAGCCAGCTGCGCGTCGGCGGCGACCACCATGAAGGTAGCACCGTACAAGGTGTCCGGGCGGGTGGTGAAGACCGGGATCTGCAGCGCAGGCTTGTCCTCGTGCGCTTCGATCCCGAAGGTGACCTCGGCCCCTTCGGAACGGCCGATCCAGTTCTTCTGCATCAGCAGCACGCGCTCAGGCCAATGGCCCTTGAGCTGCTCCATGTCCTCAAGCAGGCGGTCAGCGTATTCGGTGATCTTGAAGTACCACTGGTTCAGCGACTTCTTGGTCACCGCAGTGCCGCAACGCTCGCAAGCGCCATTGACGACCTGCTCGTTGGCCAGCACGGTCTGGTCCTTCGGGCACCAGTTCACCGGGTGGTCCTTGCGGTAGGCCAGGCCCTTCTCGTAGAACTTGTTGAACAGCCACTGGGTCCAGCGGTAGTACTCCGGATCCGAGGTGTGCAAGCGGCGATCCCAATCGGCGGAGATCGCGTAGCGCTTGAAGCTGGCGGCCTGGGTATCGATGTTCTTGTAAGTCCACTCGGCAGGGTGGGCATTGCGCTTGATCGCGGCATTCTCTGCGGGCAGGCCGAAGGAGTCCCAGCCGATCGGGTGCATCACGTCATAGCCGCGCAAGCGCCAGTAGCGCGCGACCACATCGCCCATGGCGAAGGCCTCGGCGTGGCCCATGTGCAGATCGCCCGATGGGTAGGGGAACATGTCCAGCACATAGCGGCGTTCGCGGCTGCCATCATCGGCGGGCTTGAACACCTGTAGTTCGTCCCACACCGGAAGCCACTTGGACTCGATGTCCTTGAAGTCGTAGGTCCTGGGTTCGTTCGTCGATGATGTCACGCTGCTCTTCTCACACGCTTTGCGGAAAATTTCCGATAGGAAAAACTTATTCTTGGTTCCAGACACAACAAAAGCCCCCAAATTTCCACTCGGGGGTACGGCCAACGGGCCGTGCTCAGGCTAGGTTGCGCTTCGGATTCATATCGCGATTCTATCGCATATCCCCTGCCCACGCGCGCATCGATGAAGCGCAAGATTGCACACAGCGGCAAACGCGGCGCCACCGCAGTTATCCACATCCCGCAGCTGCCCGCAGGGGCAGGAGCTTCCAGCGCCCGATCATGGAGCCATGAACGCGCCAGCCCTGATCGCCGCATTGCGCACCGCATGCCAGGCCCCGATGCACCTCGGACCGGCCTTGTCCGGTGCCATGGTGCTGCGCCTTGGCTACCTGTGCCTGGCCCTGTATGCCGCGCTGGGCAAGCTGGTGCGCGATGCGAGCGACCCGCGCCTGGTCCTGGCGCATCTGCAGCTCACCGAAAGGTTCGCCCAGCAAGTCCATTGCGAGCAACACGCCGGCGCACTGCATGCCGAGGCCACCGGCGCCCGGGCGCTGGCACTGGACAGCTACGCGGCCCTGCGTTTGCCTGCGGATGACCCCGACGCCATCACCGACGGGCTCTTTGCCGGGGAACCGGACCTTGCCCCGGGGCGCTGCTGCTACAAGGACACCGCCCAGCTGCTGGCCGCATGGTTGGGCATCAGCTACTTCGAAGCCCAACGGCGCATTGCCGACGCGCACCTGCTCATTGGCCGGCGCACCCCCGATGGCGGCATCTGCGCGCCGCGTTTCGAGCATCTGGCCGAACTCTACGGGCAGGGCGCTGCCAACCGCCGGGCCATCGCTTCCGCCGCGCGGCGCCTTGAACGGCTCGAACCGCAGGACACCATCTTTGACGGCGTGCCCGTGCCGCTGCTGGCGCATGGCACCGATGGCCGCAGCCTGGACCAAGCCGCGGCCCACTCCCTGCGGGAGCTGGGCCCCGCCGCCGCGCAGAAGCAGATCAGTACCTCAATCAGGACCTACAAAGAACTGCACGGCAAGCAGCTGCCTCCCAAGCTCGGCATGTTCATCGGCCCGGTGAAAAACGGCGTGCATTTCTTCTCGCTGCGCACCGATGCCACCGACGCGCAACTGGTTCATTCGGTACTCACGCAGGCCGGCAACCCACGAACCAAGGCCGGCCGGGCCGATCGCGATCCCCAGCAGCAGCGCCCGGCAGGTTCGGGATCCAGCGCCAGCGGCGGCCCGCGAGAGGGCCAGGACTCCCAAGCGGACCAGGAGTCCACGGCAGGCCAGAACGCTGGCAACGGAAGTGGAGCCGCACCCGAGCCGCCGTCGTGGCTGCGCAGCGATCAGCCCATGCCGCCGTGGGCCGAAGAGGAACCAGAAGCTCACGATGGCCAGAACCCGGACGGCGGCCGCACCGCAAAGCAGGCAGAGGCCCAAGGCGAACCGCAAGACGGGGCGCAAGACGAGCCGCACCTGCAGGACTCCCCCGCCGGGCAGCCCGATGTGCATCGTCGCCGGCTCAACGCGTTCATGGCGCTGTTGCGCGCACCATTTGCTGGCGGCGAGCGAAAAGTCGTCATCCCGAAGTTCGTGGTCTACCTGTGGCTCGCGGATCTGCAGAACCTGGCGGACGCGCACGGCATGACCGCAAATGGCATCGACATCCCGCCCGGAGAACTCCGGCAGCTGCTCGCCAGGGCGAACATCATCCCGATGGTCCTTGGAGGCAACAGCCAAGTACTGGATATGGGGCGCAAGATGCGCTACCACAAAGGCCGGATCCGCGAAGCGATCATGGCCCGGGATCGCGGCTGCATCGTGCCCGACTGCACCGCGCCGCCGGATCATGTCGAAACCGACCACTACCAGAAGCCCTGGTCCGAAGGCGGCGAAACCAGTGTCTGGTCCGGGGCGGGAATGTGCACGTCCGATCACCACAAGCGCCATGCCGGACAGCTCGAGGTCATCGATGTCGATGGGCTGCCGCACGTGGTCATGCCTGCACATGTCGATCCGGAGCAAAAGCCCCGCCGCAATACCTATTGGGACGCCCGGCAAGCCGGCGAGTCCCCCGCGCGCCGCAGACCCGCCGCGCAGGAAACCGCGCGTCCAGGCCAGGAAGACACCCCTGAGGCCGCATCGGGCGATTGAGGCGATTGAGCTGCCCCGCGGGTTAAACCGGCAACGCCCGAACCACCCATCCGGGTGATTCGGGCGTTGCCGGTTGCGGCCGGCTCGGAACCGGCCAAGCCACGGTTGCGCTTAGGCCTTGGTATCTTCGTCGACCCAGTCGAAGGTGCGGGTGACAGCCTTTTTCCACAGGCGCAAGCTGCGCTCACGCGTAGCCTCATCCATGGTTGGCTCCCAGCGCTTGTCCTCGGCCCAATTGTCTTCCAGTTCGCCCAGGTCCTTCCAGAAGCCAACGGCCAGGCCAGCAGCGTAGGCTGCACCCAGTGCGGTGGTCTCGGTGACCTTCGGGCGAACCACTGGCACGCCGAGGATGTCAGCCTGGAACTGCATCAGGGCTTCGTTGGCCACCATGCCGCCGTCGACCTTCAGTTCGGTGAGCGGAACCTCTGCGTCGGCGTTGACCGCATCCAGGACTTCGCGAGTCTGGAATGCGGTGGACTCCAGGGCCGCACGGGCGATGTGGTTCTTGTTCGCATAGCGGGTCAAGCCCACGATCGCGCCACGGGCATCCGAGCGCCAATATGGTGCGAACAACCCGGAGAAGGCCGGAACGATGTACACGCCGCCGTTGTCCTCCACCTTGGCTGCCAGTTCCTCGATCTCCGGAGCGGTAGCGATCATGCCGATATTGTCGCGCAGCCACTGGATCAGCGACCCGGCCACGGCAATGGAACCTTCCAAGGCGTACACCGGTGCGTTCTCGCCCAGCTTGTAGGCCATGGTGGTCAGCAGGCCGTTGGTCGAATTCACGATCTCTGTGCCGGTGTTGAAGATCAGGAAGCAACCGGTGCCGTAGGTGTTCTTCGCGGTACCTGCGGTGAAGGCCGCCTGGCCGAAGGTCGCCGCCTGCTGGTCGCCCAGGATGCCTGCAACGGGCACCTCGCGCAGCAGCTGGTTGGTGTGCACGGAGCCGTAGACCTCCGAAGAAGAGCGGATCTGCGGCATCATCGAGCGCGGCACGCCGAAGTCAGCCAGGATCTTCTCGTCCCAGTCCAGGGTCTTGAGGTCCATGAACAGGGTACGTGATGCGTTGGTCACGTCGGTGACGTGCACGCCGCCGTCCACGCCGCCGGTCAGGTTCCACAGCACCCAGCTGTCGGTGGTGCCGAAGAGCAGGTCGCCTGCTTCGGCACGCTCCCGGGCACCTTCGACATTGTCCAGGATCCACTTGATCTTGGTGCCGGAGAAGTAGGTCGCCAGGGGCAGGCCAACGGTCTGCTTGTAGCGTTCCAGGCCGCCATCGGCTGCCAGTTCGTCGACGATGTCCTGGGTACGGGTGTCCTGCCAGACGATCGCGTTGTAGACGGCTTCGCCGGTGTTCTTATCCCACACCACCGCGGTTTCACGCTGGTTGGTGATGCCGACGACCTCGATGTCGTGGCGGGTCAGGTTGGCCTTGGACAGGGCCTGGCCAATCACTTCGCGCACGTTGCTCCAGATTTCGGCTGGATCGTGCTCGACCCATCCGGCAGCCGGGAAGATCTGCTCGTGTTCCTTCTGGCCTACCGAATGCACCTCACCGGCGTGCGTGAAGACAATTGCGCGGGAGCTGGTCGTGCCTTGGTCAATGGCGATGACGAATTTTTCACTCATGATTCACTGCTCTCTTTCTAGAACATTGGCGCGGCGGCAAGTCCGCCAAGGATACCGCCGATGGCTGGACCAGCCAACGGAACCCACGAGTAGGACCAGTCGGAGGAGCCCTTGCCCTTGATCGGCAGGATGGCGTGGGCAATTCGTGGACCGAGGTCGCGGAACGGGTTGATGGCGTAGCCGGTGGCTCCACCCAGGGACAGGCCGATGGCAACAACCAGCAGGCCGACAGCCAGCGGGCCAAGCTCGTGAGGAGTGTGCCCCAGTCCGGCGATCACGAACACCAGGACGAAGGTGCCGAAGATTTCCGAGACCAGGTTCCAGCCATAGGAGCGGATGGCCGGTCCGGTGGCGAAGACGCCCAGCTGCGTGCCCGCGTTCTGCGGATCATCCAGGTGCTTCTTGTAGGACAGCCAGGTGCCCACGGCACCCAGGAAGGCGCCAATGAACTGCGCCGCGAAGTAGAGCAGCGTATTGGCCATGGTCTTGGCGACGCCGGGGGCGTACTCGGCAACGTCCGGGTTGACCAGCAGGCCCAGGGTGACTGCCGGGTTCAGGTGGGCTCCGGAGATCCCAGCTATCCAGACGCCGCAATAGACGCCCAGGCCCCAGCCGAAGCTGATGGCTACCCAGCCCGCGGCGCTGCCGAGAGTGCCTTTCAGGGCGACGTTCGCGCAGACGCCGCCGCCCATCAGCAGGAGAATGAAAGTGCCGGCTAATTCGGCGAGAAACACGTGAGTGGACAACGTTGACCTCTTAGTGGTTTCGAGTGCCAGCGGCGCCTTGCCGCCGGCCTGGATGCAGGTTAGACCAGGGTGACTCCGTGGGCTTCTGCGAGTACCGAGAGCGAATGGTCGATCTCGGCTTGGGTCTGGGACTGGTCCCAACCCATCGGCTCTGCAAGGCAATTAGCTGCCTCGATTACCAAATCCTTCGTGACCAGGCCGCGGAAGGCCAGGTTGGTGCGGCGGATGAAGACATCGATCAACCGGCCCACCTGCTCTTGGTTCGCCATGTAGGCCAACTCCTGGCAGGACAGCTCGTTGGTGTGCTCTAGCATGGTTTCGTTGCCGCCGATGATTTCCAGCAGGGCATCGGCTCCGGTGCCGTAGCGTTCGAGCAGCACGCGCAAGCGTTCGCGGCCGGCCTTGGACTCGCGCGCGGCATACCAAGCGGCGAGTTCGCCCTCGTTGGCCGGGAAGTTCTTTCCGCCACCGATGGCTACGCCGGCGGTGGACTTCACTTCACGGGCGCCGAGGAATTCCAGGGCCTTTCCGCCGAGGTTCTCGCTCAGTGCGCGGAAGGTGGTCCACTTGCCGCCGATCAGCGAGAGCATGGTGGTCGCGTCGGTCAGGCGGGTTTCCTTGATCTGGTAATCGCGGGATACGAAGCCTGGCGCGGTGTCGTCATGGCTGGGCAGGGGGCGCACGCCGGAGAACTTGTAGACGATCTGTTCCCTGGTGGCCTTGATGCCCGGGAAGACATGGTGGACCAGCTCGAAGAAGTAGTCGACTTCCTCGTCGGTGCATACCGCTGGCTCGTTCATGTCGTGCTCGAGGTCGGTGGTGCCGACCAGCACGCGGCCGAGCATCGGGTAGATGAGCACGATTCGGCCGTCTTCATGCTCGAAGAAGATTTCGCGGCCTCCGGTAGCGGCGAGCAGTTCCGGGTGATCCAGCACGATGTGCGAACCCTTGGTGCCGCCGGTCCACTTGGTATCGCGGCCCAGGTCCTTGTTGGTCAGATCCACCCACGCGCCGGTGGCGTTGATGATGACATCGGCGTCGAAGTCGAATTCTTCGCCGGAGAGCATATCGCGCAGCTTCGCGGTGCCGCCGTCGACGCCGGCCAGCTCAACGTAGTTGCTGGCGCGGGCCTCGTCGTTGGCGTTCAGGCCTTCACGCAGCACATCCAGGGTCAGCCGCTCGGGGTTGTGCACCGAGGCGTCGAAATAGGTGGCGGTGTACTTGACGTCATCGCGCAGTGCTGGCAGATCCTGGCGGGCAGCCTTGCCGGCCTTGAAGTTATGCCAAGGGGTGTTGCGTCCGCCGATCCCTGCGAACACGTCGTACATGATCAACCCGGCCTTGATCAGCGCCGCCCCGCGTTCGGTTGGCTTGCCCGACTTGTGGGACAGGAAGCGCATCGGTGCGCTGAGGATGCCGGAGAAGGTGGAGAAGATGGGAATGGTGGTCTGCAGCGGCTTCACGTAGTGCGGAGCGATCTCCAGCAGCGAGTTGCGCTCCTGCACCGACTCGTGAACCAGGCGGAACTCGCCGTTCTCCAGATAGCGGATTCCGCCATGGATCATGTGCGAGCTGGCACCCGAAGCGCCCTGGCAGTAATCGCCGCGCTCGATCAGGGCTACATCAATCCCCTGCATGGCCAGGTAGCGGAAGGTCGCTACGCCGTTGATGCCACCGCCAACAACCAGAACCTGCGCCTGCGGACGTTCGCGCAGTTTGGCTAGCTGTTCCCGAATCACGATTTGTGCCCCTTATGTAAATATTGAATGAGTCTGAAGCTAGTCTTGTTACTGAACGGCAAAGCGGTCAAACAAAATGCACAAACGTGCAGAAGTGGTCTGAATCATGATGAAATCCTCGTCCCGGGGCACCTACAAGCGGGCAACGACTGGCACATCTGTGCACAGCACCCCCAAGGCGAAGGATGCGCTGCGCGCCGCCCAGCTGTATTACCTTCAGGATATGAAGATGGAAGTGATCGCCAAGGAGCTAGGCACCTCGCGGTCCACGGTCTCCCGGTTACTCACCCACGCCAAGCGCACCGGCATGGTTTCGATCAGCATCTCCCCCAGCGCCAACATGTCGGCGCTGCTGGGAAACCAGCTCTCCGAGCACTACGGGATCAGCTTCAACGTCGTACCCACCGATGGCAACATGGATGACTCCGAGCTGCTGGCCCGGGTCTCTGCGCACGCGGCCTACCTGCTCGGCGGCATGGTTTCCTCCTCGATGACGGTGGGTGTTGCCTGGGGATCGACCATGCAGTCGGTGTCCACGGCGCTGGGCTCCCACCCGACCCATGACACGAAGATCGTGCAGCTCAATGGAGCGGCTAATCCGGTGACCAGCGGCGTGCGCTATGCCAGCGACATCCTCACGCGTTTCGGCCAAGCCTTCACCGCCCGCACCGAGCAGTTCCCGGTCCCGGCCTTCTTCGACCGGGCCTCCACCCGCGACGCAATGTGGAAGGAAACATCGATCCGCCGGGTACTGCAGGTGCAGAAGGAGATGAGTCTCGCGGTATTCTCCCTGGGCTCGGCCGGCTCCGCCGTGGCTTCGCAGGTCTACCGCGGCGGCTACCTGACCAAGGCGGAAACCCAAGAGCTCAACGAGATCGGCGTGGTCGGCGACGTGGCCACGGTGTTCTTCGACAAGGACGGGAACAGCTCGAACATTTCGCTTAATGCCCGCTCCACCGGCCCGAACCTCGATGCCCTTCGCAAGGTGCCGACCCGTTTCTGCGTGGTCGCCGGCCGCGGCAAGCTCCAGGCCGTGCGCGGTGCGCTCAAAGGCGGGCTGATCACCGATCTGGTGATCGACGAAGGCACCGCCCTGGCGCTGCTGGACGGGTAGGGTTAAAGCCATGGCCCCACGACAGCAGCTAGTGACCACCCATCATTTGAACGGTGCAGAAATCCGGGTCTACACCCACCCGGCCCAGCAGCCCTCCCGCGGGGTGATCTACGCCGTGCATGGTTTCCGCGGAGACCACCACGGGCTGGCGCGCATCGTCTCGCACCTGGAGCACTACACGGTGATCGTTCCCGATCTTCCCGGCTTTGGCACTTCGACCTCGATGGCGGATCTGGCCCATGACGTCGAGGGGTACGCTGCGGTGCTCAATCAGCTGGCCGAAGAGCTGCAGCTGGAATCCTCCGTGCACCTGCTGGGGCATTCCTTCGGCTCGATCGTGGCCGCCAAGCTGGCCACCGTCCGCGGCTTTGCCTCGCTGGTATTGCTCAACCCGATCTCCGAGCCGGCGTTGGAGTCCGACCAGGCGCTGCTGGCCAAGCTCACCAGCGGCTACTACGAGGTGTGCGCCAAGCTTCCGGCCCGCATCGGCGAACCGCTGCTGCGTTCCAAGCTGTTCAGCGATGCCATGAGCCTGGTGATGACCAAGAGCAGGGACCCGGAAATCCGCCGCTACGTGCGCGAGCAGCACCGCGCCTACTTCGGCGGCTTCCACTCGCGGGCCACCTTGGCCCAATCGTACCGCGCCTCGGTCAGCGCAACGGTCGGGGACTACTCCCCTGCGCTGAGCTTGCCGACGCTGATGGTCGGCGGCCTGCAAGACGAACTGGGCACCGCGCAGACGCAGGAGGCGCTGCGGGCCAGCTTCGCCAACGCCCAACTGGTCATGCTCGAGAACGTCGGGCATCTGATCCACTACGAGAAGGCTCCCGAAACCGCCGCCGCCATCGATGGCTTCCTGCAGCTGCTGGCAACCGGCCAGGCCGAGGATCCCGCGGCGGGCTCCTAGAGCGCGTCGTCCGGGTCGATAGCGATATTCACGACCGGGTCCTTGGCCGCGGACATGCTCGCGCGCAGCTGGCGCAGGGCCATGGTCACCGCCGGCCCGTCGGAGTAGGAGAAGAAGAGCACGTAGCGGTGCTGGGCCGGGGGCCCGTCTATCACCGTCGGGCCGTGGATTCGCACGCACTGCCGGGTCTGCGGATCCAGGTTCGCGACCAGCCGTTCGGCGCCCAGGCCCGAAATCACTGCGCTGCGCACTGCCGGAGGCAACCCCACCTCGCGGCGCTCGGCCAATTCGCGTTCGGCAAAGCTCGCCGGGTCATAGCGCACCAGCGCGGCCCCGGCGGGGCTCGGATTGCCGGTGAGCACCACTACCCCGTCGGCACGCGCCATGGAAGCAGCGGTGAACCAGCGGGAGATGACTTCTTCGGGGTTGCGCAGCGAATCGTGGGCCATCATCTTGTCGGCATCGAGCAGCAGAACCGCGGCGTAGCCGGATTCGGCAAATGGTTCGACCCCTGGCGTAGCGACCACCAGCGCCGGTTTGCCGGGAATCTTGTCCACGGGTTTTGCTCCGGTGGAAGAAATAACGCTGACCTTGGGGAAGGCCAGCCCGAGTTCTTCGGCGGTGCGGTCGGCGCCGATGCTGGCGGCCCGGATCCTCGGTGAGGCGCAGTGCACGCACCGGTAGTCGTGGTACTGCTCGCCGCACCAGCGGCAAGCCACATGCGAGCCTTTGCCGGCGATGTGCAGCGGGCCTTGGCAGGCAGTGCAGCGCGCCGGGGTCCGGCAGTCCTGGCAGGCCAGCGCCGGCATGAACCCGGTGCGCGCCACTTGCACCAGCACCGGGCCGGATTCCAGGGCCTTGGTAGCTTCCCGCCAGGCCAGCGAAGGGATGCGCGCCCGGGCGAGCACCGGGTCGCGCTCGAGCTCGAAATCGTTTGTGGTGGCCACAATGCGGGCGGTTTGCGCACGCAACAGGTCGCGGGGAACCTTCAGTTCGGTGGCCCAGCCGGTCGCCACCAGGCGCTGGGCTTCGACCGAGCGCGATGGCGATGCGATCAGCAGGGAGATGCCTGCCTGCTGGCTGCGCAGCAACGCCACCTCGCGGCTGTGCTGGTAGGGTGCGCGCTGTTCGCGGTGCGATTGGTCCGCGTCCTGCCACACGATCATCAGTTCCAGCCCGGGCACGTGGCATAGCGCCGCCGAACGGGTGCCGATGACGATCTGCACATGCCCTCCGATGGCACGCAGGAAGTTGCGGTAGCGCGGAGTCGGCCCGTCGTCGGCCTGCAGCCGCGCATAGGATTCGGCGCCGAAGTGCTCATCGAGATAGCCACCCAGCAGCCGCAGGTCGCGCGCGTCGGGCACGATCAGCAGCACGCGCTTGCCGCGCTCAAGCACCGGACGGGCCGCATCCATCAAGAAACCTGGCCAGGCACCGTGGAAATTCGGCACCCAGGTGGCAACGGCGCGCAGGGTTTCGCCGCTTCCCCAGGCGTCAAGCGCTTGGGCGCCGTGCTCGTAGCGGGAGAGCTGGTTCGGGGCGTCGGGCAGCAACGGCGCGACGGTGGCCAATTCCTCTTTTTCGACCTTGGCCGCGCGGGCGGGCACCGCAAGACGCACCACATCCCACAGGGTTCCGGCATAGCGGGTCGCGATCTCCTGCGCGGCGGCCACAATTTCCGGGTACAGCGCCACCTGGGTGCTGACCAGCTTGGCCAGCGGCCGCAGTTTCATCTCTGGGGCGTGGTCCTCGAGCACCGCGACGATGAATCCGGAGAGCAGCTGCGGCCCGAAGGGCACCTTCACGCGCACCCCCGCCACGGCATCCTGGGCCATCGAGGGAGGAATCTCGTAATCGAAGAAGCGGTCCAGGTGCGGGACGGAAGAATCAATCAGCACCCGGGCAACCCGCTTGAGGCGGGCCGGCTCGGGTGCTGAGATGAGGGCGTCTTGCTGCACGCTCAGGTCCTAGGCGTTGAACCAGCTGCGCAGGGCCTCGACGCGGTCCAGCTTCTCCCAGGTGAAGTCATTGTCCTCGCGGCCGAAGTGGCCGTGGGCAGCGGTCTTGCGGTAGATCGGGCGCTTCAAGTCCAGGTCTTCGATGATGCCCAGCGGGCGCAGGTCGAATACCTCGTTGATGGCCTTGGTGATCTTGGCCGGATCAACGGTTTCGGTGCCGAAGGTCTCCACATACAGGCCCACCGGACGGGCCACGCCGATCGCGTAGGCCACCTGGACCTCGGCACGGCGTGCCAGGCCGGCGGCGACCACGTTCTTGGCCACCCAGCGCATCGCGTAGGCAGCCGAGCGGTCGACCTTCGAAGGGTCCTTGCCCGAGAAGGCGCCTCCGCCGTGGCGGGCGAAGCCGCCGTAGGTGTCCACGATGATCTTGCGGCCGGTCAGCCCGGCATCGCCGACCGGGCCGCCGATGATGAACGGGCCCGATGGGTTCAGGATGATCTTGGTGTTCGAGATGTCCAGGCCCGAACGCTCCAGGATCGGGGTCACAACCTCTTCATGCAGGTCGGCCTTCAGGGTCGCCAGCTCGTATTCGGCGGCGTGCTGGCTGGAGACGACCACGGTGTCCACAGAGACCGGCTTGTCGCCGTCGTAGCCAATGGTGACCTGGGTCTTGCCATCCGGGCGCAGCAGCGGCATGCGGCCGTTCTTGCGGACCTGGGTCAGGCGCTCGGACAGGCGGTGCGCCAGGAAAATCGGGGTCGGCATCAGCGAGTCGGTCTCATCCGAGGCATAGCCGAACATCAGGCCCTGGTCGCCGGCACCCTGCATGTCGCGGGGATCCTTGGCCGTTCCTTCGCGCGACTCCAGCGAGTTGAAGACGCCGTCGTGGATCTCCTGGGACTGCTGGCCGATCGACACGGACACGCCGCAGCGCGCACCGTCGAAGCCGTTGGCCGAGGAGTCGTAGCCGATATCCAGGATGGTCTTGCGGACGATCTCCGGGATCTCCACGTAGCCATTGGTGGTCACCTCGCCGGCAACGTGCACCAGCCCGGTGGTGGTCAGGGTCTCGACGGCGACCTTCGAGTCCGGATCCTGCGCCAGCATGGCGTCGAGGATCGCGTCGGAAATCTGGTCGCAAATCTTGTCCGGGTGGCCCTCGGTCACGGATTCCGAGGTGAAAAGACGAAGTTCAGGGGTTGTTGAAGTCACCGTATAACTCTATCTGGTCTCTGGGACCGGTAAGCAGATCTGGTACGTTTCGTGAACAAGCACCGTATGGCGCCACTCACTTTGTTACATCTGCATGACTTTTTGTTGCATTCGAAATCTGTTCGATGACCACGCGGGCCACCTCGAGCTTGCTGCCCGAGGCCTGCACCGAGTCGGCGCCATCGGCGAAAAGAACCTGGATGCTATTGGTTTCCTGCCCGAAGGTCAGGGATGCGCCCACCTCGTTGACCACGAGCATTTCGCAGCCCTTGCGGTTCAGCTTGGCCTGGCCGTACTCCAGCACGGTCCCCTGCTCATCGCCGGTCTCGGCAGCAAAACCGACAATGAACGGCGGCAGTTGCGGATTCTGTCCGCGCGCGGCGACCAGCTCGGCGAGGATGTCCGGGTTGCGCACCAGTTCGATGACCGGCGCCGAATGCTCATCGCGCTTCTTGATCTTCGAGTTCTCGATTCTTGCCGGGCGGAAATCGGCGACCGCGGCATTCATGATCAACACGTCTTGGCCCTCGGCGCAGTCGAAGACCGCCTCGCGCAGCTCCAGTGCGCTGGAGGCGTGCACCAGCCGCACGCCATGCGGCGCGGGCACTTCCAGATGGGTGGCGATCAGCGTGACCTCGGCCCCGGCATCTCTGGCGGCCTGTGCCAGCGCGACACCCTGGCGGCCCGAGGAGCGGTTACCCAGGAAGCGCACCGGGTCCAGCGGTTCACGGGTGCCGCCGGCGGTGATCAGTACCTTGGCTCCGGCCAGCACCGGTTCGGTGAGCAGGTCCTGGATTGCGGCGAAAATTTCATCGGGTTCTGGAAGCCGGCCCGGCCCCGAGTCCTTGCCGGTCAGCCGCCCGGAGGCGGGTTCGATCACCCGCACGCCGCGATCCCGCAGGGTTTGCACATTCGCGGCAGTGGCCGGATGCTGCCACATTTCGGTGTGCATGGCCGGGGCCATCACTACCGGCGCCCGCGTGGCCAGCAGGGTTCCGGTGAGCAGGTCGTCAGCCAATCCCGCAGCGGCCTTGGCTAAGACGTCCGCGGTGGCCGGCACGACCATCACCAGATCGGCCTGCTGGCCCAGGCGCACGTGATTGACCGAATCCACCGCGTCGAACACGTTCGAGGTGACAGGATTTCCGGACAAGGCCTCCCAGGTGGCGTTGCCCACGAAGTTGGCGACGTTCCGGGTGGGGATCACGTCGACGTGGTGCCCGGCTTCGCGCAGCAAGCGCAGCAGGAGTACGGACTTGTAGGCGGCGATACCAGCGGAAACGCCTAGGACAATTCGCTTCACGAAGTACTTCCTCGAGGATTCGGTGCGGCAATGAGGTGGGTGCGGGAGAAAAAGGAGCTTAACGAAAAAGAAGGCGCCCGCTCAGGGGCGCCGACTTTTCGATTAGTCTTCGATGACCTCGGCTGCGGTTACCTTCAGCAGGTTATCGTCCAGCTCGCGCAAGGCGATGGTCAGCGGCTTCTCGTTCAGCTTGGTTTCCACCAGTGGGCCTACGTACTCGAACAGGCCTTCGTTCAGCTGCGCGTAGTACGCGTTGATCTGGCGTGCACGCTTGGCCGAGTTCAGCACAATGGCGTACTTCGAGTCGTTGGTCTCAAGCAACGAGTCGATCGATGGGTTAATGATTCCCTCTGGGTTGGACACAGGACTCCCTATTTGTCGTTCTTTAGCCCCATGAGGGCTACAAGCTCTTCGGCGGCACGTGCGACATCGTCGTTGACGATGGTCACGTCGAATTCAGATTCCGCTGCAAGTTCTAGTTTAGCGGTTTCTAGGCGGCGCTGCTGTTCCTCGGCCGTTTCAGTGCCGCGTCCCACAAGGCGGCGCACCAATTCCTCCCATGATGGCGGTGCCAAGAAGACGAATTTTGCCTCGGGCATCGACTCCTTGACCTGCCTCGCACCTTGCAGATCGATTTCCAGCAGAACCTTCTTGCCATCTGCCACTGCATCTTCAACCGTCGATCGAATCGTGCCGTAGCTGTTCTGGCCATGGACAACAGCCCATTCCAGCATCTGGCCTTCCTCGACCAGGGATTGGAAACGTTCGGGGCCCACGAAGAAGTAGTGGACTCCATCCTGCTCCCCTGGCCGGGCGTTGCGGGTCGTTGCGGACACCGAAAGCCAGACATCTGGATAGTTATCGCGGATGTAGGTAGAGACGGTGCCCTTGCCTACTGCCGTGGGGCCGGCTAGAACAGTTACCGACGCAGCGGTCATTGACTACACTTTCGTTTTTGGCGGGCTTTGCTTGAAGTGCTCGGTGATTGCGGTGCGCTGCTTGCGTCCCAGTCCGCGCAGACGGCGGGAAGGGGAAATGCCAAGTCGCTCCAGCAAATTTGCCGCGCGTACTTCACCTACGCCCGGTACCGATTCCAGAAGGTCCATGACACGCATGCGTCCCACGGCTTCATCTTCGTATACCAAGTCTAGTACCTCGGTGATGGAAATTTTGCCGGCACTGAACTCGGCCTTGATTTCTGCACGACGAGTGCGTGCGGCGAGTGCCTTGGCGCGGGCGCGGATACGATCTTCGTCAGAGAGTTCTCGCAGTACCATCGTTCAGCCATCCTTCAGTTGTAGTGGACTAAGGCTTATGTTGAGAAACATAGCGAGCTAACGCTGCTTTTGCAAGACTAAACGCGTTGTGGCTACTAGAAACTCTAATAGCCACAACGCGCCTATGTCACTTATTCGAATTTTTTGCTAGCGAGCTGCCAGCAATTCGTCCCTAACCCGCAGGGCTTTTTCCCTGAGAGCGGCCTTACTCGGCCCCTCTTTGAGGATGTCCCTGCTGCTCGTGCCCAGTACCTGGCCGTAGCTTGAGGCGAATGACTTGGCAATATCCGCGGCCGTGGCACCCTGGGCGCCGAGCCCTGGTGTGAGCAGCGGAGCCTTGGAAGCTGCCAGATCGATTCCGAGCTTGGACGGTGCATCCCCGATGGTCGCACCAACAACCAGCCCGACATGTCCTAAATCTCCTGCGTATGCATTATCCGCAGTGACTTGGTCAATAATTGATTTAGCAACCGAGTTTTCCCCGCCTACGTGCTGTACCGATGGCCCCTCGGGGTTGGAAGTCAGTCCGAGAACGAACACTCCCCTGCCGGTTCCAGCAGCCAAATCCAATGCCGGACGCAGCGATTCATAACCCAGGTACGGGCTCAGAGTCACGGCATCAGCGGCCAGCGGAGAAGCATCATCGAGCCATGCGCTCGCGTACGCTGCCATGGTCGAACCGATATCCCCGCGCTTGGCGTCGGCCAGCGTGAGCAGTCCAGCGGACTTCGCAGCACTCAAGGTTTCTTCCAATGCGGCAAATCCCTTGGACCCGAAACGCTCGTACAGAGCCACCTGGGGCTTGAGGATTGCCGCCGCACCGGCCATCGCTTCCACGACGGTCAGTGAGAAAGATCGCACGCCCTCGGCCGTATTTTCCAGCCCCCAGGCTTCCAGCAGCGCCGGGTGGGGATCAATCCCTACGCACAGCGGGCCGGAAGCCTGCATGGCTGAACGAAGCCGCTGACCGAATGGGGTCGGCTCAGGCATTGCGCGCTGCGTTCAGGTTGGCGTCGTGCACCTGCAAGCTGGTGACATCCCACTCGTACTCGCGCAGGGCATCGATCGCCTGGACCGAAGCGTTGAACTCCGCCACGGTGGTGATGACCGGGGTGCCGACAGACGTCGCGGCGGCGCGGATCTCGTAGCCATCGCCACGTGCATCCGAGCCCGACGGGGTGTTCAGGATCAGGCCGATCTGGCCGGCTACGATCAAATCGACAATTGACTCCCCGCCTTCGTGCAGCTTGCCGACCACCTGGGTCGGGATGCCGTTGCGGCGCAGCACTTCTGCGGTGCCGCCGGTGGAGATGATCTCGAAGCCCTGGTCAGCAAGGTGCTTGACCGGCAGGACGATCGAGCGCTTGTCGCGGTTGGTGACCGAGACGAAGACCTTGCCGCCGGTTGGCAGCGGGTTGTTCGCTGCGGCCTGCGACTTGGCGAAAGCGGTGTCGAAGTACTTGTCGATGCCCATGACTTCGCCGGTGGAACGCATTTCTGGGCCGAGCAGCGAGTCGACGACCTTGCCCTCCGGGGTGCGGAAGCGGGCGAACGGCATGACTGCTTCCTTGACGGCGATCGCCGCCGATTCCGGCAGGTGCGCGCCATCGCCGGATGCTGGCAGGTAGCTGCCGCGCATTTCGGCCAGGGTACGGCCCACGCCGATCAGCGCGGCGACCTTGGACAGCTGCACGCCGGTAGCCTTCGAGGTGAATGGCACAGTGCGCGATGCACGCGGATTCGCTTCGATCACGTACAGGATGTCGCTGGCGAGGGCGAACTGGATGTTGATCAGGCCACGCACGCCCACGCCTTCGGCGATCGCACGGGTTGCCGCGGCAACGCGGTCGCGCACGTCGGCGCCCAGGGTGATCGGAGGCAGGGTGCAGGCCGAGTCCCCGGAGTGGATGCCGGCTTCCTCGATGTGCTCCATGATGCCGCCGACGTACAGGTCGGTGCCGTCGAACAGGGCGTCGACATCGATCTCGATGGCGTCTTCCAGGAAGCGGTCCACCAGTACCGGGTGGTCCACGGTGATTTCGGTCGCGTTGGTGATGTAGCGCTCGAGGTTGGCCTCGTCGTACACGATCTCCATGCCGCGTCCGCCCAGCACGTAGGAAGGGCGAACCAGTACCGGGTAGCCGATGGAGTCGGCGATGGTCTTGGCATCGGCGAAGGACACCGCGGTGCCGTTCTTCGGCGCTACCAGCCCGGCGTTATCCAGTACCTGCTGGAAGGCGCCGCGGTGCTCGGCCAGGTCGATGGCCTCGGGCGAGGTGCCCAGGATCGGCACGCCGGCAGCCTTCAGCTCGGCGGCGAGCTTCAGCGGAGTCTGGCCGCCAAGCTGGACGAAAACGCCCAGGACGCCGCCGGTTTCCTCTTCAGCGTGGATGACCTCCAGGACATCTTCCAAGGTCAGCGGCTCGAAGTAGAGGCGGTCGGAGATGTCGTAGTCGGTGGAGACGGTCTCGGGGTTGCAGTTGACCATGACGGTCTCGTAGCCCTCGGCGCGCAGCGCCATCACCGCGTGGACGCAGGAGTAGTCGAACTCGATGCCCTGGCCGATGCGGTTCGGGCCCGAGCCCAGGATGATGACCGACTTCTTCTCGTGGCGCTCCAGCTCGGTCTCTTCGTCGTACGAGGAGTACATGTACGGGGTGAAGGCCTCGAATTCGGCGGCGCAGGTGTCCACGGTCTTGTAGACCGGGCGCACGCCCAGGGCATGGCGGATGCCGCGGATGACCGATTCGGCCTTGCCGGTGAGCTGGGCGAGCTGGACATCGGAGAAGCCGTGGCGCTTGGCTTCGCGCAGCACGTGCTCCGGCAGGTGCTTGTTCGCCGCCACCAGCTGCGCAACCTCGTTGATCAGCTGCAGCTGGTCCAGGTACCACGGGTCGATCGCAGTGGTCTCGAACAGCTTCTCGATGGATACGCCGGAGAACAGCAGGCGCTGGACCAGCGACAGGCGCTCGGTCGAGCCCTTGACGATCGAGGCCAGCACGGCCTCGTGCTCGGATTCCGGGATCGGCTCGAAGGACAGCTCGGAGCCCTTCTGCTCCAGGGAGCGCAGCGCCTTCTGCAGCGCTTCGGTGAAGTTGCGGCCCAGGGCCATCGCTTCGCCGACCGACTTCATGGTGGTGGTCAGGGTCTTGTCCGCTGCCGGGAACTTCTCGAAGGCGAAGCGCGGGACCTTCACGACCACGTAGTCCAGGGCCGGTTCGAAGGAAGCCGGGGTCTTCTGGGTGATGTCGTTCGGGATCTCATCCAGGGTGTAGCCCACGGCCAGCTTGGTGGCGATCTTCGCGATCGCGAAGCCGGTGGCCTTGGAAGCCAGTGCCGAGGAGCGCGAGACGCGCGGGTTCATCTCGATGACCACGACGCGGCCGGTGTCAGGCTCGATGGCGAACTGGATGTTGCAGCCGCCGGTGTCCACGCCGACTTCGCGGATGACCGCGATCGAGATGTCGCGCAGCTTCTGGTATTCGCGGTCGGTCAGCGTCATGGCCGGGGCCACGGTGATCGAGTCGCCGGTGTGCACGCCGACCGGATCGAAGTTCTCGATGGAGCAGACGACCACGACGTTGTCGTTCTTGTCGCGCATCATCTCCAGCTCGTACTCCTTCCAGCCCAGGATGGACTCCTCCAGGAGCACCTCGGTGGTTGGCGAGTACTGCAGGCCGGCGCCCGCGATGCGGCGCAGGTCCTCGGGGTTGTAGGCCATGCCCGAGCCAAGGCCGCCCATGGTGAACGACGGGCGCACGACCACCGGGTAGTTCAGCTCCTCGACGGCGGCAAAGGCCTCGTCCAGGGTGTGCACGATGACCGAGCGGGCCGATTCGGCGCCGCAGCGCTCCACGACGCCCTTGAACTTCTCGCGGTCCTCGCCCAGCTCGATGGCTTCGATGTTCGCGCCGATCAGCTCGACGTCGTACTTCTCCAAGGCACCGGACTTGTCCAGGGCGATGGCGGTGTTCAACGCGGTCTGCCCGCCCAGGGTCGGCAGGATCGCATCCGGGCGTTCCTTGGCGATGATCTTCTCGACGACCTCGGGGGTGATCGGCTCAACGTAGGTGGCGTCGGCGAATTCCGGGTCGGTCATGATGGTGGCCGGGTTGGAGTTGACCAGGATGACCCGCAGGCCTTCCTCCTTGAGCACACGCAGTGCCTGGGTGCCGGAGTAGTCGAACTCAGCGGCCTGGCCGATGACGATCGGACCCGAACCGATAACGAGAACTGATTTCAGATCGGTGCGCTTAGGCATTACTTGCTGTCCTTTTCTGCGGCGGAATCCAACGCGGTCATGAAGCGGTCAAAGAGGTAGGCGGCATCGTGGGGGCCGGATGCTGCCTCTGGGTGGTACTGCACGGAGAAGGCCGGGATGTCCAGGCAGCTCAGGCCTTCGACCACGTGGTCGTTCAGCGAATAGTGCGAGACTTCGACCTTGCCGAAGCGTTCGACCGGTGCGGTGACGGCGCCCTCGATGGGCGCGTCGACGGCGAAGCCGTGGTTCTGGCTGGTGATCTCCACGCGGCCGGTGGCCTTGTCCATCACCGGCTGGTTGATCCCGCGGTGGCCGAAGCGCAGCTTGTAGGTGTCGAAGCCCAGCGCGCGGCCCAGGATCTGGTTGCCGAAGCAGATGCCGAAGTACGGGATGCCGGCATCGAGCACCGAACGGACCAGTTCCACCTGGGCGGTGGCGGTGGCAGGGTCGCCGGGGCCGTTGGAGAAGAACACGCCGTTAGCGCCGGTGGCCTTGATATCTTCCAGGGTGGCGTTGTACGGCAGCACGTGCACGCGCAGGCCGCGCTCGGCCAGGCGGTGCGGGGTCATCGACTTCATGCCCAGGTCGATCGCGGCCACGGTGTGCTTGGCCTCGCCGTCGTAGCCGTGGTCCGCTGGCTCGACGATGTAGGCGGTGTCCACCGAAACCTCGGCGGAGATGTTGCGGCCGGCCATCGACGGCTGCGCCTTGACCAGGGCCACCAGCTCGGCGTCGGTCTTCGCGGCGTCATCGCCGGAGAAGATGCCGGACTTCATCGCACCGGCGTCGCGCAGGTGGCGGGTCAGCGCGCGGGTGTCCACGCCCTGGATGCCCACGATGCCGTACTCGACCAGATCTGCATCAAGGGTGCGCTCGCTGCGCCAGTTGCTTGGCCGGCGGGCGGCGTCGCGCACCACGTAGCCGGCAGCCCACATGCGGGTGGATTCCGGATCTTGCGAGTTCACGCCGGTGTTGCCGATGTGCGGGAAGGTCTGCACGATGATCTGGTGCGCGTAGGACGGGTCAGTCAGGGTTTCCTGGTAGCCGGTCATGCCGGTGGTGAACACTGCTTCACCCAGGGTGGTGCCCACGGCGCCATAGCTGCGCCCGCGGAAGATGCGGCCATCTTCAAGTACCAACACGGCTGGTAGGTTGCTCAGGGAATTCACTTATTTGTCTCCTGCTCGGCTTACGTCGTTGTGCGACGCCAGCAACTGATAGATCTTTGGGGTGTCCTCGTGGTAGCGGGGACGGAATCCGGTGTCGAAGGTGAAGCCGTCCTTGTTCCAGGTGATGACGATCAGGCCGTTCTTCTCCACGACCTTGCCGATCATCCCGTTGCTGCGCTTCACGTCCTCGTAGTGCTCCCACGGGATGTGCACGTCGCGCGCTCCGGAACGGATCAGGTGCAGCCCTTCGCGTCCCAGTTCCAAGGTGGCGTTGGTGCGCACCCCGAGCTCATGGACCGCGATGCGCGCCAGCCAGTCGTCGAACCGGGTGGTGACCACATACATGCCTGCGAAATGGTGCTCCACCTCATCGGCGAAGTCCTCGAAGGGCTCCGGAATCGCTGACTGCCGGGCCTTGAGGTTCCGCCAGCCGAAAAGGATCAGGCCCACGCCTGCGACGATCGCGACAATCGTCCAGATCAACGGGGTCAGGGCTCCCTCAGGCATTGGCCGTCCTCGGGGTAGCCAGCTGGCCATCGAGCACGGTGGCATGGCCGTGGAAGAAGGTGGCGCGCACCGATCCTGGCAGCTCCATGCCGGCGAACGGCGAGTTGCGCCCCTTGGTGGCCATGGCGGCCGGGTCGACGATCCAGCGGGCTGCAGGATCGACCAGCACCAGGTTGGCAGGCTCGCCGATGGCGATCGGGCGGCCCTGATCGGCAACGCGGCCGATCCGCGCGGGCACCTGCGAGGTAATGCGGGCCACGCCCTCCCAGCCCATCAGCCCGGTGTCCACCAGCGTGTGCTGCACGATGGACAGCGCGGTCTCCAGGCCGGTCATGCCCATGGCGGCCGCGCCCCACTCGCAGTCCTTGGCCTCGGAGGGGTGCGGGGCGTGGTCGGTGCCGATCACGTCGATGGTGCCGTCGGCAACGCCCGCGCGCAGCGCCATCACGTCTTCTTCGCGGCGCAGCGGCGGGTTGACCTTGAAGACCGGGTCGTAGGTGCGGACCTTCTCCTCGGTGAGCAGCAGGTGGTGCGGGGTGACCTCCGCGGTGACCTGGATGCCGCGGGCCTTGGCCCAGCGGATGATCTCCACCGAGCCGGCCGTGGACACGTGGCACACGTGCAGGCGGGCGCCGACGTGCTCGGCCAAGAGCACATCGCGGGCGATGATCGATTCCTCGGCGACCGCTGGCCAGCCGGGCATGCCCAGGATGGCGGAGACTTCGCCCTCGTTCATCTGGGCGCCTTCGGTCAGGCGCGGTTCCTGGGCGTGCTGCGCGATGACCCCGTCGAAGGCCTTCACGTATTCCAGGGCGCGGCGCATCAGCAGCGGGTCCCAGACGCAGATGCCGTCATCGGAGAACATCTTCACCTGGGCACGGGAATCGGCCATTGCGCCGATTTCGCTCAGCTGCTTGCCGGCCAACCCGACGGTCACCGCGCCGACCGGGCGGACATCCACCCAGCCTGCCTTGCGGCCCAATTCGTAGACCTGCTCGACGACGCCGGCGGTATCGGCTACCGGGGTGGAGTTGGCCATGGCGTGCACGGCGGTGTAGCCGCCGCGGGCCGCTGCCTGCGAACCGGTTTCCACGGTTTCGGCGTCTTCGCGGCCTGGTTCGCGCAGGTGAGTGTGGGTGTCGACGAGCCCGGGCAGGAGCACGAGATTCCGCGCGTCGATGACCTGGGCATCGCCGGCGGCAGCAATGCTGCCCAGCTGGGCGATCTTGCCGTCGGCGATCAGCACGTCGACCGGTTCGCCGCCGAGGATGGAGGCCTGCTGGATCAAGTAGTTCATGGTTTCTTCCTTCAGATCAGGTCGCCGGAGAGGAGCATGTAGAGGCTGGCCATGCGCACGGCCACGCCATTGGTGACCTGGTCGAGCACGGTGGAGCGCGGCGAATCCGCGGCAGCCGAGGAGATTTCCAGGCCGCGGTTCATCGGGCCCGGGTGCATGATCAGGGTTTCGGCGCCCGAGGCGTCCAATTGCGCCAGGCGCGCATCGTCCAGTCCCCAGTAGCGCGAGTATTCGCGGGGGTTCGGGAAGTAGGCGGCGTTCATCCGCTCGCCCTGCACGCGCAGCATCATCAGCGCGTCAACGCCCGAGGCGATCACTGCATCCAGGTCGTAGCTGATGGCGCAGGGCCAGGAGCCGGCGCCGAAAGGCAGCAGGGTCGGAGGGGCCACCATCGTCACTTCGGCCCCGAGGGTGTTCAGCAGCCACAGGTTGGAGCGGGCCACGCGCGAATGCAGGATATCCCCGACGATCGCGACCTTCAGCCCGTCCAGGCCGCGGCCTGCCGGGCTGGTGCCATCGCGCAATGCCACCTGGCGGCGCAGGGTGAATGCGTCCAGCAGCGCCTGGGTGGGATGCTCGTGCGTGCCGTCGCCTGCATTGACGATGGGCAGGCCAATCCAGTCCGTGGCCGCTAGCCGGGCCGGGGCGCCGGAATCCGGGTGGCGGATGACCACTGCGTCGGCGCCAATGGCCAGCAGGGTCTGGGCGGTATCCTTCAGGGACTCGCCCTTGGAAACGCTCGAGCCCTTGGCCGAGAAATTGATGACGTCCGCGCTCAATCGCTTGGCGGCGGCCTCGAAGGAAATCCGGGTGCGGGTGGAGTCCTCGAAGAAGAGGTTCACCACGGTGCGACCGCGCAGGGCCGGAAGCTTCTTGATGGCACGGGTCGAGGACTCGCGCATCTCTTCGGCAATATCAAGGATGGCGATGGCTTCTTCGCGGGTCAGGTCCGCGGTGGATAGCAGGTGTTTCACGCGGCGCCCTCGATCACGACTTCGTTCTTCCCATCGATTTCCGCCAGGTGCACGCGCACCTTTTCGCTTTTCGCTGTCGGCAGGTTCTTGCCCACATGATCGGCGCGGATCGGCAGTTCCCGATGCCCGCGGTCAACCAGGACGGCCAGCCGCATGATGCGGGGGCGGCCCCAGTCGGCCAGGGCATCCAGGGCGGCGCGGATGGTGCGACCGGAGTACAGGACGTCGTCAACCAGGACCACGACCTTGCCTTCGATGCCGCCTGCTGGCAGGCGCGTCGGCGACGGGGTGCGGGTGGTGGAGTGGCGCAGATCATCACGGTACATGGTGATGTCGAGCTGGCCTACCAGGGATGCCGGGTCCAGGTTGCCCGGGGCGGTGGCCGCGATTCGCGCTGCCAGCCGCTGTGCCAGCGGGAAACCCCGGCTGGGAATGCCCAGGAGCACCAGGTCGTCGGTGCCCTTGTTGGCCTCGATGATCTCGAAGGCTACGCGAGTGAGTACACGTTCGATGTCGTCGCCGGTTAATACCGTGCGGGCAGCATCTGGCACTGAATTTTCATTCATGCTGTGCACCTCTCCCTTCTCCGCCTCACGGGACGGGATTTAAAGGAATATTGCTAACTCAAATTATCACGAGCGGGAGCTGATTCCCTAGCGGAAACCTATGCATGACACTGAATAGGGCATGGGATCGGTCACAGCGATCGGCCGGCGGCTTCGCGCGACCGGCAGAACCACGCAGATCCCTGCGGTTGGCCTTGGCCCCGCGCGCAGATGTGTTGCGATCGACACACCCGCGAAGTGGCGTGGGCCCGGGATTCCTCGTGCATGATCGGCCCGCGCGCCCGGGCAAGGCGTTCGCGCAGCAGATCTGCAGGCCCGCTATGCCGCGCGTACTGCTCATCCAGGATTTGCGCCGCTCCGTCGAACTCGGATCCCGGCGGACCCGAGTTCCTGCCCGCCGGATCAGCCCGGGAGATCCAGGTACGCCAGACCCGCTCCCTTCACCCGGATGGTGCGGCAGGACAAGCAGTCCGAGCGTGGATGGCAGGACCGAGCGCCTAGCCAGCAGCAAAGCATCCAGCCCCCGGCATTCGAGCCCGTGGCCAGCCGGCTGCCGTGCAGGTGGCCCGTTCCCCTGCCGGGCCCGCTTCGCCTGCTTCGCCGGGATCCTGCCCGGGGCCGAGCCGCAACGGGCAACGGCTTAACGCAAAAAAGCCCGGGCCGGAACCCCGCGAAAGGGGTTCCGGCCCGGGCGCGGAA
Source organism: Arthrobacter sp. JUb115 (assembly GCF_004365035.1). NCBI lineage: Bacteria > Bacillati > Actinomycetota > Actinomycetes > Micrococcales > Micrococcaceae > Arthrobacter > Arthrobacter sp. JUb115. Next base: position 169,629 of record NZ_SOBS01000002.1, on the reverse strand, counting down.
TGATGAGGAACGAATTAGTCGACCAGGGTGTCCTTGACGCTCTGGATGCGACCCAAAACGCCATTGACGAACTCCGGCGATTCATCGGTGGACAATTCCCGGACGTTCACCACGGCTTCAGCCACGGCTACTGCATCGGGAACGTCGTCGTTGTAAAGCAGCTCCCACACGCCGATGCGCAGTGCGCTGCGGTCAACCGCTGGCATGCGCTCGATGGTCCAGTCCTTGACGTAGCTCTCGAGAACTTCGTCAATGCGGTCCAGGTGTGCGGTAACGCCTTCGATGATCGTCAGCGAGTACTCGTTGAGTACGATATCCGAGTTTTCCCGTCGTGCGATGGCTACGGCCAGCGGATTGACATCGCGGGCTTCGGCTTCGAACAGGAACTCAAGGGCTCGGCGACGGGCTTTGGCGCGGGCTCTCACTAGTTGACACGACCCAGGTAGTCGCCGGTGCGGGTGTCGACCTTGACCTTGGTGTTCTGCTCAACGAACAGCGGAACCTGGATTTCCTTGCCGGTTTCCAGGGTTGCCGGCTTGGTGCCAGCCGACGAGCGGTCGCCCTGCAGGCCTGGCTCGGTGTAGGTGATTTCCAGGATGACCGAAGCTGGCAGTTCCAGGTACAGCGGGCTGCCATCGTACATGGCGATGGTCAGTTCCTGGTTCTCCAGCAGGAAGCCTGCTGCATCGCCAACGGTGGTGCCGGACACGGTGATCTGGTCGTAATCTTCCAGGTTCATGAAGACGTAGTCTTCGCCATCCTGGTAGAGGTACTGGTAGTCGCGGCGGTCAACGGTGGCCAGCTCGATCTTGGTGCCGGCGTTGTAGGTCTTGTCCAAGACCTTGCCGGACATGACGTTGCGCATCTTGGTGCGAACGAATGCGCCGCCCTTGCCTGGCTTGACGTGCTGGAAGTCAATGATGGTCCAAAGCTGGCCATCGATCTTGATGACCTGTCCATTCTTGATGTCAGTTGTATCCGCCACGGTTCCTCAATCCTCTATTTTCGCCAGCTAGCGCCGGCATTATCAAAAATCCATCTCCAAGTTTACCCTACGCACCATGCGGTACAAAGGGTTTCACACGGTGGCGCGCATTACTGCGCGGCGCGCTCCTCGGCAATTTGCATGCAGATGCTTGCGGCGTTGACCAGGTACGCGTCGTCGTCCAGCGCGATGCGCAGATCCAGTGCCTTGCGGAAACGGGTTGCCGCCGCCTTGAAATCGCCCTTCGCGAAGAAGGACAGGCCAGCGTGGTGGTGGATCAGCGGCTCGTATGCGGTGCCGGCGAATTCCTCGGCCAGCTTGCGCAGGCGGTTGATCGCGCGATCGAAGTCGCCCTGCATGCGGGTCAGCTCGGTGTCCAGCACGCGCAGGTGGGCGTTGGTTGGATCCACGAAACGCGATTCAGCGATCAGCTCGCCGGCTTTCACCAGCTCCCCACGCGCCAGCAGCACCATGACCTGGTCGGTAGGGGAACCGACCAGCAGCTGCTGCTCGGCCGCGGCCTCGTCGGCGATGTAGGGCTTCAGCGTTTGGGGGTCGATCAGCACGCCCTCTACGGCGGTGCCGACACCTTCGCGGTTTACCGATGCGACGTCAATGGCGTATGCGGTGTAGTCGACCATGTAGTTACTCCCCGATTTCCTGGTAGGCGGCGAAGAGCAGCGAGTTATCGGGGACTTCGTAGATGCGCGGCTTGCCGATTTCTTCCAGCACGACGAAGCGCAGCTGGCTGCCGCGGGCCTTCTTGTCGCGCTTCATGCCATCGAGCAGTGCAGCCCAGCGGTCATTGCGGTAGGTGGTCGGCAGGCCAAGGGACTTGAGGATCGCGACGTGGCGATCGGCCACCGCGTCGGAGGTGTACCCTACCGAGCGGCCCAATTCGGCGGCGAAGGCCAGCCCGATGGACACGGCGGCACCGTGGCGCATCTGGTAGCGTTCGGACAGCTCGATGGCGTGGGCCAAGGTGTGGCCGTAGTTCAGGAATTCGCGGTCGCCGGCTTCCTTCAGGTCGCGGGATACCACGTCGACCTTCACCGCGATGGTGCGCTCGACCAGTTCGCGCAAGCGGTCGCTGGCCGGATCGATGGCATCGGCCGGATCTTCTTCGATCAGTTCCAGGATGCGCTCGTCGGCGATGAATCCGCACTTGACGATCTCGGCCATGCCGGTCACCAGCTCGTTCTTCGGCAAGGTGGCCAGCGCGTCCAGATCGGCGAGCACGCCTGCTGGCGGATGGAATGCGCCAACCAGGTTCTTGCCTTCGGCGGTGTTGATCCCGGTCTTGCCGCCCACGGCAGCGTCGACCATGGCCAGCAGCGAGGTAGGGATATGGATGACCTTCACGCCGCGCAGCCAGGTGGCTGCGACGAAACCTGCCACGTCGGTGACGGCGCCGCCGCCCACGGAGATCACGGCATCGGAACGGGTGAAATCGTTCTTGCCCAGCACTTCCCAGCAGAAGGACGCGACCTGGATGTGCTTGCCTTCTTCGGCGTCCGGAATCTCTGCGGTCAATGCTTCCAGGCCGGACTTCGCCAGTTCGTCGCGCACGACGTCGCCGGTGGCGCGCAGGGCCCGCGGGTGGATGACCAGGACCTTCTTGACCGCGGGGCCAAGCAGTTCGGGCAAGTGGCCCAGCAGGCCGTTGCCGACCATGACAGGGTATGACTCCCCTGGGGTGCTTCCGGTGACCTTCAGAGTGGTCGGTGCGATAGGCATCAGTCTAGTTCCTCCTGATGGTGGTGATTTTTCTAGCGTACGCGTGCGTTCGGCCAGAAGTTGCATCTCGTGAGGCTAATCACAGGGCGTCCAGCTGCGGCAAAAGCTCGTCGATAATTTGCGGAACGGACTTTCCATCCACCAGAACGTGCACGTCAGCGAGCATTTCGTAGATGGGGCGGCGTTTTTCGTAAACGGAGATCCAGCTGTTGAGGGCTTGGTCACCAGCCAGCAGCGGGCGGTGCCCGTCGCCCTTGATGCGCTCGGCGGCGGCCTGTTCACCCAGCTCCAGGTAGATCACCGTCCCTCGCGAAAGCAGCTGCTGGTTCTCTTCGCGCAGCACTGCGCCTCCCCCGGTGGCGACCACGCCGGTGCGCAGCCGGCACAGCGCCTGGACTTCCAGGTCGCGGAAATGCGCCTCGCCGTGCTCGGCGAAGATCTGCGCGATGGTTCCGTGGTGGGCGACGATGGCCGCGTCCGAATCCGCAAAGCTCGTAGAAAGGGCCGTGGCCAGTGACTTGCCCACGGTGGACTTGCCACTGGCCATCGGACCAATGAGGTAGATCATTGAAGCGCGCTTCCTAGACGCCGGTCGAACCCAGGTTGCCCGGGATGTTCGCCAGGTAGGACTCGATATTGCGCTTGGTTTCGGCCACCGAGTCGCCGCCGAACTTCTCCAGCAGGGACTGGGCGAGCACCAGGGCGACCATTGCTTCTGCCACGACGCCGGCTGCCGGCACCGCACAGACATCCGAACGCTGGTGGTGCGCGGTGGTGTCCTCGCCGGTGGCGGTGTCCACGGTGCGCAGGGCGCGGGGCACGGTGGCGATCGGCTTCATGCCGGCGCGCACGCGCAGCACCTCGCCAATGCTCATGCCGCCCTCGATGCCGCCGGCGCGGTTCGAGTTGCGCTTGATGCTGCCGTCTTCGGCGTGCACGATCTCGTCGTGGGCGGCCGAGCCGCGGCGGGCGGCCGTGGCGAAGCCGTCGCCGACCTCCACGCCCTTGATTGCCTGGATGCCCATCAGGGCCGCGGCCAGGCGTGCGTCCAGGCGGCGGTCCCAGTGCACGTAGGAGCCGATGCCCGGAGGCAGGTTGTAGGCCAGGACCTCGACGACGCCGCCCAGGGTCTCCCCTGCCTTGTGCGCGTCATCGACTTCGGCGACCATCGCCTCGCTGGTTTCCTGGTGGAAGCAGCGCAGCGGGTCGTTATCCAGCGCCGCAACGTCGGCGGCCGTGGGAAGCGGCGCATCGGCTGGGGCAGCCACGGAGCCGACGGCGGTGGTGTGCGAAACGAGCTGGATGCCCAAGTCGTTCAGGAAACGGGAAGCCACGGTGCCCAAGGCGACACGGGCCGCGGTCTCGCGGGCGCTGGCGCGCTCCAGGATCGGGCGGGCGTCCTCGAAGCCGTACTTCTGCATGCCGGTGAAATCGGCGTGCCCCGGACGCGGCCGGGTCAGTGGCGCATTGCGCGCCATCGAGGCCAGTTCATCCAGGTCCACCGGATCAGCGTTCATCACGCGTTCCCACTTGGGCCATTCGGTGTTGCCGATTTCAATGGCTACCGGGCCGCCCTGGGTCTTGCCATGGCGGACACCTCCAAGGAAGGTGACCTGGTCCTTTTCAAACTTCATGCGCGCGCCGCGGCCATAGCCGAGGCGTCGGCGCGCCAGTGCCTCTCGCACTGCTTCGCTATCCACCGATACTCCGGCGGGTAGTCCTTCGAGAATTCCAACAAGTGCCGGGCCATGCGATTCGCCCGCGGTCAACCAACGCAACATGTCATCTATTTTGCCATGGCACGAACTGATTACTGGTGTCGGGCCAGACCCAAAGAGTCATACATCGCATTTGTGACGTCCATGCGACGCGATTCCTCCCATGCGCCGGCGCTGAAGAGCCGCACTTGTTCCACCGCCTGGTGCACCAGCATATGCAACCCGCTGATCACGGTTCCCTGCCAGGCCCGGGCCAAGGCCGAAGGCCACGGATCGTAGGCGACATCCAGCAGGATTCCGGTGCCTGCGCCGATCGCCGGCACCCAGTCATCGGCCGCGTGCGGCGGCAGGGTGGAGAAGACCAGCGGAATCTCGTTGAGCGTGGCGGCCAGCTCCTGGCCGATGCCCGAAATCTCGTGGACGGACGTTTCCATCCCGAGCTCGCGGGCCAATTCGACAGCGCGGGTGGCACGGGAGGCTGCGCGCACCACCAGCGTCAGCTGCCGGGCGCCGATTTCTGCGGCGGCCTCGATGGCGGCCAGCGCGGTGTTGCCCGAACCCAGGACCATCGCTTGCGCGCTGCGGGCGAGCCCGAAATCCGCCAGGGCCTGGACCAGGCCCTCGATGTCGGTGTTTTCCCCGTAGAGGGTGCCGTCTTCGCGGACCACCACGGTGTTCAGCGCACCAAGGCGTTGCACGCGGGCGGACAGCTCATCCATCTGCGGCACGAACGCATCCTTCAGCGGCATGGTGACCGAGCAGCCCGCCCAGTTTCCTGCGCGCAGCTCGGCCGCGTGCCCGGCAGCATCCCCCGGTTCCAGATCGATCGCGCTGTAGCTGATCGGCACGCCGAGCAGCTGGTAGGCGGCGCGGTGCAGCACCGGCGACTTGGAGTGGCTGATGGGGTGGCCGAGAACGGCTGCCTGCTTCATGGCTTCATGGACTTTCTGCTTGTGGCTGCCCGCACAGCGGCAGCAGTGCGGCTGGCAAGCACGGGAATCCGCGCTAGCAGACTCCTGGATTCTGGTTGCACCAGGCGCGGAATTCTGCCTGGTTCTGCCGGTGCTCAGCGTAGGTCGAGGCGAATTTGGTTTCACCGGTTTCGATGTTGACCGTCACCCAGTAGTAGTAGCCGTTGCTTTCCGGATGGGCAGCAGCCTCGATCGCAGAATTCGCCGGCGAGCCCAAGGGGGTTGGCGGCAGGCCGGTGTGCACATAGGTGTTGTACTTGTTCGACGCGTCCTGCTTCTCCTGGGCGCTGAACTGCAGCGAGTAGCGGTCCAGCCCGTAGATCACCGAGGAGTCGACCTGCAGCAGCCCGTGGGTTTCGCGGTTGCCCGGGTCCAGGCGGTTCTCGATCGCGCCGGCGACCGTGGCGTAGTCCGGGGTGCGTGCCTCGGCCTGCAGGATCGAGGCGACCTTCAGGGTGCGGTAGCCCTCTTCGAGGTCGGTGATGCCGGCCTGCTCCAGGGAAGCCTTGGTGGCCTTGACCAGTTCGCCCAGGACTTCTTCGGCGTCGGCGTTCAGCGGGAAGCGGTACTCCCCCGGGTGCAGCCAGCCTTCGAGGCTCGGCACCGAGGCAGGCAGGCCGAATTGCTGCGGCTTCTTGGCCAGCGCCTGCAGATCCTTTTCCGCCAGTCCCGAGCCCTTGGCAATCTCCTTGATCGCCGCGTCCAGGCGCATATTGGCCTTTAGCCCGATGTAGAAGACCTTGTCCGGACGCTGGTTCACGAGGATATCTGCCGCGTCGGCCGCTGGCATCTGCTTCTTGAGCAGGTAGGTGCCGGGGTGGATCAGCTTGCTCTGCGCTTCGGAGTCCGCGACGGCGTCGGTGAACAGGCCGTCGCTGGAGACGACATCGAGCTCCTCGAGCTTGCGCGAAATGATCTTCAAGCCCCAGCCATCTTCCACGGTGAATTCCACCGCGGCGCCGCCTGGGCCTGGATAGTCGTCCGGGTTGAACTGCTTGAGCACGGACTTGACGAAGTAGACCGAGCCGGCGACCACCAGTGCGAAGATCAGCACGGTGGCCAGCATGACCAGGTTGCGCTTGCGCTTGGTGCGCTTGCGCCGCTGGGCCTTGCCGGCGGCGGCCTGGGCAACTTGGTCATCGTGGGGATCGCCGCTGAGCACCGCGGCCTGCTGCGCGGCGTCGGGCTCGTCCGGGTAGTGCTCCTGGGCGGCATCCTCGTGCCCGGCAAATGCTGGCGCATCGGAGGCGGCGGCTGCCTGGGCGGGGAGGAACCTGGTGTCGGTTCCTTCCCCGTCCGAGGCTTCCTGGTCTGCGGGCTCCTGCCAGCTGTCCTCGGCCGCCGCCAGCGATTGGCGGTAATGCCCGGTGCCGGTCAGTTCCGGTTCTGAGGGTTGTTCGATCGGCAAGCCAGTGCCGGCGGCAAAGCGTTCGTATAGCGCGCGATGCGTTTCGCGTTGCCGTTCATGGCGGGCTTCTTCTCGCATCAACTCTCATCTCTCGGGTCTTTGTGGTGCCCTAGCGGTTGTGGGCTAGCGCAGCACAATCCGGCTGGCTTGTACGCGCACATTGTTGCGTCGCATTTCCAGCACTTGCTGCAAGATCTCAGTGGCCGCGACCTGGTCGACCACCTTGCGGTGATCTTCCATCTTCTTGCCCGAGGCGTGCAACGAGCGATGCGCGTTCACGGTGCTCAGGCGTTCGTCGACCATGAAAACCTCAAGCTCGATATTAGCGCTTGCAGCTTCCTGGGCCAAGGCAATCGCGTAGTCACGTGCCATTTTAGTGGATTCGGTCGCGTTGCCAGCCAGTGATTTCGGCTCCCCGATGAATACCTCGGTGACGCCGCGATCGGCAATGATGCGCAGAAGCATCCGCAGATCCGAGTTCTTCTTCGCATCCCGGCGCAGGGTCATCACCGGAGTGGCGAGGATTCCGGAGGGATCAGATGCGGCGACGCCGACGCGGGCCAGGCCCACGTCGACCCCGAGAGCGGCATTAGCCATTGGCCAGTGCCGCCTGGATTGCAGCCAGTGCGTCATCGATCTTCGATGCGTCCTGGCCACCGCCCTGTGCCATATCGTCCTTGCCGCCGCCTCCGCCGCCGAGCACACCGGTAGCGGTGCGCACCAGCGCGCCGGCCTTGAAGCCGTTGGCGCGGGCCTCGTCGTTGGTCACAGCCAGCACCAGCGGGCGGCCGTTGGCCACGCCGATCAGCACGATGACTGCGGCTTCGGAACCCAGCTTGGCGCGCAGGTCCAGTGCCATGGTGCGCAGGGCGTCAGCCGAGTCGATCTGCCCGGCGTTGTGGGCCAGCAGTCGGGTGTTGCCGATGGTGGCGACCTTCTGCAGCAGCGCTGCGGACTGGGCCAGCATTGCCTGGCTCTTGAGCTCGGCGATCTGCTTCTCGGCGGCCTTCAGCTTGGCAACGGTGTCGTTGACGCGCTCGGACACCTGGCTGGATGGAACGCGGAACAGGCCCGAGAGCTCGGATACCAGGGCGCGCTCGGCAGCTCCGTGGCGGAAGGCTTCCATGCCGACCAGGGCCTCGACGCGGCGATTGCCCGAACCGACCGAAGCCTCCGAGAGCAAGGTCAGCTGGCCGATGCGCGCGGTGGTGTCCACGTGGGTACCGCCGCACAGCTCGCGCGACCAGTCGCCGTTCATCTCGACCACGCGCACGTCGTTGGAGTACTTCTCCCCGAACAGGCTCATGGCGCCCAGCTTCTTCGCCTCGGACAGCGCCATCTCATTGGTGACGACCTGGTAGTTCGAGGCGATGGCCAGGTTCACTACCTCCTCGACTTCGCTGCGTGCCGCGGCGGAGAGCGCCTCGGCCCAGGAGAAGTCGAAGCGCAGGTAGCCGGCCTTGTTGAAGGAACCGGCCTGGGTGGCCGTTGGGCCAAGCAGCTCGCGCAGCGCGGCGTGCACCAGGTGGGTGGCGGAGTGCGCCTGCTCGCCGGAGCGGCGGCGCACCGCGTCGACCTGGGTGCGAACCAGTGCTTCGGCTGGCAATTCGCCTTCGCGCACGATGACCTTGTGCACGTTCAGGCCCTTGACCGGGGCCTGCACGTCGGTGACTTCCAGCACGAAGCCGTCGCCGGTGATCAGGCCGCTGTCGCCTGCCTGGCCGCCGGACTCGGCATAGAACGGGGTTTCGTTGAGCACCAGGTCGATTTCCTGGCCCTGCTCGGCGAATGGCACAACCTGGCCATCGCGGATGATGCCGCGGATGGAGGATTCGCCTTCGAGGGTGTCATAGCCGGTGAAGTGCACGTTGCCGGCCTCGGCCAGCTGGGTGTACACCGACAGGTCGGCGTGGCCGGCCTTCTTGGCCTTGGCGTCCTTCTGGGCGCGGGTGCGCTGCTCGTTCATCAGTTCGCGGAAACGCGACTCGTCTACGGACAGGCCTGCTTCGGCGGCGATCTCCAAGGTGAGGTCGATGGGGAAGCCGAAGGTGTCGTGCAGGGTGAAGGCGTCATCGCCGGAGAGGTTCTTGCCTTCCTCCTTGGCGTGGCCCAGTGCCTCGTCCAGGCGGGTGGTGCCCGAAGCGATGGTGCGGCGGAAAGCGCGCTCTTCGGCGTAGGCGATGCGGGCAATGCGCTCGAAATCGGCCTCCACCTCGGGGTAGACGCCCTTCATGGCGTCGCGCGATACCGGGAGCAGCTCAGGGAGCACCTCGGTGTCCACGCCCATCAGGCGCATTGCGCGCACGGCGCGGCGGATCAGCCGGCGCAGCACATAGCCGCGACCTTCATTGCCCGGGGTGACCTGGTCGGAGATCAGCATCAGCGAGGAGCGGATGTGGTCCGCGATCATGCGCAGGCGCACGTCGGTGGCGTGGTTCGGGTCGGCTGGATCCTCTGTGGAGGTGTAGGTGACGCCGGCAAGCTCGGCGGCCTTGTCGAGCACCGGACGGACCTGGTCGGTCTCGTACATGTTCTCGACGCCCTGCAGGATCATGGCTAGTCGTTCCAGGCCCAGGCCGGTATCGATGTTGCGCTTGGGCAGTTCGCCGGCCACATCGAAGTCGGTCTTGGAACGTACCGCGGAGAGTCGGTACTGCATGAACACGAGGTTCCAGATTTCCACGTAGCGGGTCTCGTCGACCGCTGGGCCGCCCTCGACACCGTAGGCGGGGCCGCGGTCGTAGTAGATCTCGGAGCATGGACCGCCGGGGCCGGGCTGGCCGGTATTCCAGTAGTTGTCTTCCTTGCCGGTGCCTACAACGCGCTCGGTAGGCATGCCGATCTCTTCTTCCCAGATGCGGCGGGCTTCAAGGTCCTTCTCGTCTCCGTCTTCGTAGACGGTGACCCACAGGCGTTCCTTGTCCAGGCCGTAGCCGCCGTCTTCGACGGAGCTGGTCAGCAGCTCCCAGGCGAAGTGGATGGCTTCGTTCTTGAAGTAGTCGCCGAAGGAGAAGTTGCCGCACATCTGGAAGAAGGTGCCGTGACGCGCGGTCTTGCCCACTTCTTCGATATCGCCGGTGCGGATGCACTTCTGCACGGAGGTCGCACGGGAGTACGGGGGCTCTTCGCGCGCGGTGAGGTAAGGGATGAACGGGACCATGCCGGCCACCGTGAACAACAGCGAAGGGTCGGCCGAGACCAGCGAGGCACTAGGTACCGCCGTATGGCCCTTCGAGACGAAAAAGTCGACCCAACGACGGGCAATTTCCTGCGTTTTCATCGTGTTACGGATGATCCCTTCACTTAGCGGCGTCCACGCCCAAGGCGGAACGTAATTCTTCTTCGCGGGAGCTCATTCCTTGGCGGAAGGCTTCCCAATATTCCGAGACGCGGTCGGTGTACTTGCCGACCTGGCGGTTTAGCGCCGCCCCGGATGAAACTTCAGCGTATTTCTTGGACGCGAGCACGCCAACGCCCACTCCAATCGAAACCCACAAGAGCTTTTTCATTCTAGTCTCCTTGGCGGCCACCAGTTGGCCGTATCCTATTCAGCGCGCCGATACGTGTTCGATCAAACAGCGTTGCTTGCTTAGCGGCTGCGGCGAGCCTTGCCGCTTGGCTTGGTGTTCATCGCGACCTTCACGCCTTCGGTGAACGCGGCAACCTTGATCAGCGGTTTGCCAACGGTGGCTGCTACCAGCGAGGACAGCGCGGACACATTGGCGGTGGTGTCAGAAACGTTGCTGGTGATGGCATCGACCTTCTTGAGCTGGTCGTTGGTGGTCGCCACGGTGTTGGCGACTTCGCCGATCAGCGGAGTGGTGCCGTCGGCCAGGTCCTTGATCGATTTGCGCAGCTCGTCGAACACCTTGCCCAACTTCATGATCGGCACTGCCAGCAGCACAACTAGTACAACAAACGCGCCGGCGGCGATGAGCCCTGCAATATCCGAACCCGACATGTGCTTCCTCTTCTGCTTTGGGTTTTTGGTGCCAGTCCACCTTATCGAAGTCAGAGCCCAGATAGGTAGTTAAGCGACAAGCCCGCAACCGTTTCCGGTTGCGGGCTTGGAACTAGCGCACGGATTTAGCGTGCGTAGTACTCGACCACGAGGTTCTCTTCGCAGGTCACTGGGATTTCGGTGCGCTCTGGGGTGCGCACGAAGGTAGCCTGGAGGGCTTCCAGCTTTACGTCCAGGTAAGCAGGAGCGGCTGGCAGCACCTTCGAGTGCTCACCTGCTGCAGCCATCTGGAATGGAACCATCTTCTCGCTCTTCTCGTGTACGTGGATCAGCTGACCCGGCTGTACCTTGAAGGACGGACGGTCTACACGCTGGCCGTTGACCAGGATGTGGCGGTGAACAACCATCTGGCGGGCCTGCTGGATGGTGCGGGCGAAGCCTGCACGCAGAACCAGGGCATCCAGACGGGACTCGAGCAGAGCCAGCAGGTTACCGCCGGTTTCGCCGCCGAGGCGCTTAGCTTCCTTGAAGGCGCTCAGCATCTGAGCTTCGCGGATGCCGTACTGGGCACGCAAACGCTGCTTTTCGCGCAGACGTACTGCGTAGTCGCTGTCCTGCTTCTTACGGGCGCGGCCGTGCTGGCCTGGACCGTATGGACGGCGCTCCATGTACTTTTCAGCTTTTGGAGTCAATGCAAGGCCGAGCGCACGCGAAAGGCGTACGGTGCGGCGGGCACGGGCGTTAGCCATAATGTGTCCCTTTCGATTAGCGACGGTATCTACTGGCCTCCAGGTGGGAGAGTGTGTGGGCGTCGCGTCCCTGCTTCACTTCAACCCTGCCTCCACGCTCGATGACTCGAATGCGGGACAAGGCTTGCCAGCCAAAGATCAAGTTTACACGAAACGGCAGCAGCTTTCGCTGAGGCTTAGCGCACAATCAGCGCTTGCCCTTGGAGCGCTGCGGATCCTTGCCCCGGATGATTTCACGCAAACGGGACAGGCGGGACCCTATGGTTTTTTCCGCACCGTTATTGGTCGGCGTGTAGTAGTCGGTGCCCACCAGATCATCGGGCAGGTACTGCTGGGTTGCGATGGAGTGCGGAGCATCATGGGCGTAGATGTAGCCCACGCCATGGCCCAGCTGCTTGGCGCCGGGATAGTGCGCGTCACGCAGGTGGTCGGGAACCAGCGAACCCTTGCCTTCGGATACGTCGGCCAGGGCGGCGTTGATCGCATTGTATGAAGCGTTGGACTTCGGGGCCGTAGCCAGATGAACCGTTGCCTGCCCGAGCATGATCCGTGCTTCCGGCATGCCGGTGAGCTGCACCGATTGAGCGGCTGCTACGGCAACGGGAAGTGCGGTGGGATCGGCCATGCCGATATCCTCCGAGGCCGAGATCATCAGGCGGCGGGCAATGAACCGGGGGTCCTCCCCCGCAGAGAGCATGCGCGCCAGGTAATGCAGGGCCGCGTCCACATCAGAGCCACGAACGGACTTGATGAACGCGGAGATGATGTCGTAGTGCTGGTCGCCATCTTTGTCGTAGCGTTGGACCGCCTGGTCCATGGCCAGCTGCACATGGTCGTCCGTAATCAGCACCGGTGGATCGATGCCGGCGCCCGCGGCGTTCCAAGCCACCGCACCGGCTGCTTCCAGCACGGTCAGGGAGCGGCGGGCGTCGCCCTGGGCCAGGCGGACAATGGCGTCGCGCTGCTCCTCCTCGAGGAGCACCTGGCCATCGAAACCCCGCTCGTCGGCCACAGCGCGCTCGAGCAAGGTGGACAGGTCGCCGTCGGTCAGCGGACGCAAGGTCAGCAGCAACGAGCGCGAAAGCAGCGGCGAGATCACCGAGAAGGAGGGATTTTCCGTCGTCGCAGCTACCAGGACGACGACACGGTTTTCCACGCCGGGCAGCAGTGCGTCCTGCTGGGCCTTGTTGAAGCGGTGGATCTCGTCGAGGAAGAGCACGGTGGTAATCCCGCGCAGATCGCGGTCATCCTTGGCCTGTTCGATGACTCGCCGGACATCTTTGACACCGGCGGTGATGGCCGAAAGTTCCACGAATTTGCGGTCGGTGGCGCGGGCGATCACGTGGGCGATGGTGGTTTTGCCAATTCCCGGAGGGCCATAGAGGATCACACTGGCAGGTCCAGCCAACCCGGTTTCAGGGTTTTCGGCCAGCTGTCGCAAGGGTGAACCCGGGCCTAGCAGGTGTTGTTGGCCGACGAGCTCATCCAAGGTCTTCGGGCGCATGCGCACCGCCAGTGGCGGACGGGGCCGGTTGACTTGGGGCTCACGCGCATCGCGTGGCTCATCGGACAGGGAATCGAACAAATCGCTCACCCCCTAAGCCTACCGATATTCTGGAAGCCCCACCGTCTTTTGAAAGGTCCGCCATATGCGCGCTGTCGTCCAGGTCGCTTCCACCGCCCATGTTGAGGTTGAAGGGCAGATTACCGGCCAGCTCGACTCCCCCGGTTTAGTGATCCTACTTGGGGTGACCCATGAGGATGATCAGGCGATCGCACGCAAGGTGGCCGAAAAGATCTGGCAGCTGCGGATCATGGAGGATGAAACCTCCGCAGCCGGGGTGAATGCACCACTGCTAGTGATCAGCCAGTTCACCCTGTACGGTTCGGTGCGCAAGGGCCGCCGCCCATCCTGGTCCAATGCGGCACCCGGTCCTATCAGCGAACCGCTGTACGAATACTTCGTGGAGCACCTGCGCGAATTGGGTGCGAGCGTTCAGACCGGTGTATTTGGCGCGATGATGAATGTCTCGCTAACGAATACCGGACCGTTCACGATGATCGTAGACTCGGCAGACCTCCCCTAGCGGCCGGTGCTCTGCACCAGTTGGGTCAGTTGGTCGAAGCTGGCTCGTTGCTCGGCTAGTTCCACCCGTCCGGTGGCGGAGAGTTCGTAGACCTTTCGCCCCGGCCCGCCCTGGCCTTCTTGCCACCGGGTTTCCACGAGACCCGCGGCTTCCAGCTTGGCCAATGCGGGGTAGAGCGTGGCTCCCTTGATCGGCCCGAAACCGCGTTCCTGCAATGATTTGGACAGCGCGTAGCCGTGGGCCTGGCCGCTGGAGAGTTCTGCGAGCAGGAGCATCGGCAGCATCGCGCGCTGCCAGCTGCCGGGGAATGGTGCTTGCTCACTCATCGCGGCCTTCTTCCATACCGCGGGCCTGGGCGCGCCTTTCGGCAAGCTTGGATTCCACGTATTGTGAGCGGTTTGCAGGGCGCAACTCGTACAGGGTCACCGCAGCAAAAACCAGAAGGCATGCCGCGAAGAAGATATCCCATCCGCTGCGGTCCGGGGCGATCACCTCCGGCACGAGGCTGAAGCTGTAGAGGCCCACTACGGCTAGCGGCAGCAGGCGGCGCAGCAACCAGCGTCGCTTCAGCGCTGTGCCGGTGTTCACCGACAGGCCGATGGCGAATTCGCCCGGCGTGCCGAACTCTTGCGCAATGCTGGCCCCGCCGCCCTCCATGCTCATATTCGACCAGTGCTCGCGGGCAGGTTCCAGAGCGGACGCCGCTTCCCTGCTTCGCATTCCGTAGCGCCCGCGCAGCAATCGGGTGGTTTCGGCAAACCACGCTTCTGGATCCGTGAAGGCGCAGGCGCCACCGCGTACGGGTTCAGGCTCATCATTCCATGGCAGCCAGAACACGCCGACAGCCAGGGCTATGCCGAGAATCGGCGCCAGCCAGTTGGGCAGCGGCATGGTTTCTTCACCGCCGAGTACCGCGATCAGCACGGCCGCTGCGATGGAAACCGCAATTCCGGACAACCCCAGCACCCATGATCGCGCGAATTTGCCTTTCAACCGGTAGAACCACCACAGGTGCCCGGATAAGGCGATTCCCGTGCCTGCAGCCAGGGCGGCCAGTTGCCAGAAGTGCCACGAGTTCGACGTCCATCCGTCGCGGAATCCGACCCACGTGCCAAAACCGGTGCACAGCAAGCCAACAACGAGCCCGATGCCAGCCAGGAGCAGCAAACTGCTGTTGATCGGCATCTCCGAATCCGCGAGCTGCTGCGGAGTCAGCCGCGCGTAAGCCCGGCCTTCGCCGAATTCACCGGGATCGCCAAAAAGTTCTTCTGCGCTTTGACCGCTGTCGCGGATCGCATCCAGCGCTTTGCCCAGTTCTGCTGCGCACTGGGAATCGTTCAGGTCTTTCCACCACATGGCGATGTTGAAGTCCTGCGCCCATTCGCGGTCGCTTTCAGGGTAGAGCTCGATGATGTCATTGGGTTCTGCCGAGTCCACGTGCTCTCCTGGGATCGAAATAACTAGGTTGAAAACTAACCTAGTATTAAAACCAGCTTTAATCCACTTCCTGGCCTATTTCGTACAAAAAGAAGCAGGATGAAACGCGTAAACGTTTCATCCTGCTTCGTAAACCTGGAGAAGCCTACTTGGCCTCGGCCTTGGCTTCGGTCTCTTCGGCCTTCTTCTTCTCAGGCTTGAAGTCGATGCCGGCTTCCTTGCGCTGCTGCGGGGTGATTGGCGCAGGAGCCGCGGTCAGCGGATCGAAACCGCCACCGGTCTTCGGGAAGGCGATCACGTCGCGGATGGACTCCGAGTTGGTCAGCAGCTGCAGCACGCGGTCCCAACCCAGGGCGATGCCGCCATGCGGTGGGGCGCCGTACTTGAAGCCCTCGAGCAGGAAGCCGAACTGGGTGTCAGCCTGCTCCTGGGTTACGCCCATGAGCTTGAAGACGCGTTCCTGGACGTCGCGCTGGTGGATACGGATCGAACCGCCGCCGATTTCGTTGCCGTTGCAGACAATGTCGTAGGCGTAGGACAGGGCCGATGCAGGATCAGTGTCGAAGGTGTCCATGAACTCCGGCTTGGGGCTGGTGAACGCGTGGTGCACAGCGGTCCAAGCGCCAGCGCCCACGGCCACGTCACCCGAGGCGACAGCGTCGGAGGCAGCTTCGAACATCGGTGCGTCGACGATCCAGACGAAGGCCCAGTCGCCTTCCTTGATCAGGCCGGTGCGGTGGCCGATCTCGACACGGACCGAACCGAGCAGTGCACGGGATTCGTTCTTCTTGCCGGCGGAGAAGAAGATGCAGTCTCCGGCGGCTGCGCCGGTAGCTGCGGCCAGTCCGGCCTTCTCTTCCTCGGACAGGTTCTTGGCCACTGGGCCAGCCAGCTCGCCATCTTCCTTGATCAGCACGTAGGCAAGTCCCTTGGCACCGCGCTGCTTGGCGAATTCCTGCCAGGCATCCAGGGTGCGGCGCGGTTGCGATGCGCCGCCAGGCATGACCACGGCGCCGACGTACTCGGACTGGAAGACCTTGAAGGAGGTGTTCGCGAAGTACTCGGTCATTTCGGTCAGTTCCAGGCCGAAGCGCAGGTCCGGCTTGTCCGAACCGTACTTGGCCATGGCCTCCGAGTACGCCATGCGGCGGATCGGGGTCGGGACCTGCACGTCGATCAGGTTCCACAGTTCGGTGACCAGCTTTTCGCCGAGCTCGATGATGTCATCTTCCTCGACGAACGATGCTTCGATGTCCAGCTGGGTGAACTCCGGCTGGCGGTCCGCGCGGAAGTCCTCATCGCGGTAGCAGCGGGCGATCTGGTAGTACTTCTCGAAGCCGCCGACCTGCAGCAGCTGCTTGAACAGCTGCGGGGACTGGGGCAAGGCGTACCAGCTGCCCGGGGTCAGGCGGGCCGGCACGACGAAGTCGCGGGCGCCTTCCGGGGTGGAGCGGGTCAGCGTCGGGGTTTCGATCTCGATGTAGCCCTGGTCGTGCAGCAGGTTGCGTGCCACGCGGTTGGCCTCGGAGCGCAGGCGGATGTTGCGGGCCGGGGTCGGGCGGCGCAGGTCCAGGTAGCGGTGGCGCAGGCGCGCTTCCTCGCCGACCTCGACGTGCTCGTCGACCTGGAATGGCAGCGGGGCCGCGGTGTTCAGCACGGTCACGGTCTCAGCGATGACCTCGATCTGCCCGGTAGGCAGATTCGGGTTCTCGTTGCCCTCCGGGCGGCGCTCGACGGTGCCGAGAATCTGCAGCACGAACTCATTGCGCAGCGGATGGAAGTCCTCTTCATCGCGCACGACGACCTGGGCCACGCCCGAAGCATCACGCAAATCCAGGAAGGCGACACCACCGTGGTCGCGGCGACGCGCGACCCAACCGGTGAGTGTGACCTGCTGTCCAATGTGCTCGGCGTTCAAGACGCCCAGCTGATGAGTGCGTAGCACTACGATCCTTTCGGTCGGTTGGGAAAGTTTCTTCCCATGAAGTTTAGTGCACCGTGATTGGTGCGCGGGCGGGCGATCATGCCCGAGAACTAGCTGATGGCGATCTTCAGGTCCGCTTCGGCCGGCATCCAGGTGGACGGATCCGCGGCGACCTGCTCGCCGGAACGGATGTCCTTGACCTCGTGGGCGCCATCGGCATGGGTGAACCAGACGAACGGAATCCCGCGTCGATCAGCGAATTTGATCTGCTTGCCGAACTTCTCCGCGCTGGCTGCTACCTCGCAGGCGATGCCGCGCTCGCGCAGCTGCGAGGCTACATCCTGCGCTTCGTGCCAGGACTCGTCGTTGGCCAAGGTGACATATACCACCGAAGGCACCGAACGGCTTGCGGTCACGGACTCTTCTGCAAGGATGCGCGAGACCAGGCGGGTGACGCCGATGGACAAGCCCACACCTGGGTAGTTCTTCTTGCCCTTGGAAGCCAGCGATTCGTAGCGCCCGCCCGAGCAGATCGAACCCAGGGATTCGTGGCCCACCAGCACGGTTTCGTACACGGTGCCGGTGTAGTAGTCCAGCCCGCGGGCGATGGACAAATCGGCCATGACCTTGCCCGGTGCGCGCTTGGATGCGGCATCGATGACCTGCGAGAGCTCATCCAAGCCGGTATCCAGCAGTTCGTGGCTGACGCCCAGTGCGCGGACCTGCTCCACGAAGGACGTGTCCATGGTGCGGATCTTGGCCAGGGCCAGGGCGGCGGCGGCCTGCTGCGCGGTGGCGCCGACTTCTTCGACCAGGATCTTGGCGACGGCATCATCGCCGATCTTTTCCAGCTTGTCGATGGCGCGCAGGACTGCATCCGGATCTTCCAGGCCCAGGCCGCGGTAGAAGCCCTCGGCCAGCTTGCGGTTATTCACCCGCAGGCGGAAATCACCGATCGGCAGGGCGGAGAGCGCGTCGGCAATGGTCAGCGCCAGCTCCACGTCGTAGCTGAAGGGCAAGGTGCCATCGCCCACGACATCGATGTCGGCCTGGGTGAATTCGCGGAAGCGGCCATCCTGCGGGCGTTCGCCACGCCAGACCTTCTGCATCTGGTAGCGGCGGAAGGGGAAGGCCAGGTGGCCTGCGTTCTCCACCACGTAGCGTGCGAAAGGCACGGTGAGGTCGAAGTGCAGGGCCAACGCGTTGGGATCGTTCTTCTCATCCTCCGCGGCCAGCCGTGACAGTCCGTAGACTTCCTTGTCGATTTCGCCCTTGCGCAGAAGTTGCGCTCGGGTTTCCACCGCACGGGTCTCGATGTTGGCGAATCCATGCAGTTCGAAGACGTGGCGCAAGGTATCGAGCACATGCTGTTCAACTGCCCGTTCGGCGGGAAGCCATTCCGGGAAACCTGATAGTGAGGCCTTGCGTGCCATGAAACTCCTTAGTGCAAATTGGGCTACCTACCCATCTTATAGCCCGAAACCCGAGAAACCTGTGCACGTCGGCTTACTAAGAAGCGGAGGTCACAGGTAGAGTTGGCTAAAGCAAGTGCTCGTAAAGTGAAAGAGTTTCAGCGGTGACCACCAGTCAGCAATCCGACGACAGCCAGAAGACCCCATTGCCACAGGCCCAGAAGCCTGCCGCAAAGCCGGTTGTAGCGCCAAGCGTCGCACATACCACTCCCCTCGACGAAGCGGCAAAGTTCGCCCGTGTGACCGAGGACGGCCACGTCTTCGTGATCATTGACGGCGCCGAATTCCCAGTGGGCCAATACCCCGACGCAACCCAGGACGAAGCCCTGGGCTACTTCGTGCGCAAATACGACGACGCGCTCTCGCAGCTGATGCTCCTGGAGCAGCGCGTCGTTGCCAAGGCCCCGGCCGGCGAGCTCAGCAAGGCTGTGCAGGCGCTCTCGGCCACCGTTGCCGAACGCCATATGGTCGGCGACATCCCGGCGCTGGAAACGCGCCTCGAGAATGCCCGCGTAGCCGTCGAGGCATTGACCAGCGAACAGCGCAAGGCCAACGACGAAGCTCGCGCGGAACAGCTCGCTGCCCGCGAAGCCATCGTCGAACAGGCTGAAGAGCTGGCCGGCAAGCGCCCGGAGCAGATCCAGTGGAAGACCGCTTCGGCGGCGATGAACGAGCTGTTCGACGCCTGGAAGGGTTCGCAGCGTTCCTCGGTGCGCCTGCCACGGTCCACCGAAGATGCGCTGTGGAAGCGATTCCGCTCCGCCCGCACCACCTTCGACCGCCATCGCCGGGCCTACTTCTCGCAGCTGGATTCGACCAACGCGGCCGCCAAGGAAGTGAAGGAAGAGCTGATCGCTCGCGCCGAGGTGCTGCAGGGGTCCACCGACTGGACCGCTACCGCCGCCGAGTACCGCAAGCTCATGGACGAGTGGAAGAAGTCGCGCCGTGCCTCGCGCAAGGACGACGACCAGCTCTGGAGCCGCTTCCGCGCCGCCCAGGATGTCTTCTTCCAGGCCCGCGCCGCGGCCAACGCCAAGATCGATGAAGAGTACTCCCAGAACCTCGTGGTGAAGGAAGCCCTGCTGGAAGAAGCGCGCGCGCTGCTTCCCATCAAGGATCTGGCTGTTGCCAAGAACAAGCTGGATTCGATCCGCACCCGTTGGGAAGCTGCCGGCAAGGTGCCGCGCAACGACCTGCAGCGCATTGAATCGGCCCTGCGCCAGGTCGAGGACGCGGTCAAGGGTGCCGAGGACGAGCAGTGGCGCCGTTCCAACCCGGAGACCAAGGCCCGCTCCAACTCGATGCTCTCGCAGCTGCAGGACACCATCTCCGCCTTGGAAGATGATCTGGCAGCAGCACAGGCCAAGGGCAACGCCAAGCAGATCGCGACAGCCCAGGAAGCCCTGGATGCACGCCGCATGTGGCTGAGCACCTTGGAGAAGTCGGCTGCCGACTTCCAGTAAGTAATCCACAGATCGCTTGCACACCGCCAACGCGGCGGCGCGAACTGGTTCAGTAGCTCTATGGAAACGAGAAATTCCCCAGCTACCGGACCTCGCGCCGCCGCGTTGCGCATTCCCGGGGACCTGTGGATTGCTGGTGAGATGTTCACCCGCAACGAGCTGCACGCCATGGCCCACAACGGCCTGCTGATCGAGGTCCTCGGTGATTATTTTTTGCCCAGCAGCATCCGAGTCAACGCGTCGGTGCGGGCACGGATTGCAGGTTTCGCCTGTGGCCGCGAGCTGGCCCGCGATGCGGTGCTAGCTCGCCAAACTGCAGCCTGGATCCATGGGCTCTTGCCGTCAGTGTCCACATTGTGCATCTACACCAAGAGCTACCATCGGCCGTTCTACCCCGGGCACGGGCTGAGGGCGGAATTCGCCCAAATGCAGGTGCCGGATACGGACATGGTGTTCCGCAGCCGCATCAGGGTGGCCACCGCATTGCGCAGCGCCTGCGACTGCGCGAAATACGATCCATTGCCCATTGCCAGCCGCGTTCTGGGCACAGTCGCGGCGCTGGCAGATCCCTACCTGACTTTGGACGCCATCAAACAAGCCCTGGCATCTGAGGTTCCCTCACCCGAGCGCTCCCGAGCCCTGCGCCTGGTCCAGTCCTTCTCCGATACGGCGCAAGCGGCCTAGGTTGCCGCCGCGGGGTGCACCGCGCTATTAGCGGCGGGACCCTGCGGTGGTGCGGTAGACATCGTAGACGCCATCGATGCGGCGTACTTGGTTCAGCACGTGGCTCAGGAACTTGGGATCGCCCATTTCGAAGGAGAAACGGGAGATTGCCACACGGTCCTTGCTTGTCTGCACACTGGCCGAAAGGATGTTCAAGTGGCTTTCGGAGAGTATCCGGGTGACGTCGGAGAGCAACGACTTTCGGTCCAATGCTTCGACCTGGATCTCCACCAGGAACACGCCATGGTGCTTGGTGGCCCACGTGACATTGACCAGTCGATCCGGCTGCTCGGCGAGCTGCGTCAGATTCAGGCAGTCGGTGCGGTGCACCGAGACTCCGGCGCCACGGGTTACGAAACCCTGGATTTCATCTGGCGGCACCGGGGTGCAGCAACGCGCCAGCTTCACCAGCACATCCCCCAGGCCCTCGACGATCACGCCGGCGTCGTTGCCCGTAGCCGGGCTGGGAGCCATTGGGCGGACTACCGCTTCCTCATCGACCTGTTCGGCTTCTGGAGGGCCAATCAGGGCCGTTAAATGCTCAATGACGTTCTGTGCACTGGTATGGCCGTCGCCCACGGACTGGTACAGGGCCGAAATGTCCGTGTGGTGCAGTTCGTTGGCTACCGCCGTGAGCAGGTCGTGAGTCATCAATTTCTGCAATGGCAGCTGGTTGCGACGCAGTTCCTTGGTCAGCAGCTCCTTGCCCTTTTCGATGGCCTCCTCGCGGCGTTCCTTGGAGAAGTAACCGCGGATCTTTGCCTTGGCACGAGGCGAGCGGACAAAGTTCTGCCAATCCTGGGATGGGCCAGCGCCTTCGGCCTTCGAGGTGAAGACCTCCACCACATCGCCCTGCTTGAGCTCGGTATGCAGTGGGACGAGCTTGCCATTGACGCGGGAGCCGATGGTGCGGTGGCCGACGTCGGTGTGGATCGAGTAGGCGAAATCCACCGGTGTGGCACCAACCGGCAAGGACATGATGTCGCCCTTGGGGGTGAACACATAGACTTCAGCGGAGCTGATCGTGTAGCGAAGGCCGTCCAGGAACTCCTCGGAGTCGGCGGTATCCGCCTGCCACTCCATCAAGGAACGCAGCCAATCCATATTCTGTTCCGGCGAAAGCATGGAGTTATCGGTCTGCCCATGCTTGTACTGGAAGTGCGCTGCTACACCGTATTCGGCGCGTACGTGCATATCGTGGGTGCGGATCTGGATCTCTACCGGCTTGCCTTCAGGACCCATCACCGTGGTGTGCAGCGACTGGTAGAGGTTCAGCTTCGGGATCGCAATATAGTCCTTGAAGCGGTTAGGCAGTGGATTCCACTCCGCATGCACGACGCCCAGGGCGCCGTAGCAGTCCTTGACGGTATCCACCAGGATGCGCACGCCCATGAGGTCATGGATATCGTCGAAGTCCTTGCCGCGCACGATCATCTTCTGGTAGATCGAGTAGTAGTGCTTGGGCCGGCCGGACACCGAGGCATGGATGGCGACATCGCCGAGATCGCCCGAAAGGGTCTGGCGGATCGAGGAGAGGTACTTTTCACGTTCCGGAGTGCGATCGCCCACCATGCGGACGATCTCCTGGTAGACCTTCGGGTGCAAGGCAGCGAAGGACAGGTCCTCCAGCTCCCACTTGACGGTGTTCATGCCCAGACGGTGTGCCAGCGGTGCGAAGATCTCCAGGGTTTCCTTCGCCTTGCGCGAGGAAGATTCCGGGGATACGTAGCGCCAGGTACGGGCATTGTGCAGGCGGTCGGCCAGCTTGATCAGCAGCACGCGGATGTCGCGGGACATGGCCACGACCATTTTGCGCACGGTCTCTGCCGGGGCCGCATCGCCATAGGTGACCTTGTCCAGCTTGGTCACGCCATCGACCAGCATGGCGATTTCCTCGGAGAATTCCTTCTTAACCGACTCCAGGGAGTAATCGGTGTCTTCAACGGTGTCGTGCAGCAAGGCGGCGGCAAGAATCGAGCCGGTCATCCCCATCTCCGCCAGGATCGTGGCGACGGCGACCGGGTGCGTTATGTACGGGTCGCCGCTCTTGCGCTTCTGGCCTTCATGGTACTTTTCGGCGACCTCGTAGGCGTGGACCAGCAGGTCCAGATCCGCCTTCGGATGCTTGGACTTGACCGTGCGCAATAGCGGTTCAAGGGTCGGCGATGTGCTCGGGGTGCTCCCCCGGCCAGCAAAGCGCACCAAACGAGAGATAGAGCGTCGTTTCGAATTGTTCAGGTTAGGCGTATTCGCCATGCCCCGCTCCTTCCCGTTGCCGTTGGATTCTTTCCCGAGCCTGCGTGAAGCCCGACGGAATCCAACGGTAGTTCCGGGCCACCAGATCACTGGTAGCCGTGCACTGAAAAAACACCTTCTTTAGTTCAAACGTTATAGCACGTTCGGGCGGTGACAACTAATTACGCATCTTCCCGCTTAAGCGAATTGGTGCCCCCAGCAAATGCTGGGAGCACCAAATTCAGATCTTCGGATCGGTTTAGGCAGCAGCCATCTTCTTATCGTGCGCTACCACGTCGTCGTCCTTGTGGCGGAGCCAATGGAACATTGGCGCCTGCACGAACAAGGTCGACAGGGCCGAGACGATGATACCGACGAACAGCGCCAAGGACAGGTCCTTGAGCGTACCGGCACCCAGCAGGTAGGAACCGATGAATAGGATCGCGGCCACTGGAAGCACGGCAACGACCGAGGTGTTGATCGAGCGAACCAGGGTCTGGTTCACAGCGAGGTTCACCAGCTGCTCGAAGGTGCGCTTGGACTGCTGGGTGTAGTCCTTGGTGTTTTCGCGGACCTTGTCGAAAACCACCACGGTGTCATACAGCGAGTAGCTCAGAATGGTCAGGAAGCCGATGATCGCGCTGGGCGTGATTTCGAAACCGGACAGCGAGTAGATGCCCGCAGTCACGATCACCACGGTAATCAGTCCGACGATCGCTGCCAGCGACATCTTCCAGGTTCGGAAGTAGGCAGCCATCAGCAAGCCCACCAGGACCACGAAGACTACCAAGCCAACCAGTGCCTGGCGCGAAACGTCTTCACCCCAGGTTGGGCCGATGAAGTTACTGGTAACTTCATCGCTGGAGACGCCGTAGTTCTCCGCGAGCTGGCCGGCGATGGCCAAGGTCTGGTCATCGCTCAAACGCTCAGTCTGCACGCGCATGGTGCCCGGAGCAATGTTGGTGACCGTTGCCTCGGAACCCGAAGCCACCGAGCTAACAGTTTTTTCACCAATCGAGATATCAGTGTTCTGCACATCCGAAACGGTGAATTCAGAACCACCGCGGAAGTCGATGCCCAGGTTGAAGCCGCCCTTGACCACTGGAAGCAGGATCGACAGCATCACCAGAATACCGGCGATCAGGAACCACAACCGGTACTTGGAGGTGAACGGGTAGGAACGCTTGCCGGTGTAGAGCTCGTTGCCCCAAGTGACTAGCTTATTCATTGTTCTCCTCCTGGGCCTTGGCCTGCGTGCTGGCTGGCTGTTCGGCCTGTGCACGGCGACGCTCGGCAATCGTCATGCGCTTGGCGGCCTCAGCCGAGGCCTTCGCATTCTTCTTGCCGCGGTTTGCCACAACGTTTTCATCGAAGCGGCGAACCTTGCCTGCACCTTGGTACAGCGGCTTGACGCCAAGCAACGATGGATCCATGCCCGAGAGCGGGTGGCCGTTGGCGAAGAACTTGGTGCGTGCCAGCAGGACCAAGGTTGGATGGGTCAGTCCGTACACGACCACGAGGTCAACGATTGCGGTCAGGCCCAAGGTGAAGGCGAAGCCTCGCACGTTGCCCACGGCAACGATGTAGAGCACTACTGCAGCCAACACGTTCACGGCCTTGGAAGCCAGAATGGTGCGCTTGGCACGCTTCCAGCCGATATCCACGGCGCTTGCCAATGGCCGGCCTTCGCGCAACTCATCTCGAACACGCTCGAAGTACACGATGAACGAGTCCGCGATCAGGCCGATCGCCACGATCAAGCCAGCCACGCCCGCCAGCGACAGGCGGTAGTTCATGCCCCAGCCAAGCAGGACCAGGCAGAGGTAGGTCAGCACACCGGCGACGAGCAGCGAAGCGATGGTCACCAAGCCCAGGGCGCGGTACTGGAACAGCGAGTAGACGAATACCAGGACCAGGCCGATAACACCGGCAATGAGGCCCGCGGTCAGCTGGTCAGCACCCAGCGTTGCAGAAACCTGGCGCTCTGACTGGATGTCGAAGCTGATTGGCAGTGCGCCGTACTTCAGCTGCTCGGCCAGCGCCTGCGAGGTGTCCTGGGTGAAGCCACCGGAAATCTGCGGACGGCCATCGGAGATCACCGCATTGGTGGTTGGCGCCGAAATGGTTTCGCCATCAAGCACGATGGAGAACTGGTTCTGCGAACCCTGCAGGGCAATCAGACGCTGCGTGGTATCGGCGAAGATCTTGGTGCCCTCGGCATCGAATTCGATGACGACGACCCATTCGCCGGTGACCGAACCATTGACGCCGCGAGCGAGCTGCGCATATGCGTCCTTGATCTTGTTGCCGGAGATTTCCTGTGGGCCAAGGATGTACTTGACGCCCATGTCGGTATCGCAGGAGATCATTGGCTTGGCCGGGTCCGCAGCGTCGCCGCCACGGTCCTTGAGCTCGGTTTCGCAGTCGTAGCCTTCAAACTCCTGGAAGAGCTCTGCGGTGATCCAGTTGGTGTCCGATGGGTTCTCTGGCTTGCCCTCAGGCTTTGGCAGGTCTTCCTTGGGAGTGCGATCTTCCTCAGGAGTGGCTGCGTAGCTGCCGGTGATCAGCACCGGGCGGAACTCCATGTTGGCCGAGGCCTGGATCAAATCGCGAGTGGTCTGGTCCGGGGTGCCGGGCATCGAGACCACAACGTTGCGACCGGACTGGGTGGTGATTTCCGATTCGGTAACACCGGAACCGTCCACACGCTGGCGGATGATCTCAACCGCTTGGTCCAGTTGTTCTTGGTTGATTGCTTCGTCGCCCTGGACCCGAGGGGCCAGGATCATCTCGGTACCGCCTTCGAGGTCGAGGGCGAGCTTCGGTCCCCATCCGGTTTTACCGTTCGCTGCACCGGCTACCAACACGCCGGTTGCGATGATGAAGACGATCAGCAACCATAGCAACGCCTTGCGCGCCTGCTTAACAGGTCTGATTGATGACATCTATTGTGCTTTCTGGTTTGGGTGGCTTAGCCTTCAGGCCACCGCTATGCTGCCCGGGACTTAGGCGTTGCGCTCGTCCTTGCCCTCATCGTTCAGGCGACGCAGGGACTCTTCTGGGGTTTCGGTGGTGCTGGTGGATTCTGCAGCGCCGTCGGCCACGGCCGGGGTTGCTGCATCCTTGTCCAGGAAGGTGGCAATGGCCTGGCGGTGCAGGTTCAGCACTACGCCCGGCGCGACCTCGACCTGGACGCGATCCTCTGCGTCAACGCCGACGACGGTGCCGAAGATACCCGAGTTGGTCATCACCTTGGCGCCTGGCACGGTGTTGTTCTTCAGCTTCTCCTGCTGGGCGGACTGCTTCTTGCGGCCACGGAACATCATGAAGATCAGCACTGCGAACAGCGCGACCATCAGGATCAGCGAAGGGTTGAAGCCGCCACCAGCGGCCTGAGCGATTACGAGGGGATTCACGTATTTACCTGCTAACGAATTGTTGCGATTTGATCTGAAGTTCTGGGATGCTGTTGCGGCTATTTCTGGCGAAATACAGCAAAGACGCCCCACCTCGCCCCGAAACGGGCATAGGTCGGGCGTCTTTAGTCTAATGCGTCACGGTGAACCGGCAGACCATTTACGCGGGCAGTGAAGTAATGCTTGCCTAATCCTCATCGTTTTCATAGCTTTGCGCACTGGCGAAGATGGCATCCTTTGGCATCGCCAAGCCCAAATGCGCCCAGGCTCCGGGCATGGCAATACGACCGCGCGGGGTCCGGCCCATCAGCCCTTCACGCACCAGGTATGGCTCTGCGACAGTTTCGACGGTTTCGGTTTCTTCACCCACGGCGATGGCCAGGGTCGATAGCCCCACCGGTCCCCCGCCGAATTTGGTGCACAAGGCTTCGAGCACACCCCGGTCGAGGCGATCAAGGCCACGTGCATCGACCTCGTACATGTCCAAGGCGGCCTCGGCCGCTTGGGCATCGATCTCTTCGAGCTTATGCACCAGCGCCCAGTCACGCACGCGGCGCAGCAGGCGGTTGGCGATACGGGGCGTACCGCGGGAGCGTCCGGCGATCTCGGTGAACGCGGCCGAAGTGACGCTCAGATCAAGCATCATGGCCGAACGGCGCAAAACCAGTTCAAGCTCCTTGACCGCGTAGAACTCCAGATGGCCAGTGAAGCCGAAGCGGTCACGCAACGGGCCGGGCAATAGTCCGGCGCGCGTGGTTGCGCCAACGAGAGTGAAGGGCGGAAGCTCCAGTGGAATGGCCGTGGCGCCGGCGCCCTTTCCGACGATGATATCTACGCGGAAGTCTTCCATGGCCATGTAGAGCATTTCCTCGGCCGGCCGGGACATGCGGTGGATTTCATCGAGGAACAGCACCTCGCCTTCGGTCAACGACGAGAGGATCGCGGCCAAGTCACCGGCATGCTGGATGGCTGGGCCGGAGGAAATGCGCAATGGCGCGTTCATCTCGGCGGCGATAATCATCGACAAGGTGGTCTTGCCCAGGCCCGGCGGGCCAGAGAGCAGAACGTGGTCCGCGGTGCGTTCGCGGATTTTCGCTGCTTCAAGCACCAGCGAGAGCTGCTGGCGCACTCGGGACTGGCCCACGAAGTCGTCGAGGTTCCGCGGGCGCAGGGCCGCTTCGATTACCCGTTCCTCGGGTTCGCTGCCGGCATTCGTGAGCCCGGTGGAGTCATTCATGATCAGTTGATCCTCTCGCAGACCGCTTAGGCGCGGGTTCCGCTGGACATGCTGCGCAGTGCAGCACGCAAGATTTCTGCGACGTTGCCGGTGGCAACGACATCTGGATCAGCCTTGGACAGCGATTTCAGGGTGCTGGTTGCATCCTTTTCGCTCCAGCCCAGGCCGGTCAGCGCGTCGATCACCTGCGGTTCCCAGACGCTCGCGTTGCCGCCGCCGGAAACCGGGGCCACTGGCGCGCCAGTCGGGATCAGCTTGCCGTTCAGTTCCAGCACGATGCGGCTCGCGCCCTTGGGGCCAATGCCCGATACCTTGGTGAAAGCGGCGGTGTCCTTGGTGTTCGCCGCGATGCGGACTTCCTCCGGAGAGTGCACCGCCAAGATGGCCAAGCCGGTGCGTGGCCCGATGCCCGATACGGAAACCAGGACCTCGAAGACATCGCGTTCCTCAGCGGTAGCGAAGCCGAAGAGGGTCATCGAATCCTCGCGGACCACCATGGAGGTGAATACCGTTGCCTCGCGTCCTGCCTGCAGGGTGGACAGCGTCCCGGGGGTGGCATTGACCAGCATCCCGAAGCCGTTAACGTCAATTACCGCGGTATTCAGGGCTACCGCCTGCACGGTGCCGGTCAATGAGCTGATCATGCCACTCCTTGGGATATATGTTCGATCGAACCCAGTTTATCGAAGATACCTACGAATATCGATCCGCCGCGTTCCCCGGTGGGTCGGGGCCGCTGCCGTGCTGGCCGGCTAGCGGCGCACTGCACGGCGCTTGGCCGACGCCTCGGCGGCAATCCACGCCTGCTGCGCACCGGTCAGCTGCGACGAACCACCGGCATTAGCCGCGGAGGCCGAGGCATTCGAGCCGGTGGCCGCACCGCGCCAGCCGTGGGTAATCGCCAAGGCCACCGCATCAGCGGCGTCGGCAGGCTTAGGCGGTTCATCGAGCCGGCAGATCTTGGCAACCATCTTGCCGATCGCCGCCTTGGTGGCCTGTCCCGAACCGGTAACCGCCGCCTTGACCTCGGTCGGCGTGTGCAGGGCCACGGGTATTCCGCGTCGCGCTGCCGCGGTGATGACAACGCCGGTGACCTGCGCGGTGCCGATGACGGTGGAGACGTTCGCCGATGCGAACACGCGTTCCAAGGCGAGCACATCGGGCTGATGCAGATCCAGCCATTCGTCGATGGCGTTGGCGATCTTCAAGAGCCGGGCATCGAGCGGAGTGCCCGGAGGGGTGCCGGCGACGGTGACGTCCACCAGCGAAACTTGCCTGTTTGCAGCGACGTCGACCACGGCAAGACCGCAACGGGTCAGGCCGGGATCGACGCCAACAACACGTAAGGGCAAGCCTTACTGCTCTTCGTCCAGCGCGGCGCGAACCTCGTCGGACAGATCAGCGTTGGTGTAGATGCCCTGGACATCATCCAGTTCTTCCAGCGCGTCGTAGAGCTTGAGGAACTTGCGAGCTCCTTCAACGTCCAGGTCGACCTTCATCGATGGAATGAATTCCATTTCGTCGGACTCGTAGGCGATGTCCGCTTCATCCAGCGCAGCGGCCACAGCGCGCAGGTCCGAAGGGTCGCAGACGATGGCGAAGTTCTCGTCCTCGTCCATGATCTCGTCGGCACCGGCGTCCAGCACGACCATCAGCAGGTCGTCTTCGGTCAGCTCGCCCTTGGGCAGGCGGACAACGCCCTGGCGGTTGAACAGGTAGGCGACCGAACCCGGGTCGGCGATGGTGCCGCCGTTGCGGGTGATGCCCACGCGCACCTCGGAGGCTGCACGGTTCTTGTTGTCGGTCAGGCACTCGATCAGCAGGGCCGAGCCCTGCGGGCCGCGTGCTTCATAGATGATCTCGGTGTAGTCGACGACCTCGCCGGTCAGGCCAGCGCCGCGCTTGACGGCGCGGTCGATGTTGTTGATCGGCACGGAGTTCTTCTTGGCCTTGCTGACAGCAAGTTCCAGCGCCGGGTTGCCGGCCATGTCGGCGCCGCCGGCACGGGCGGCAACTTCAATGCCCTTGATGAATTTTGCGAAGGCCTTGGCGCGCTTGGCGTCGATCGCGGCCTTCTTGTGCTTGGTAGTTGCCCATTTGGAGTGGCCTGACATGCTTTAAGCGTCTCCTCGCGTGAGATTGATGAAAAATTGGTGGATAGCGGTGCTGCCGGTGACTTCCGGGTGAAAGCTGGTTGCCAACAATTTTCCCTGGCGTACTGCAACAATTCTACCCTGTTCGTGATCCGTCCCCGCTTGAACGGTGCTGATCACTTGCACGTCCGGGCCAATTTGCACGGCTTCCGGTGCGCGGATGAACACCGCTTCGAGATTTTGCCCGTTGAAGTCCAGCTGGTGCTCGAATGAGTCGATCTGGCGCCCGAACGCGTTGCGCTTGACCGTCATGTCGATGCCGCCGAAGCTTTGCTGTACCGCGCCATCTCGCGAGATTGCAGGGTTCTCGATGCGATCGGCCAGCATGATCATTCCGGCGCAGGAGCCGTAGGCTGGCATGCCTGCTGCGATGCGCTCCTTGATGGGACCAGCTAGCCCGTAGTTGCGGGACAGCCGGTCAATCACCGAGGACTCGCCGCCGGGAATCACCAGCGCGTCAACCTGCTCCAAATCGACGACGGTGCGCACCATGTGCGTGCGCTGCCCGAGCCGTTCCAAAGAGGCCAGATGTTCGCGGAAATCCCCTTGCAGAGCGAGGACGCCTATTTTCGGCATGGTTCTAACCTTCATGGTGTTCAGTGGTTGGCAGCACGAAAAATGCGCCGAAATAACGTTAAACCCAGAGACGCCGTGGTCCTGTTTTGTTTCCCGGTGTGTCGCGGATTCTTCGACGCCGCCTCCCGGCAAGTGGTGGAACTTGGTAGGTTCAAGGACATGATTGCTGATATTTCTTCCCTCGAACTTGCCGGCGGCGTGAGCATGCCCTCGATCGGTTTGGGCACGTGGCCCATGCGTGGATACGAGGCGGCCGCAGCGGTGCTGTCCGCCCTCGACGTGGGCTACCGCCGCATTGATACAGCGGAGAACTACGAGAATGAGGACGCCGTGGGCAAGGCCCTGGCACAGAGCCGGCTTCATCGCGATGAAATTTTCGTAACCACCAAATTCAACAAGCAATGGCATTCGACCCAAGGCGTGCGCCAGGCGTTGGAGAACTCCCTGGACCGCTTGGGTCTTGAGTATGTGGATCTGCTCTTGATCCACTGGCCCAACCCCCAGCAGAACACCTATGTCGAAGCCTTCACTGAGCTGGGCAAACTAGTAGACGAGGGCAAGATCCGGGCTGCGGGAGTCTCGAACTTCAAGCCCTACCAGCTGCAGAACGTCCTGGATTCGGGGCTCGTGCCGGCGCTGAACCAGATCCAGGTTGATCCTGAACGGCAAAGCGTCGAATGGCAAGGTTTCAACACCGAGCATGGCGTTCGGACCGAAGCCTATTCCCCGCTGGGACGCAAGAAATCTGGACTCCTTTCACATCCTGCCCTGGTCCGGATCGCCCAAGCGCATGGGAAGAGCAGCGCGCAGGTGACCTTGCGCTGGCATGTCCAGTCCGGGCGGGCAGCGGCACCGAAATCGGCAGACCAGCGGCGGCAGAGCGAGAACCTGGACATTTTCGACTTCCAGCTCACCCAGGCGGAAATGGCCGCCATCAATGCCATGGATACTGGTGCTGGCCCCTTCACCGATTCGGATGAGTTCGGGCACTGAATTCCCGCAATACCTGCATGCGGCAGAAACGGAGAACCCGAACATGCTTCACGGCTACCAGCGCCCAGATATCGAAGTGGCGGATTACTTCGACGAGCACGGTGCGCTGATCCCCTATGGCCAGCGCTGGGATGAGCAGCCTCCAGCGGAGAGCTATTCGCTGACCTCCCATGTGCAACGCTTTGCCCCGGTGCCGCAGGTAGCCCAGGCGTTGCTGGATTGCCTGCGCGAGCAGTTCGAGGTGCGTTGCTTCGAAGATCCCGGGCTGGCCAGGCACATGCGGATTCAACCGGGCCATGTGGTGCGCTCTGTTCGCGTATTTCCGATGGATTCGCGCTGCGCGCCACTGGGCATGGTCTTCACCACGTTTCCCGCGGTGCACCTGGAGCTCGGCGCGTTGTACCGCGCGACATTTCCGCCGTGCGGCTGCGATGGATGCGACGAAGTTGTCCCAGAAATCCTTGAGGAACTCGAGATCCAGGTGAGTGCCGCCGCGTCCGGAGGATTCGGCGAGTTCCTGGATCGAGGCATGGACCGCCTCGTGCACTGTTTCGACGTTGACGGGACAGGATTCGGCGAGCAGTCCCGCGGCCTCGAAGACATATCGCCGGCACGGCTAGCCAGAGCACGCGCAATTCTTCCCTCAAGCCGCGTGTGGGCACCTTGGCCATTGCGCTAGGTCAGTCCAGCGTCCACTCTCGAAGTCCGTCGTCGAATGCGCCATAGGCATTCACTGTGGCCTCGCTGCGCTTCAAGGAGGCTTTTGCTTCATCTTCCCGTATGCATCCAGCAGCATCGAAGACTTGGCACCAGGCCACAGGTTTATTTGAGAGCTGGTGCGGTACCCACCGCAATTCGCTGACATCCCATTCGCCGGGCGCTCCCTGGGTAAACGTTGCCTTTACGCTGATGCCTTCGCGGTTGAGAATGGTTGGTGTGGCGTGTTTTGCCACGGAATTGCCCAAACCGTAGACGATCCAGGTTCCGTCGTGCTTCTCAATGGGCAATACCGAGTGGGTGTGGTGCATGTAGATGAAATCGAAGACACCGGACTCTGCCAAGGCTCGACCGAGCCTTTTCTGGGACGCTGTCGGTTCGGTGCTGTATTCAGCCCCATCGTGCACGGCAGCCACGACGATGTCCGCTCCCGCCTTGCGCATTGCCTTGCCCCTGGCGATCAGTTGCTGCGCATCCACCCCGGTATCGACTTGCCAGTCAGCTTCTTCCGGCAAGCCATTGAGCGAATAGGTGCTGGTTACTACACCGAGCTTCACGCCTTCCATGTCCAGGATCGATGGCTTCTCGGATTCTTTTTCACTGCGGTAGGAGCCGGTCGCGAAAAGCCCATTCGCTTCCAGAGCGTCCAGCGTTCGCTCTACTCCGGCCGTCCCGGCATCTACCGTGTGATTGGTGGCGGTGGTGCATCCGTCGTAGCCAATTGCGCCGAGGTCGGCCAGGATTCGATCTGGGACCGTGAACCGCGGATACCCCGAATACGGAGGGATGCCAATCGGTGTTTCCAGATTGCATAGCGCCACATCTGCGTCCTGGACATAGGGTGCCAGGCCCGCAAGCAAGGGGCTGAAATCGTAGTCCCCGCCGTTGCCCGTTTCCGCTCCAGCCGCTTGCTTCGCTTCATCCAATAGCTGCGGATGCAGCAGTACATCGCCGGTAACCATCAGCGATAGCTCTTCGGGCGCCGAAGGTGCGGCCGGGGCATCCGCTATGGCTGAACTCGGAGCCGGTTCCGGCGAGGCAGGAACGCTGGCCTGGACGGAAGGCTGCGGGGTTGCTGGTTCTGCGTGATCGCTTGGGACTGCAGAGCAACCGCCAATCAGCAATGCGGCCAGCAGCGTTGAGCTCAGCGGAAGAAATGCAGGCAGTGCACGTTGGGGCATGCATCGAGCCTAGCTCAGCTGGGCATCTGGGGTGTAAATGCAAGCTAAATCACGTTTTCCATGAAAACCTAGGCCTATGCAAAACCCGCTTCTGACTCACAGTACCAGGCCCTACCAATGGCCAGCCTTCGACCAGCTCACCGCTGAGCATTACCTGGAGGCAGTCCGGCTCGGCGCAGCCGAACAGCGTGAGGAGCTGCAGCGCATCATCGACGATGCCCAGGCTCCCACTTTTGAGAACACTTTCTTGGCGCTGGAAGCCAGCGGGCAGACCCTGCGCCGTGCGCTCATGACGTATTTCGCGGTGATTTCCGCCCACGGCACCGAAGATCTGCGGGCGATTCAGTCGGAGATTTCTTCGATCTGGACTAGGCAAGAAGATGAGATTTACCTAAACCAAACCTTGTACTTGCGTCTACAAGCTTTGAATTATGAGGGTCTCCAGGGTGAAGATGCCCGTCTAGTGGAGCAAACGCTGAAGAATTTCCAATTGGCCGGCGCAGGCTTGGGCGACGCCGAAAAGGACCAGTTGAAGGCACTGAACGCCAAACTCGCTGAGCTTTCCACGCAGTTCGCTGACCTCGTCCTGGAAAATCAGAATGCCCACGCTGTGCACTTCGACGATGCTGAGGAACTCGCAGGTCTTTCCAGCCAAGCGATCGAGTCCGCTGCGCAAGCCGCCAAGCAAGCAGGCCACGCATCGGGATACTTGCTGACGCTGGTTTCGCCTACCCAGCAACCGGTCCTGGAGTCGCTCGCGTCAAGCCAGTCCCGCCGCAAGGTGTTCAATGCCTCGATCAGCCGTGGCACCGAGGAAAACGCGACCATTCATGTGGCTGCCGAAATGGCACAGCTTCGCGCTGAGCGCGCCGCTCTGCTCGGATTCGCCAACCATGCAGAAACCGTGCTCGCCCAGGCCACTGCACCTTCCACCGCTGCGGTGGAAGAACGGCTGGCCGAGCTAACCAAGGCCGCCACCGCAAATGCCCGCCAGGAAGCCCAGGTGCTGGGCAAGATCGCCGGTGCCGAAATCAACGCGTGGGATTGGAAATACTTCTCCAACCAGGTCTTGCGTGAGGAGTACTCGGTGGATTCCGAGGCACTGCGCAACTACTTCGAATTAGACCGGGTCCTGGTCGATGGCGTCTTCGCGACCGCTACCAAGCTGTTTGGTATTACCTTCAGCGAGCGGTTCGACCTTCCCGCCTACCACCAGGATGTTCGGGTCTTCGAAGTTTTCGACGCCGATGGCAAGCCGCTGGCGCTCTACACCGGCGACTACCTGACCAGGGATACCAAGAAGGGTGGTGCATGGATGACCAGCCTGCGCGATGCCGCTTCGTTCCTGGATGAGCGGCCGATCGTCACGAATACCTTGAACATCACCCCGCCTGCGCCGGGTGATCCGGTTCTGCTGTCCATGGATGAGGCAAATACGCTGTTCCACGAGTTCGGCCATGCGCTGCACGGGATGTTCTCCCGCGGAAAGTACGCTTCGCTTTCTGGCACCTCGGTCCCCCGCGATTTCGTGGAGTTCCCATCGCAGGTCAACGAGATGTGGATGCTCCACGAGGATGTCGTATCCGGTTATGCTATCCACCACCAAAGCGGCGAAGTATTGGACGACGCGCTGATCGAGAAGATCCGCGCGGCTTCACTATGGGGCCAGGGTTTTGCAACCACTGAGTACCTTGCCGCCAGTGTCCTTGATTGGGCCTGGCACACCATCAGCGCCGGGACTGTTATCGAGGATCCACTGCAGTTCGAACAGGACGTGCTTCAGGGCGCCGGCTTCGACTCCGCAATGATTCCGCCTCGCTACCGCACCGGTTATTTCCAGCACATTTTCGCCAATGGATACTCCGCTGGCTACTACTCCTACATCTGGAGTGAGGTGCTCGATGCCGACACTGTGCAGTGGTTCGAGGAAAATGGGGGCTTAATGCGCGAAAATGGTAATCGGTTCCGTGAGGAACTGCTTTCGCGCGGCAATACGCGCGATCCCCTTGAGTCCTACGAATTATTCCGCGGCCGCACCGCATTGGTTGAACCGTTGTTGCGCCGTCGAGGATTGGTGAACGCAGAATAATGACCACTATTGCCTCCGCACAGGAAGCACTAAGCCACTGGCATCAGGCACTTGCAGTCGCCACCGGCGGCAAGATCTTTACCACCCACGGATGCTCATGGGCATGGCAGCCAGTACGCAAGCGGCTGATCCTGCTGTTCCCCGAACAGCCAGAACAGGCGGGCCTGCGTCCGGCGCTAGCCGAAGGCCATCGGCTCGGCGCCCGGCGTGTGGAAGCTTGGGTTAACTCAGGCGCCCACGCGGATGAGCTGAGGGCGACCGGCTTCTCCGATAATGCCCAGGTTTCCTGGCATGCCGGCCCATTGGCCATTCCAATGGATCGTTGGACCGGCAAGATCCGCTTGGGCAATAACGTGTCTGAGGCCACGGGAGCTGATGCGGCCGAGCTGAATGTGACGAACCTTTGGCGCGAGACCAGCACCCAGCTCTCCAGCGGGCATCCGGCATTGCGCCGCGTCGAGCATGCCTTGGCTCGTACCGACGAGGGAGAGATCGTGGGCCGGGGCTTTGCCCAGCAGGGCCTGAACGGCCAGCTCATGGTGCATTCCTTGGCCGTAGGCAAGGAACATCGCCGCCATGGCGTTGGCACTGCCTTGCTCCATGGCCTGTCGCGATCAATGATCAATCCGCTGTCGCCGCCAGACGATGAGGTACCTCAGGAGCTATTGGCAGCAGCGACTCCGTCAAGTGCCGATTTCTTCAGTGCGAACGGCCTGAAGCTGCTGGGACGTGGACGCCATATGGTTCTGCGCTCCTGGAACCAGTAGCCAGCCAGTGATAACGAGAAAGCTCAGCCGGTCACGGGACGTTCCGTGACCGGCTGGGCTTTCTCGAATGGCCTTACCGCGATTTGTTGACTCGATAGACAAGCCGGGCGAAAGGTCCGGCTTGCCGCGCTTCAACCAGTTCGAGGCTCTCGCTGGAAATAGTTCGTGGCAATACGGGCGCACCCGACGATAGCGCGGCCGGGGCGATAGTCAATGCCAAGACATCGAGGGCATCGACATCCAGGAATTGCCCCAGCAGTTCACCGCCGCCAAGTACCCAAACATTCTTCTCCCCTGCGCTGTCGCGAATTACCGGCAAGAACTGCGCAACTGGCCCGTTCAGCAGCTGCACATCAGCCCCTTCTGGAATGGGCAGCTCCCTCGAAGTGAAGACATAGGTCTTGACCCCCGGATAGTATTCATGCCACTTTTGCGGATTTTCCATGAGCTGTTCATTCTCGATCATCCACATATAGGTGTTCGCGCCTTCGACATGCACACCAACGTTTTCAGGCAATAGTTCCGGATCAGGCTCTTGGGACCCCGGAACGTCAAAGAGCCATTGCAGGCTATGGTTCTCGTCGGCCAAGTATCCATTGAGAGTGACCGCGGCATCGAAGATAATCTCGCTCATGGCACATAGTCTGCCACAGGAAAATTGCTCACGGCTCCGGGTGCACTTCGCTACCGGCATGCCTGCTCCAGGGCTGCACCACCAGCAGGTCGCCATCGATGTCCCACCGGCTCCGGTCGAGCAGTAAGTGATCTGGTTGCGCCAAGATACTCGCGATTCCAGGCAGCGAATCTGGTTGGGCGGGGCCGGAGACGGATTGCTGCTCGTAAACGCACCACCTGGAATCAGTTTATTCATGCTGGCTGGGAAGAACACTTGGAGGCAAAGGCTAGATCGCAGTCTCGTGCCGTATCGGGCCCCTGCATCACTACCGGCAGCACAGAAGCAGCGAGGCCGAAGAAATGGACTGATCTGTCCACTTCTTCGGCCTCGTCATCAGCTACTCAGCGCAGTTCCTACCTGCCGCGCTCCGAAAGGCGGTGAGGCACTGGCACGTCGGCGATGTTGATGCCGTCGTGCAAGATTGAGCGGTGTCCAGCCTAGTCTGGAATCCTGATCCACTGGCTACTTTGTATGTGAGCTATGTGCGACGCAAGGATATTTTTCTTGGATACGACTCACTAGTACCCTTGCTCAGATCTCTTTTATGCACAAAGAACCGACGAGCCTGTCGATGGCAAGCCGATTGTCGACAGGAGCGTCGACGGCTGGCCACTGGGATCCGAGTACTGCGGCGCTGAGGTCGGGTTGATTGAAATTTGTCTGCCATGGCTCTCGTACACGAGAACTTATAGGCGTTCGAGTGTGCACAGGGTGTCCCCGGTCGGTGGTTGAGTCGCTCTCTGCACCCATGCTGGCATCACCAACGACCGCAGCGAGGGTTCACATGGGCCCATTCTGCAATGATTGGACTGCTCCGGTCGAACCTTGGAACGAGTCGACACAGCATCCCGCTCGGAACCTTCAGTCAATTCAACTTAGTTCGCTACCTGCGTCAGAAGGTCCATCAAGCCAGAATACGTAGAGTTCTCCGCTAGGACGCGCTCATAGTCTTTACGGGCCAAGGCCTTCTTCCCATCCGCGGCGTAGCTCATCCCTCGCCCCACCAGCGCCAGATGCCGCAGCTCCGCTGGGCGCGACCTCATACGAAGTGCCTCTTTAAAAGCAGTACGCGCGGCCTCGTAGAAGCCTTGTTCCCGCAGCGCGGTGCCTCGTTGGATCAACAGGTAAGTGGACGGCTCATCATCGTTCGTGAGCCCGTCCGTCATGTTAATGATCTCTTCCCACCGGTCAGTCTCAGCGTAGAGTTCCGCGAGTGACACCGCCGCCACGGTAGTGGGTTCAAGACCTTCGACGATGCTGATGGCTCGGTCTGCATTGCCTGCGTCCTGTTCCAACTCTGCCAGAATGAGGCCAAGCGTTTGGCGCTCCAACGGCAATGTGACGGTGACGCCCGTCGCAATCGGGACTGTGACCTCGCCGTCGGCCACATAGGAGATGAAGAACTTATCCGTTGCTGGGTCATAGCCTTCAGTCCACAGCCAGTCAAGAATCGCTCGCGATCGCTCGGCATCGCTGGCTGGTAGGCAGACTCGGTATAGTTCAACCATTGCTACCGACGGAGCTGCTTCTGGATGGTCCTTGCCAATTTGCTGGAGCATCGCAGAGTTCGCAGCGCCCTCGACTTGCTTGTACAGCTTCTTCTCCCATGCCGGAGCAAAGAGCCCAGGCTTGGGCTTCTTCGGTTTAGCCAGGGCCTGTGTGGTACGAGCGGCGGCGGTGGTACTGGAGGAGGCCTTGCTGGCACGTGAGCGCCCGCCGGCTTGGACGGTTTTCACATGAGAGATCCCCGTTCCGGGGATTCCGACCGTCCTGGTGACCCGACCAGAACTATTGGCGCTGATCCGAGCGCCTTTCACACCGGCGGAGAGCCCGAGGCTCTTCGTCGAAACGTTCATCCGCACGCCGGGCGCGATCTTGAAAGACTTCCGCATTCTGAAACCCAAGGGTCCCCCATCAACTAGGTCGGAGTTGCTGCCCGTATTGCAATCAGCCACACTGAACTGTAATTGCTCGTAAGTAGCGCGACGGGCAGTGACTTCAATTCGATGGTAATACGCCTAAACAGGCTTACCTCCCTGCTGAGCAGAATATTTCAGGCGGTCTTTTTTGCTCGAGGCTGCTCAATCAATCTGGGGATAGTGCGGGGCATCATCAAGACCTCGAAGTACATGCCGGTCCTTTGCTCGATCGCGAAAGAGAATTTTGGCGATCTGTCTATGAGCTTCATCCGACAATTCCGCACGTGTCGCTAGGAACTGAGCGATTGACTCTTCAAGACTTCTTTGGATGTTCTTTCGGCGCTTTTTGATTTTCTTCGGGGCCGGGGTCTGGTGCGGACACTAGTCGATGAGCATTTCAACAAACGATTCCAACTACGCCAGGCCTGGAAGAGTAGTTACATCCATTAACATGCGAGGTGTCATGGCCATCCGCGCCGCGCTCAATCTTGCCCAACGTCATGACCTCTATCGTATGGTTGTGGTCTCCAACTCTGGCCGTGACGGAGCACTTCTCAATCTTAGTCCACGGCACCAGCCCCAAATCGACCTCTAAAAACAAAGACCCACGCCACCAAATTCTCGGTGACGTGGGCCCGAATTGTCTGATACTTCAGGGCTTACCAGCCACGCTCCGAAAGGCGGTGAGGCACTGGCACGTCGGCGACGTTGATGCCGACCATTGCTTCGCCCAGACCGCGGGAGATCTTGGCCAGCTCGTCCGGGTTGTCGAAGAAGGTGGTTGCCTTCACGATGGCCTCGGCGCGCTGCACTGGGTTGCCGGACTTGAAGATGCCCGAGCCGACGAACACGCCGTCGGCGCCCAGCTGCATCATCATCGCAGCGTCGGCCGGGGTGGCGATGCCGCCAGCGGTGAACAGCACTACCGGCAGCTTGCCGGTCTGCGCGATTTCCTTGACCAGCTCATACGGTGCCTGCAGCTCCTTGGCGGCCACGTACAGCTCATCTTCCGGCAATGCGGCCAGCTTGGCGATCTCTGCACGGATCTTGCGCATGTGCCCGGTGGCGTTCGAAACATCGCCGGTGCCGGCTTCGCCCTTCGAGCGGATCATTGCGGCACCTTCGTTGATTCGACGCAATGCCTCACCGAGGTTGGTGGCACCGCAAACGAATGGAACGGTAAAAGGCCACTTATCGATGTGGTTCTCGTAGTCTGCTGGCGAAAGGACCTCGGACTCGTCGATGTAGTCGACGCCGAGGGACTGCAGGATCTGCGCCTCGACAAAGTGGCCGATGCGCGCCTTGGCCATTACCGGGATGGAGACCTCGGCGATGATCCCGTCGATCATGTCCGGGTCGCTCATGCGCGAGACGCCACCCTGGGCACGGATGTCCGCAGGAACGCGCTCCAGAGCCATGACGGCCACGGCACCTGCATCTTCAGCGATGCGTGCCTGCTCTGGGGTGACTACGTCCATGATGACGCCGCCCTTGAGCATTTCGGCCATGCCGCGCTTGACGCGGTCCGAACCGACGACGGAGTTCTGGTTGTTCGTAGACATGGTGAGGAGGGGTTCCTTTCGACACTGCGGTGACTCGTTTTTGCCCCAGAATTTCGGGGATATAAGCGAGGTGGTACGCCAGTAATCGTAGGATCGCTTTGCTTTATTACCTCGCGTGTTGCGTCATAATTGGCAGATAGTAGATTTATCCACCAGTTACGAGTTAGTGCGTAACATTGGCAATCTCTACTAAACAACTAGTCAGAGTGCTTTTTGCCGGTGAATATTTGGCGTGACGCTATTGCATCCGACACTTGATATTTTGCTGGCTGACCGTAGCCTTCAGGATTAGCTGCTTCAATGCGCGCCACTTCCTCAGACATAAATTGCACCAGCGGAACGTCGCCGTTGATATCTTCGGCTACGGAGCGCAATTGCTGCGCATATGCCAGCAATCGCGGAGTGAAGTGTTTGGTGTAGGAGGGGTCCGGGTCGCTGGCACGCTGATGGACGGATTCAAAAATTTTTGGCAAGGTCCTCGATTGCCGGTTTAACTGACTCCATCACCTGCACCAATGCCCGGTCCGCCGCTTGCGAGATCGCAACTAGGCTCAATTGGTAGTGGTGCTCGGTGGCCACAGCCGCCGCGAGCCGTTCCAGCGGATCCAGGGTATCGAGCCAACCGCGCAGGAACCTGTCGCAGTTGGCATCATGCTCGTAGCTCAGGTCTTCGAGCAGCTGATCAATCATGCCGATTGAGTAGCGGGCTGCACCTTGGATGGCGAAACGCATTTCATGCTCGGATCCACTAATAATCCAGTCGCGGATTTCTTCGATGGTGCCGATTGGTTCAGGGGACCTGGGAAAATTCAACGATGCTCATTTCCGGAAGAAGTTGCTCCAACATGCCGCAACAGTCTATTTGGTCTTGCATTGCAGCAGGCCAACATCGTGGCTTTTGCATTAAATGACGTTGGGCCCGACAGAACATTTTCATGTTCTGCCGGGCCCAAGTACCAGCTATTGCCTAGTTCGGGGTTTCGCTGTCCCACGCTTCGGCAATGGCACTGCGAACCTCGGACAAGGTCTGCGGGATCGCCTTGGTCTGCGCGATGATAGGGAAGAAGTTCCCATCCCCGTTCCAGCGCGGCACGATGTGCTGATGCAGGTGCGCGGCGATGCCTGCTCCCCCGGCTTCGCCCTGGTTCATGCCCAGGTTGAAACCGGCGGGGTTGGAGACCTTGCGCAGCACGCGCATTGACTGCTGCGCCAGCGCTGCCATTTCTGCCGTTTCCTCCACCGTGATATCGGTGTAGTTGGGCACATGGCGGTACGGGCACACGAGCAGGTGGCCCGGGTTGTACGGGAACAGATTCAGGATCACGTAGCAGGTTTTGCCACGGTGCACGATCAGCGCTTCTTCGTCGGTACGCCCAGGACCGGCGCAGAATGGGCAACTGGCCTCATCCTTGACCTGGTCCTGCCCGCCCTTGATATAAGCCATCCGGTAGGGAGTCCACAGGCGCTGGAACGAATCCGGCACTCCGGCGAGTTCAAAGTCGTCGGTGACGGACCGGTCTGCTTGTTCCTGCATGCTTGGTGGACTCCCTATCCGAACTAGTTGTTGTTGTCGCGGCTCTTGATGGCTTCAACGATGCGGGCTACCGCATCGTCGACTGGAACCTGGTTCTCCTGGCTGCCATCGCGGAAGCGGAAGGACACGGCGTTTGCATCGGCATCTTCGCCGCCGGCGATGAGCACGAATGGAACCTTGTCCTTGGACGCGTTGCGGATCTTCTTCGGGAAGCGATCCGTCGAGTCATCCAGTTCCACGCGGACACCCTGCGCCTTGAGCTTGGCAACAACTTCACCGAGGTAGTCGTTGAAAGCCTCGGCCACTGGGATCGCGCGAACCTGTACCGGCGAGAGCCATGCGGGGAAGGCACCTGCATAGTGCTCGGTGAGCACGCCCAGGAAGCGCTCGATGGAACCGAACTTCGCAGCGTGGATCATCACTGGTTCCTGGCGGGAACCGTCGGCAGCCTGGTACTCCAAACCGAAGCGCGCTGGCTGGTTGAAGTCGTACTGCACGGTGCCCATCTGCCAGGTACGGCCGATGGCATCCTTGGCCTGGACCGAGATCTTCGGACCGTAGAATGCGGCTCCGCCTGGGTCGGCAACCAGTTCGACGCCGGATTCGGTGGCGACGCGCTCCAGCACGGCCGTAGCTTCATCCCACTGCTCATCCGAGCCGATGAACTTGTCCGACTCCGGATCACGGGTGGACAGCTCCAGGTAGAAGTCGTCCATGCCGAAGTCGCGCAACAGCGAGAGCATGAAGTTCAGCAGGTGCTCAACCTCGGCCGGTGCCTGCTCCTTGGTGACGTAGGAGTGGCTGTCGTCCTGGGAGAAACCGCGCACGCGGGTCAGGCCGTGGACCACGCCGGACTTCTCGTAGCGGTAGACGTGGCCGAATTCGAATAGGCGCAGCGGCAATTCACGGTATGAACGTCCGCGGCCGCGGAAGATCAGGTTGTGCATCGGGCAGTTCATGGCCTTCAGGCGGTATTCCTGGCCCTGCTTGGTGATGTTGCCATCTTCATCGCGCTCTTCATCGATGTGCAGCGCAGGGAACATGGTGTCCGCGTAGTACGGCAGGTGGCCCGAGGTGTGGAACAGCCCATCCTTGGAGATGTGCGGGGTGCCCACGTACTGGAAGCCTTCTTCGACGTGGCGGTCGCGCACGTAGTCTTCCATCTCGCGCTTGATGATGCCGCCCTTGGGGTGGAACACCGGCAGGCCCGAGCCCAGCTCATCGGGGAACGAGAACAGGTCCAGTTCGGCACCGAGCTTGCGGTGGTCGCGGCGCTCAGCTTCGGCCAGGCGCTCCTGGTAGGCCTTCAGGTCGTCCTTGGTTGGCCATGCGGTGCCGTAGATGCGCTGCAGCTGCTTGTTCTTCTCGCTGCCCAGCCAGTAGGCGGCAGCCGAGCGAGTCAGCGCGTAGGCGTTCTTGATCAGCTTGGTGTTCGGCAGGTGCGGTCCGCGGCACAGGTCCTTCCAGACAGTGTCGCCGGACTTGCGGTCCACGTTGTCGTAGATGGTGGTTTCGCCAGCGGCCACCTCAACGGTGACGCCTTCGCCGGAAGTGTCGGCGGAGTCGGCCTTGGCCAACAGCTCGCACTTGTATGGCTCGTTG
This sequence comes from Arthrobacter sp. JUb115, assembly GCF_004365035.1. Classification (NCBI taxonomy): domain Bacteria; kingdom Bacillati; phylum Actinomycetota; class Actinomycetes; order Micrococcales; family Micrococcaceae; genus Arthrobacter; species Arthrobacter sp. JUb115. The sequence continues at coordinate 126,337 of NZ_SOBS01000002.1, read as the reverse complement.
GCCATTTCAGCCTTGGCTTCCTCCGGGGAAACTTCGCGGCGGACAAAGAGCTGGTTCTGGTTGATGATCTTCTGCATCATCTTTTCCAGCTGCTTCAAGTCTTCTGGGGTGAATGGGTCCTCGACATCGAAGTCGAAGTAGAAACCGTCGGTGATGTAGGGGCCGATTCCCAGCTTGGAGTCCGGGCGCAGCTGCTGCACAGCCTGGGCCATCACGTGGGCAGTCGAGTGGCGCAGCACCTCCAATCCTTCTGGATCATTGATGGTTACGCGGGTGACAGTGGTTCCGGCTTCCAGTTCGCGGGCCAGGTCGCGCAATACGCCATCGACGTGCATGACAACCACGTCTTTATCGTTGGCAAAATGCTGCAGACCGGTCGTTCCCGCGTCCACCTGTACCTGCTCGCCGTCAATGGTGAGAGTCAGCTGCTCGCTCATGAGATCGGGTTCTACCTTTCAATCTGTGATGGCTTCATAGCTTGTGGCATACCTTGGCCACAGCCAGCCAGAATCCAGTTTAGTTCAGGACCCCACCTCAGCGTGCGTTTACCTCGGGTTTTACGAAGATTGATCGCCCTCTTGTGACTCGTTCAACAGCGAATCTGCGTTGAACAGGCTCATGACATGCCAGATTTCACGATCGCCCGCGGGCTGCGAACTGGTGACTTTGCCGTTTTTCAGATCCTCGCGGAAAGCCGGAATCACTTCTTCCATGCGGCGCATGAGTTCGTCGCATTCATCTTGGGTAAGCATCAGGTTGCTCGTTTGCATCTGCGCTTTAATCTCCCCGGGCTCTTCGCCGCGATAGTGCCTTTCTGCATGCCGAAGCGTCGCTTGCAGGCGGCGTTGCTCGTCATGGACCACTTGGCTGAGGTAGGCATCCATGGCCGTCCCGGTCTGGTCCTCCGGGCGCTCTCCCACTTTGCCGGTCGTATAGCCGCGAGCCGCAGGTTTCCATACGCGGTCACGCCTATCGCGCGCCAGTTCCGGAACTTCAACGATCATGTCGGCTTTGGCCAGCTCACGCAGATGGAAACTGACCTTGTTCGCGGGTACGCCAAGAGCCTGCGCGAGGTCTGCCGCGCGTGCGGTTTCCATTGCCGAAAGCGCGTCAAGGATTTGCCGACGCAAGGGGTTTGCGATGGCCTTGAGCATGGGGGTGGTGAATGTGACCGGTGGCTCATGGTTGCTCATAAGCACAGCATAGCAATCCCACAAATAAAGTTGCGCAAATTCTATTGCGCAACTTTATTTGCGAATCTATAGTTGGTGCCATGACCAGCATCCAGGCCAACGATCCATCAGGCACCACAGCGATTATCACGGAGCCTTTGCCGCCTTTGCGCGTGCAGCGCAACTACCGGATGTGGCTGCTGGCGGACTCAACGGCTTTGCTGTCGGGCAGTATTTACGGGTTCATCTTTCCTTTGATCTTGCTGTCCGCTACGGGGTCCCCGGTTTTGGCCGGAACCCTGGCCGCAGTGGGAATGGCAGCACGGGCGAGCGTAATTTTGGCCGGCGGAGCCATGGCGGATCGTACCGACAAGGCTCGGATGATTCTCATAGGAAGTTTCGCCGGTGCTGCAATCACGGCAGCCATGGCCCTGGGCAGCAGCGTCGGTTCACTGCCGGTTGCCTCCTTATGCCTTGCCCACATCCTTATGGAACTGCGCGGCGGGTACTTTGGGTCGACAACTAATGCCGCCCTAAAGGATCTTGTACACCCCAAACAGCTCGGCCGCGCGATGGCGGCGAATCAAGGCCGCGACTCGGTGCTGATGCTCGGCTCCGCTCCCCTGGGCGGCGTGCTTCTGGGATTAGGCGGTGGCATTGCCCTGCTCATCGTCAGTGTCCTGAATCTGATCGCTGCGGCCAGTGGATTTGCACTGCGTCGTCCATTGCGGGCAGCCAAGCTATCTGGGCAAGATTCCAATGGCACCAGCAATGATTCCGAAGAGGAAGTGGCCCACGGAATTCTGGCAGGCATGCACTGGTGCTTTTCCCGGCCACAGCTGCGCGCTCTGCTGATTTTGATTACGGTCGTCAACATCGGCGTCAACGGGCTGATGACAACGCTGATCTACGGACTTCAACAGCGTTCCGAAGAACCCTGGGTTATCGGGTTAACTTCTACCTTCATGGGCGCTGGAATGCTGCTCGGATCGTTGGTCGCAACGAAGCTCATCGATAAATTCCGCAGTGGTTTACTGACCTGCACCTGTCTCACCATTTTGGGTGTAGCCATGCTGCTCATCGGGTTTAATACGAACCTGCTCTGGATGGGGACCATGCTGATGATCAGCTTCCTCAGCGTTCCAGCTCTCAACGCTGCGGTGGGTGGATACTTCATGGCCTCCATTCCGAAGCAAATGTCTGGGCGCGCTAATTCCCTAATCACCTTTATGGCACTGGCCGCTTTGCCCTTATCTCCGCTGCTTACCGGATTTGGTCTGGAATCGGTCGGCATGGGACCAACGCTGATATTTTTCGGGGCATTCGTTTCCTTAGCAGCAGTCTTGGCCTGGCTCTCACCGCAGGTACGGCGCATACCCCGTCCTGAGCATTGGATGGCGGCATCGCCCGAACTCACCAGCGCATCCGCCCCTCAACAATCCCCCGCCCCAGCGGCCTCCACCGAATAGGAGTATCCAAAGTGAATTCCGATCCCACGTCGCCCAGCGATTTCCGGCTCAAGCGATCAGCCCGGAAGCGAATCTTCAGCAGCGAAAAAAGATACCGCCATGCTTCTGCATTGACGCACCAAGCCGACGATGCAATTGCCCAGGCGAGGTATCAAGCGCTGCGCAACGAGCAATGGATCTATCTATAAGGAGGCAGGAAAAGTCTTGGAAGATCCGCAAACCCATGGCTTTCATTTTCAACCCCTCCTACCCTAGTAATATGAACAAACCGGCCCCACCTGTCATCAGTGCCATTACCCTCGGAGTGCGCGATGTCGGTGCTTCCACGAAGTTCTACACCGAGGGCCTGGGGTTTGAGCTGGTCCAGCCAGCTCACCCGGAAATCGCTTTTGTCCGTGCCGGCTATGGCTTGATGCTCGCCCTCTGGGATGTGAAGCAGATGCCCAGCGAGTACGGCGACGTCGGGCACAGCCAGCTGGCGCCACCGATCTCACTGGGACACAACGTGCACTCTGACGCAGAAGTGGACCGACACTACCGGCGAGCGCTGGATGCGGGAGCGACTTCTGTCACCGAACCGACGGTGCAGCCGTGGGGCGGCAAGAGTGCCTGTGTGGCTGATCCGGATGGCTTCCGCTGGGATTTTGTGCACAACCCGTCATTTGTCGTCGACGCCGATGGGCATGTTTCCTCGGTTTGAGAATTATCAGTTTTCAGTGATCTTCCTTGATGGTTCCCGTTCAGGCCAGGGTTCATAGGTGCTAATTTGCCCAGGCTCATCACTAGTGCCTGCAAAGCAGCAGGCCTTCGCTGCGAAATGGTCGATGGCGTCCGTGACGCTGAGGAATGGAATAGCCAGCGCCCCATAGGGCTCTTCGTACCAAAGTTGGACGCATGCTCCGTTGCGTACTTCGATTTCTGCGTCCATGCCCTTGAAGAGGACTTTGGCTCCACGAATGAGCGCATCTTCGGCCTCCCAGGACGTATCTTCATCGAAGTAGATGAAGTCGTAGTCACGAATTCCTCTTTGCGGATCTTTGCCTTCGAGCACGTTCCAAACTGTTTGGGATAGTGCACCTGCAGTGAGCCACCAATCATCTGCGCTTACGCCCGTTCTCCCCTCACATCAGGTATCTCTCCTATTGGACCCGATGTATCTGTTAGGTAAACCCTGTCAGCGAACTAGCTCGTCAGGCCCCTCTCTGGTCCAGGCCTTCAGCTTCCATCCGTTTGGCAAGTTCCCTGACACTTTCGATCTTGCGTGCTCCCTCGCCGAGGTTTGGCCGATAGCTTGGTTGCGGCCGGGTGAGCTCCGCGAGGTAGCCTGCAGCAGGCAGGGTCTCCGGCTGATGCAGGTCCCAGGCGTTCAGCGCTTGGAGGGAGATGCCGCGCGGTCCGGTACGGCGTGTGACCCCGTGGATGAGCAGCATGCGTGTGGAGAAGAGCAAGGGCGCTGTGCGCTGCTGCGTGTCATCGAAGAAGGTGGCGTCGATGCAGCCAGTCCCATCATCCACGGAAATGAAGACCACACGCTTGCCTCCGCGCATGGGAGGAGTCTGAGTGGCCACCCGTACCCCGGCGACCAGAACTTCGGTTCCGTTGCGCAGGTGCAGCAGCTCGGCTGCCTGCGTAATGGGCAGGTGCGCCAGCCGTTGGCGGTACGAGGTGATCAGATGCTCGCTGGCGTCCAGATGCATGAGGTCCAATTCGGTACGTACTACTTCCGCGGGATCCAGTGCTTTGCCGGTCTGGTCGATATATTCGATCTGCCCCAGATCCAGGGCAAGTTGTCCGGGTCCCGGCCGGTATTTGGCCGGAAGGGAGCTGTGCGCCATGGATTGCGTGTGGGCGATCGTGTCGGCACGGGAGGTCCCGGACAATAGGGAATCGAACACTCCGAGCGCTGCAAGGTTCTGGTATGTGCGTCGCGAGAGTCCTGCGCGGGCGCGGACATCGGCGAGGTGCTCATAGGGCTGGCCTGCGACCAGGCGTTGTACTTCGCGTTCGCTCATCTGGTGGATGTCGCGGAAGGCCAGGCGGATTCCATAGCGCCCAGGGCGCAGCGAGCTGGGTGCGCGGGGCACCACAGGTACCTTCGCTGGAGCGGATTGGAATATTCGTTCGACTCGGTAGTGCCCGGTGGATCGGTTGATATCCAGCGGGAGGATGGGAACGCCCATTCTGCGTGCTTCGGAGACCAGCAGCCGCTTGGGGTACATGCCCGGGTCGTGCTCCCAGATCCCGGCAAGGAAAGCTTCGGGGTGGTGCGCCTTGAGCCAGGCCGAGTGGTAGGTAGGTACGGCAAAGGCAGCCCCGTGGGCCTTGCAGAAGCCGAAGGAGCCGAAGCCGGAGAGCACCTCCCAGACTTGGTCAATGGTTTCCTGGCTATAACCGCGCTTGGTCGCCTCGGCGCGCACATGTTTCTCTACGGCTGGTTCCTTCTCCGGGTTGCCCAGCAGGCGCCGGTAGACATCGGCCATGCCCAATCCGCATCCGGTGAGCACATCAAGCATGCGCAGCACCTGTTCATGGAAGACGGTCACCCCGTGGGTTTCGGCGAGCGCCGGAATCAGATCCTCGTGGAGGTATTGGGCAGGGGCGAATCCGTGGCGGTGCTCCAGGTAGGGCTTGACCATATTCGACTGCATGGGACCCGGGCGGAACAGGGAAATATCGATGATCAGGTCGTTGAATTCGCGGGGCGCGAGCTTGCCGATCAGTTCGCGCTGCCCCGGGGATTCGATCTGGAAGCAGCCCAGCGTATGGGTGGAGCGGATCAATTCGAAAGTGGGTTCGTCATCCAGTGGCACCCTGGACAGGTCTATCGCTCCGGTAGCGGAGATATAGCTGTCGTCGGCGTGCCCTCCGGCGCGGGCGGCCGCTTGCTTATCCGGGTGCATGCGGGCGATCTCCTCGAGCGTGTAGGCGATGGCCGATTGCATGCGCACACCGAGCACGTCGAGCTTGATCAAGCCCATCAGGTCCATGTCATGCTTGTCGAACTGGCTCATCTGCAGTCCGATGCCCGAGGGCTGGACCGGGGTGCGGTCCAGCAGGCTCGCGTCGGAGAGGATCACCCCGCAGGGGTGCATGGAGATATGCCGGGGCAGCCGGTCCAGGCGCTCGGTAGCGTCGATGAGGATATCGAGCTGGGTGTCATCGGTAATGCGTTCTGCCAATGCGGCCAGCTCCGGCTTCTCGGTGAGCGCTTCGCGGAAAGAGGATGCGGAGAAGCGCCAGAGCTGCTTCGCGATCTCATCCACCTGCTCCTGCTCTACCCCGAGGGCGGCTCCTGCATCACGGACCGCGCCGCGCGCACGGTAGGCGTTCTGCATGCTCATCAGGCTGACGCGCTCTTCCCCGAAGCTGGAGAAGATCTCGCGGTAGATCTCGTGGCGGCGTGCGGATTCCACGTCGATGTCGATATCCGGCAGGGTGGTGCGGGTATCGGAGAGGAAGCGTTCGAACACCAGGTCGTGGGCCAGCGGGTTCACCTGGCTGATGCCCAGCAGGTAGTTCACCAGCGAGGAAGCACCGGAGCCGCGGGCGGCCACGCGGATTCCCATGCCGGTGATCAGCTTGACGGTTTCGGCGACGGTTAGGAAGTACCCGGCGAAGTCCAGCCGGTCGATCACCCCAAGTTCCAGAGCCAGCTGTCTTTCAATGAGGCTGGGATTGGCGTGCGGCAAGAGCCCAGGCACCGCTGCATGGACTCGCTCGGTGAGTTCTTGCATGGCCGGACGGCGCAGGCCGATGATCTTCGCTTCGGGGATCACCGGCTGCTTCCATCCAAGATCGGCTACCGGGTCCGCCGCTGCCCATTCGGCGAGCGCTTCAGTTTCCCGCAAAAGCTGCTGCGCCCAGCTCCTTTCTGTGGCTTGGCCGATCTCCTTGGCCAGCTGGCGCATCTGGGGCGGGGTTTTCAGCCACCCTTGGCCATTGGGTTGGCAGGAGTCCAGGTTCTTCAGGCTATGCAGGGCGCGCGCCGAGTCCAGGATGTCTGCGGTAACCGCTCCATCGGGGTCCACGTAGCGCACGGCGTTGGTGAGCACGGCCCTGATCCCCCGCTCCTGGGCGTAGCGCAGCAAGCGGGCTGCTTCACCGAGGCTGTAGCGCGATCCAGGGCTGGAGAGGTGCGTGGTGATTTCCACTCGCAGCATCTTTCCCAGCCGCTTCTTCCAGCTGGCAAGCAGTGCCCGGGCTTGGGCGTAGCTTCCCTTGAGGATTGCGCGGGCCACGTCTGATTCGCCGCCGAGCAGGATCATCAGGTTTCCGGCAGCACCCAGGTGTGCCAGCTGCTCGGTTTTCAGCCCCGGAACCCCGTGCGCAGTGCTGTGCGCGAGGGTGATGGCTCGGCACAGCGCCGCATACCCTGCGCCATTGCAGCGCCCACGGGCCAGCAGGACAATCCGCCCTTGGGTTTCTCCGTGGTTATCGAGCACGGCAAGGTTCACCCCGAGAATCGGGTGCAGCCCTTCTGCCATGCAGGCCGCCACATGCTTGACCGTTCCATAGAGCCCATCCCGGTCAGTCAGCGCGAGCATCTGGGCACCCTGCGCTTTGGCCGCTTGGGCCAGCCGCTTTGGGTGCGAGACTCCGTAGTGGGCGCTATAGGAAGAACTGACGTTCAGGTGGGTGAAGCTCATGGAGGTCCTTCGAATATATGTTCCCCTGCAGGGGAATTAGGCGCTGCGGGCCAGCGACTCATGCACACGCACCAGACGCCACCGTTCGGTTTGCGCATCAAAACTCACATCAACGCTGTGCACTTGCCGGGATCCGCGCACCGCGACCAGTTGCAGGCGCCACATCTCATAGTCGGCAATCCCCGCACCGGCTCCGCGAGGAATCCGCAGGTTTTCATCCCACCATTTGCGGCGTTCGAACCAGCGCTGAGGCTCGGCCACCAAGCGATAGTCCTGCCCTTGCCAGCTCACGCGCAACGGCATTCCATCAGCTGCACGAGTAACCTCGATCGACTCGGTGAACATCCCCACGTGTGCACTCCTTACTTAGTAGAACCATTCTATTCGAACACGTGTTCGAATGACAGTTACACTAGTCAGTGCGACCGACAGTTTGGGTTAGGTACTTAGAAGCCCCAGAGAAGCGGTACGATCGACGGTCGAGGTGCGGCACTCACGGGCGGTCACCGCAATTACTCCATGGCAAAGTAGCTGCGCACTCGAAAACGAACCCGTAGGCGCAGATAGCATGCCTACATAACTTACAAGCCCGGCTCATCTCCGAAAGCTCAGGGCTACTTGTTACCATCCGGACAATGACATAATCAGGGAGGGAGTGACAAAGTTTCCGCGATGATGCATTTCGCACCAGAGAAGTCAAGCCTGACCTGTCGGTCACGGCCTCACTGGCAAGAATCGCGAACGCCCCCCGGCTCCAACAGTCCATCGCCGTGCGCAGCGACGGCGATACCCTCGTGGTCATCAACCACGACATCTTAACCCGTTCTCTGCCCGACACGTGTGTCATCGTCGAAGACCTCGCTAAACTCAGCATCAGACTGAGCCACGGTGCACTTGCAAATTGTTCTTCAACGTTCTATCCATGGTCGCCGAATGCGGATCTGACCTCATCCGCACCTGCCAGAGCATGCAAATCGCAACAGGCCAAGGGCAAGATCCACGGCAGCAACTCAACTTACCTCCGCCCAGGAAAGTACCTTGCCGCTCCTCTGCTAAGGAGGCAGACACACCAGCGCGGAAACCGAAGACTTCTTCAGAGTCGCCCAGAGCACAGCGTACCGAATCGTTCAGCGATCGAGCTGGAACGTAGAAACGTCTATTCGGTTCTTTCTTCGACAAGCAGGTGTTCGATATACGGTGCACACGGGAACACACAGACGATTTATGACCCAATTCGGGATTAGGGGCAGGCCTGTAGGCTAACGAAGTGGTCGTTGATCGGATTACGCCCTACTTCGGATATTCCAGGCAACAGGTTGCGGATCACCTCCAGGGGCAGGTCGGCATCTCCAAGCACTTGCAGAGATCAAATCAATAGAGTCACCGTCAAGTATGTAGGAAGCACTGGCACTGAGCCATCTGTAGCCTTTGCCAGGACGAGAATAGCTGTGATCTAGCCGTTGCTTGTTCAACAGAACGGTCCAATACAGAGAGAAACCCGCATCTTCTAACTCCGCACTGAGGTCTCGACGCATCAATAGTGTGGAGGTTTCAGCCATTCCTACTGTAGGGTCGGCGACCGCAAGATGGTTCGCGTCTGACCATTGGAAATCGACACCCTTTCGGAGACCTAGCAATTTGAACAACATTTGGCTAGGTACGTAACCGGTCGGTTCGTCAGTTCCAGTGTCCTCACGGGAAGTACCGGTGCCCCCGTACCAAGCGACGGGCTGGAAGAGAGTCACAGGAATCTGGCTCCTCATGCCACGTGGCTCGGCATTACCATCGGCCCAATCCCATTCGGGCGAGTCTGGATGAGTGCCAAGCAATCGCGAGTGAATTTCCGCGTTCTCAGGCATCCATCGCCCATCCCAGTCCTGTCCCTTAGAAAATTTTCGAAGCTGCTCTACCTGGTCCGATGCCACGAGATAGCCCCGAATTTGCATCCAAACATTGAGATTTGGGGCTCGCAGAGCTGCAATTTCGGGCGGGAGAATTTGGGTCCAGTTGCTGTGTCGTATTAGCGATAGCCATTTTGACTCGTCCGAGGCGGTAATCGTAATCAGGTCTAGTGGATCGGGCACCCCTTCCATATCGAGGGGGTATTCCTTTGCAACATCAGGAGGGAAAATTGGGCACACCGGAGCAAACCAAGGGGTGGTTTCGCATGCTGGTTCATTCAACCCGTTTGGAGTTAGAATGGTCGGATCGATATCACGGTACACGATCTGCTCCGCAAAGTCGTAAGGGAACGGATCTTCCTCACCGTTCCAGCGTTCGGTGAGCTTGTAATTATCGGCGATCCGGCCAAGGACTTCGTAGTAGCCTATCCACTGGTATTTCTTGCCATACCGTTCAAGCGGACCGTCATTGCCCCCGTGTCTTCCACGGTCCAGCTGGCCGAATAGTTCAGGCGTCCACCCGAGCTCAAGTACCCGGGTGAAAACGGTGCGCTGGGCCTGATCTCGCAGTTTTTTGTGATCACTATGGTCGAAATTGTCCAATGCCTGCTTCATCACGTATCGACCGAAGTCGCCATACGTTTCGTCGATTGAGCCCAAGATGGATGCATACCGGTATTTAGGATCTGCATTCAAGCCTTCGATTGCCTTCTTCGATTTCACCCTGATCGGCCATTTCGCTCCGTAGGGAGGCAACCATTCCGGGCCAGTCCAACCGTGCCGATGCGCAGCCGCCGAGGTACGACGCAGGTAATCACGGGTCAAGAGATGCTCTGGCCACCCATCAGCGACTAGTTCGACCGCAGCATCTGCCAGGGTGGTAACAGTTTCAGAGTCCGTTGAACGTAGCGCCACAGCACAGATTGCTGCGGCGAGTCGTTCAATAACGTACGGATCGTCGCAACCTCTAAATTCCCGAAGCGCGGACGCGAAACCCGCAGACCCCCGTTCTCCGATTACCACGAGTGCCTTCGTCGCGCGATCGCGAACGCGGCGGTCAGGGGTGGTCAGCATCCACCCGAGAATGAGGGTAGACAGCCGGGCCACATCGTTCGGCAAGGGTGTCATATCCCGAGTGGCGTTGGCCGGACTCCACGCCCAATCAAGCAGGATGGTAGCGGCTTGATCTTCACTTTGTTCGGTCTGGTCGACGAGCCATTCCGACCAGGTTGTGTCCCGTTCTGGCAGCGGTCGCGACAAAAGCAACCGGTGGGTCCAATCAGCGTTGATACTGTGGCCGGGTACGCATGCGACTCGCAAGAGTTGGTCCCAGACGAGGGCTCCCCAGTTCTCAGAATCGACGAGTTGTTCAACTATACGAGCCGTCCGTTCAGTCGATTTTTGGGGCGCGCGAAGACCTAGACTTTCAACGAACGCGTCGATGATTTCATAGTCCACAAGGTCATCAGCCTCGTTTTTGAACAGGTCAACAATCTCCTCGCCGATTGATTCGGGAGCGATGACTGCGAGGGCGCCAAGAGTGCCACGCTCTTCCCATTGAGAATCACCGAGCCCCGAATACCATGCGATGAGGTCGCTTCTGGACTTCTTTGCAAGCAGTGTTGCACGGGCGACGTCACCGAGGCGCTGGTAGCCGAACACGAGTTGGTCGTTGAACGTGTCCATCAGGACACCTTCACGCTTAAGGCCGAGGAGCAGACTCTTAGACCACGGAGCCCCGGGTAATAGTGCGTCCGTTATGCGGCGCACGTCGCTGTTGTCGTAGGGTCCCGGCCCAGTTGCTGCCAGATCATACACGGCGGTTTGCACCAGATTGGTCGTTTCATCGAAATCGCAACGGGCTGGCCCCGCCAGTCGCTTGTTGACCGCATCCAAGAATGCGTGGCACACCGTCGCCAACCCGGCGGTACCCAGCGTGAAGTGGTTAGTACCAAGAGTAGCGAGCGATTCGCACGCGAGCTTGAGGAACAAGGGGTTCCCGTACTCGGGGTTCAGGACCGGAAACGTCAGACGGTCAAGGTTGTATTCGTTGGTATAGCGATCCACAGCTGCGCTGGTCGCTTCCGTGAACCCTTGGTGCGCGACTCGGGGGAACCCGTCGGCGTCGCCTGCCACGTGAGTGACAAACTCAGTACGGCATGAGACTGCGAGCACCACGTGAGAGTATCGGTCAACCGCATTTGCGAGTACACGAAGATCGTCGGCCCATCTTTCGGCAGAGGCGGCCTCGTTGACAGCGTCAATCATTAGCATCGCCAAACAGCCAGCGGCTTCACCGGCCGCATCCAGAACGGCTAGCACTTCATCTAGAGTCCCGCCCAGCTGCACGAGTTCACCGATCTGGGGAAGAAGTTTTCCGGCATCAAAATCCTGCCCGAGCACGACGAGAGTCGGCAGACTCTGGGCCATGCGGCGTGAAGCGACGTCGCAAAAGAGATGCGTTTTCCCCACGCCGGCGCGACCTGTCATCAAGAGTCGACCGCTACTCGCGGCTTCGGCAACGGGCGACTTCAGCAACGACAGTGTGCCCCCGATCCCGTCGCTGGCTTTCCGGAGAGCACCGTACAAAGATCCAGCTTGGTCGTGGTATTTGCGATCATCCTGGAAATAACTGTCTTGCAGAAGTCTCCGGACTGCCTCAATCTTCGTCGAGGATAAACGTAGATCCTGGATGACGTCGGGCAACGGGTCGCTCGTGCGAAGAACATTAATTAAGTTCTCCAAAGAAGCTTCAGCCGACAGCAGCGCATCCCAGGCTACTTCGAGACTCTTCTTGAACGTTTGATCAGCCTCCGGCGGTGAAACCCAATCATTAACACGGGCGTTGCGAATGCCAGCAAGGGCAACTTGAACCTGACCGATGTAGGCCTCGGTTCGGCCAAGTCCCTCCAACGCATTTACAGGTTCGACTTCAACATGAACCTGTGGGCTGTACCGTCGACCAGCTTTTGCGACCACGTCCTCGAGCCGTTTCTTCATTCCACCTGGCGATAACATCGATGTATCGAACCAGTAACGCAGTCGCCCCGTGTGCCGGGGCTGAGTCAGCTCACTCACAAGCTCGTGCGCGCCGAGGTAGAAGAAATCGACCGTCATTCCGCGGGCGGTTGTAAGAGCTTCCCACTCGGCCTTTTTCTCCAGCCACTTCGTGTGTGCTGACTTTGTTTTTCTCTTAGGCCCATTAGTGTCGCCGGCAGGAAGGTCATAGGGAAACGCAACGTAGTAGCGTTTGAGATTTGGCTCGGTTTCGAGGGTACGGAGTACTGACTTGTGGACCTGTTCGATCTCGTCACTGTCGAACGCGAACAGGTATTTGGTCTGCCACGCCCATACGTCGCCGCCCGGCAGAACGCCTTTGCCTTCACGGCCTCCGTCAGGATTTCCAAACCGATAGAAAACCGTCTCGGCGGGCCATGCTACGAGTCCTTCCCGGATGAGGATAGATGTAAGTTCCTCAAATGCATCTGCTCTCGTCGCAGGCGAACCGTAGGGCCGAATTTGACGGAAGTCGACGTCCGGAACCGTGTTTGAACGTGGTGTCATTTTCCCCGGCCCTCCAGCGCGGATGAAAGATTCCAGGCAGTTGTGGAGTAGCTAAGCATGTCGTTCCAAGCGGTCCAGGAATGGTGTGGCAAGTGAGCTCCATTGGTCGAGGGGTCGGTTACCCATGATGTCGACAGCGTCCGTAGGTGTCCAACCTTCGTGGACAATTCGAATCACATATTCGTTTTCATCGTGTTGCCACGCGACCGTTGGTCCTTCGCAGCGATGAGATTTCTTTGCGTCGATCCAAAAGGTGTTTCCGGGCTTCGGTGCGCGACCGACCGACAGATAGAGATCGGCACACAACCATGTTCGCCATTCAGTGGAAAAAGCGAACTCAATTTCAACCTTCCCACATGCAACTCGCTCCGAATCGAGAATGGCAAGGCCGCAGCCAAGGCCGATGCCTTCCACGACTTCTCGTACTTGTTGATCATTGCTGGGCGCATGTGGCCGGTTCACCGTGGGTTCCCCTATCGATGACCAAGTCACCTAGACGCAAGTTGCTAACGGTCCCCCATCATCTCGCACTGAGCACATTCCTAGAAAAAATGACACTCCAGACGGTCCCCGTGTGAGACTCCGGATGCGGATATTTCACAATATATGGCAATTTTTGATGAATATGAAAATCTTCCAATCAAGTTCGCCTTGTGCCTGACTAAAATGACGGTGTTCTTCAGAGATAGATAGTCTAAAAGCAGAGGTGTTTTATTAACCAAGAAAACTATAAACAGATTAGGTCAACCGGCGCCCCGCCTTGACCATGCCTTAGAAAGGTCGCAGCCGTGCCCAGTACTGCATCCGGAGCCACTCGGGCGATGTACCGGATCGTTGTAGCTCAAAAGATCTAGCAATCATGAGAGGTCCAGCATTGGGCCACGTAATCTGTGAACTGCTGGAGCTCGCAAATGAATTGCAACAGAAACTCCAGAGATCAAATAAGTACGTAATGCGGCTGACTCTCACTAACAAGCACGTCACTGTGGATCCGTGTATGCCCTTCAGCGTCATCAAGCAAACCTGGTACGACCTAGAGTTCGGTATCGCGGGAGCCAATCGCCGGGCTCAGTCGGTAATTTGCGGACGCCGGGCATCTGGCTTCCTACGGAACCCTCTCACCAGTGATCTGGCCTTCGGGCGCGTCCATCTGCGGGGATCATTCCTCCCACAAAAGAAATCAAGATACTCAGAAAGGCGTTGTTCCTCTCGGTATTCGCCTCGATCAAGTGCAAGGATCACGTTTCCAGGACCCACTACGATAACAAGCGCGTAACAGGTAAACGGAATTACCAGGTCGTGATCGCATTGGTCAAGCGCCGGAACAATGCTATCTTTGCGATGCTACGTGATGGTACTTGCCATGAGACCCCAGTAGTGGTCACTCTATAACCCAGGCCCATGGCAAAAACATGTCTAGTTCAGGACGGTGGGTTCGAGTTACAGTTCAGCGCTCGGATTTCATGGCCAAATTTCTTGAAAAATTCGGTAAAACCCCATGCGAAAAAGAGTAGAGAACCACAGTTGCAGCCATCGACATCACTCTCCCACTTGTCCAGGTGATTTCTGGACTAGAGAACAGGAGACATTGCGCCCAGCCGATTCCTCGGTACAAACCGCTTCTCACCTATTGGGCAGATTTCTTCAGTGGCGGGAAGGGCACTCTGAGGGGACTCATTGAAATATTGCGAACGGGTTGAAGCTCCTTAATCAAACAGGGTCCTACGACTGTATTCTGTGCGGATTCTGCCGGCAACGGCGATGAGCGAGCTTGAATGCCGTGTTTTGTCGGGAGATGATGGGCTTATGACCCTGCGTCCCGAAATCTACCTCTACCCGTACTTCCGAATATCTGAACCAGTCAGTTGCGGTGCATGGAATTTGAACCTGCGCGAGACAAAGCGCCTGCGTCGGAATACGAACCCAAAATCGAATGGCATAGCCCGGGTAATTGAGCGGCATCTTGACCCCAAAGGGAAAGTTTTGCACTCGGCAGTAGTCGCTACACGAACTGGCCCAGGATGGGATGACGTTGAGGCACGACGAACGGAGGTGGACGCCTTTCACTCGGCGGTTTCCTTTGCCGTCCTGAATGCAAATGCTGACGATCGGTACCGAATTCCGTGGGATTCAGGACTCTTCGAACCGGCTACGTCCGAAACGGCCATCATCTCAGTGACTCCGGAAGATGCGGTTCACGGGGATGCTTCACTCCTTCGTCGCGGACCCATCAATAGCCACCTAGTAGGTGGGGCTACTGGGCATCTGAAGCTTCCCGCTCCGGAGGGGCTTATTTCGATTCCCATTTTGACTCTTGACGCCCGACTTCTTGAGGCAACCTTCAGAAATGCCATGGCCGCAACAACACCAGAGCCATCTGACGCTAACAAAATTGAGCGTGAAATTTATGCAGCCATCCACTGGTATTCCAGGGCTTGGGAGAACTCTCCGCTACACACTATGCCAGACGTCATCGTCCAATTGAAGACATCATTGGAGGCGCTGTCTGGGCGCGACAAGACGAAGGACAGCGTCAAAGTTCTTGGAGAGCTCTATGCCGCGGCTGTGGCAGCCCCGGGCGGTGAAGCTCTGCTATGGCAGAATGAAGGTACCCGGTTTGAGCGCACCGACCGGAATGGGAAAACTTACGATGTTACAACGTTCGAGCACTGGTTCTGGAACTTTGCGGAGACGAGAAACAAGATCGTTCATGACACCCTGGATCCAGAAATGGAGTATGTGATGGAGGGGTCCCCTTTCGCTGGCAACATATTCAGGGTTGCAGACCGAGTGTGCCGTGAGTTGATCAGGATTAATCTGTCCCGGTTGGAACGCGATAATCTACTCATGAGCGAGTCAGCTCTTCAGATCCAAGCAGTGTTCAAAGAAATCGGGGGCATTGAGCAGCAAAGCGAGGATCACTAGCCGTGTTAGCACCGGCCTGACCCGCGCTGTTCTCGCAGATTACGTGCTCTGAACTTTACTTGTGTTCATGCCGAATCTTTGAACGTGGTCGGTTTCATCGAAAAATCAGGTCAATCATCGATAACTGCACATTCACACAATTGTCCCACTCTCGGCATTGCCGGATGAGTTCGCCGCATCTGCGGTCAAGCCACGATAATGCCAATCTGTCCCGCTAGTCGCGAAAGTGCTTCAGCCGTTTCCCGACGCAGAGTTAGCCATGCCCCACTCTGAGGGGGCAGATTCACACATTAGCGGCTCTCACCGAAGCGCTTAGGTTCGTCTCTCAATCTACCGGTCGCTTGCCGGCTCTTTGTGGGCGGGCCACCAGTCCTTCCCCGGCTCATCAGTACATCATCGATGCCAAAGGCCCGATACAGCTGCCCTAGCGTGCCCCATCGCCTTTTAGCCAATGAGGTAGTGGCTTAGGCCACCGTGTGTAATACAGCACCACTATGTCTCCGGCGAACGGGCTCAGCGACATAATCCAAGATCAACCGTACCCCGGTGCCCACCTTGCCGTTAGTGCGGCTGACACTACCGACAGCGGCAAGAGGACGGCAACTTCGCTAGGTGCGACAGCCAGTTCCTAAGCAAGCCACTGCGATTTTCGGACAGTAAGCAAACCTCCGAAAATTCGTAAATGAAATAGGCTCTGCGCGAAACTTCCTACGTCATGGGTCGCCCAATACTCGATTAGCGCGCGGCACACCGATAGCATCGAGACAGTAACAGTCAAACTTTCAGGAGCTTATTTCCATGTCCCATAAGGTCAAAGCCGTCATTTCGCGCGCTAAGGACGCACCCGTAGAGGTCGTCGATATCATCGTTCCGGATCCAGGTCCCGGAGAAGTAGTTGTCGATGTGCTCACCACCGGTGTCTGCCACACCGACCTGCACTACAAGCTCGGCGGGATTGGCGACGAGTACCCGTACCTGCTGGGCCACGAGTCCACTGCAGTAGTCAGCCAGATCGGCGAGAACGTCACCAATGTCAAGGTCGGCGACCGCGTGATCCTGAACTGGCGTGCAGTCTGCGGCCAGTGCCGCGCTTGCGCCAAGGGCGAGCCGAAGTACTGCTTCAACACCTTCAATGCCACCCAGAAGATGACCCTGGAAGATGGCACCGAGCTTTCCCCGGCGCTGGGCATCGGGTCCTTCGCCGAAAAGACCCTGGTCCACTCCGGCCAGTGCACCATCGTGGATGAAGAAGCCGACCCGGCCGCAGTAGGCCTGCTCGGTTGCGGTGTCATGGCCGGCATCGGGGCAGCGATCAATACCGGCGAGATCAAGCGCGGCGAGTCCGTCGCAGTGATCGGTTGCGGTGGCGTGGGCGCTGCTGCCATCGCCGGCGCGCAGCTGGCCGGCGCAACCACCATCATCGCGGTGGACGTGAACCCGGACAAGCTGGAAGGCGCCAAGAAGTTCGGCGCCACCCACACCGTGGATTCCTCCAAGGTCGACGCCGTGGAAGCCATCCAGGCGCTGACCGGCGGCTTCGGCGCCGACGTCGTCATCGACGCGGTGGGCCGCCCGGAAACCTACAAGCAGGCCTTCTACGCCCGCGATCTTGCTGGCCGCGTCGTATTGGTAGGCGTGCCAACTCCGGAGATGAAGCTCGAGCTGCCGCTGCTCGATGTCTTCGGCCGCGGCGGCTCGCTGAAGAGCTCGTGGTACGGCGACTGCCTGCCGAGCCACGACTTCCCGATGCTCGTCGAGCAGTACAAGCTCGGCCGCCTGGATCTGGATGCCTTTGTCACCGAACGCATCACGATCGATGAAATCGAAGACGCGTTCACCAAGATGCATGAAGGCACCGTGCTTCGTTCGGTGGTGGAGCTCTAGTGGCCGCCCGCATCGAGAACGTCGTCACTTCCGGCACCTTCTCCCTGGATGGCGGGACGTGGGATGTCGATAACAACGTCTGGATCGTCGGCGATGATTCCGAGGTGATGGTCATCGACCCGGCACATGATGTAGCCAAGATCCGCGAAGCTGTGGGCGATCGAGAAGTCATGGCCGTGCTGCTTACCCACGGGCACGATGACCACATCCGTGCGGCTGGCGAATTCGCCGACGCCGTGGATGCACCGCTGTTCTTGAACCCGGAAGACCGCATGCTCTGGGAAGCTGTCTACCCCGAGCGCGATGTGGACGCAGAAATCAGCGAAGGCGATTCATTCACCATCGCCGGCACCACGCTGACCGCCCTGCACACCCCGGGGCACTCTCCGGGCTCAACCTGCTTCTACGCTGAAGACCTCGGTGTACTGTTCAGCGGTGACACCCTGTTCAACGGCGGCCCGGGGGCTACCGGTCGCAGCTACTCCAGCTTCGAGACGATCGTCGAGTCGATCCGCACCAAGCTGCTGGTCCTGCCAGCTGAAACCGTGGTCAATACCGGCCACGGCGATGCCACCTCCATCGGTGCAGAAGCGCCGAACCTGGATGAATGGATCAAGCGCGGTCACTAAGCACCACGCATCGAGCGGCAGCAGGCCTTTAGAGCCGGCTGCCGCTCGTGTTTAAAGTTGATGCGCAAAACATCTGGTGATGGCAAGATTAAATACATGCCTTCAGATAAACGCTACAAGTCCGCCACTGCCTTATTCCTGGGCGCAGCAGTATTCATCATCGTCGGCATCGTCGTGCTGTGGTGGGACAGTCAACAAGAAGTAGTTTTCTACTCTGGATCCTATGTACCGCTGGTCGAAGACTCTGAAACCTACTTCGGCCCGGGTCCCGCCGAAGTTCTCGGTTGGGTGCTGGCTTTGCTCGGCGTTGGCGCGCTGGGGGTTGCCGGCGGCTTATCGCTTCGCCAGCTCGCTCGGTTCAAGGCCTGGTTCCTGATCGCCGGGCTGTTGTTGGCAGCAGGTGGCATCGGAGCACTGCTATGGGACTACAACCAGGTTCGAACCTTCGGCTGGTTCGCCTATGCCCCGCTGAGCGAAGCAGCATTCGTTCCTGACAGCGCAGCCCACGTCATGGGCGAGCTGGGACTTGTGGCAGGAACCCTGCTGGCCGGCAGCTACCTGGGGTTCCGGCTCGGGTCCAAGCCCAGCGGCTCAGCCATCCGCGGCTAAAACAGCGAGTTGCTGTGCGCCGCAATCAGCTCCGGCGAATTATTGCGCACATTGCCAACAGCGGTATCGACCTCATGCATGGTCCATTGGGAAGCCACATCGAAAGCTTCGGCGCGAATCTGCTCGATCAGCCCTTCACCGTCTTCCTCGGCAGGGTTCATCCACCGGCCCATCATCTCCTTGCCCAACGGAATGGGCAGGCGATCATGCAGGCCCGCAAGTTCGCCGAGCACCCCGGGCTCTTCCGCCGAAGGCGAATCCATGGTCATGATCGAGGTGGAAAGAATCCAGGACCCGTCCTGGTCCTTCCACCATTCGTAGAGGCCGGCGAAGAAGGTCAGCTTTCCATCCTCGCGATGCACGTAGAAGGGGCGCTTTTTGCTGCCTTCCTTTTTCCATTCGTAATACCCTTCCACCGGGACGACGGCACGGCGCTTCTTCACCGCCGAACGGAAGGTCGGCTTGGTGCTGGCCGTCTCGCTGCGCGCATTGAAGGCGCGCACCCCGACCGCCAGCTCCTTGGCCCATCCTGGCACCAGCCCCCACCGTGCTACATGGATCTGGCGGTGCAGCTCATCGTCGATCAGCCGCTCGAGCACAACCGGCACGTCGGTAGTCGGAGCAACGTTCCAGGACTGGCGCAGTTCCAGATTGGCGTCCGCTTCCGCCTCGGCCTCTGCCACCAGATCGCCGATGGCTTTGGCCATCACATATCGTCCGCACATCGCCTACCCCTTAGAACCGGCATCAAGGAAAATCTGCTCCCCAGTCTAGCGAGCGGAGCAAAAGAATCCAGCGAACTTTTTCTACCCCTCCGGGAACAAAGTAAACATCATTGCCGTTACACCATGTATGAGCAACGAATTGAACCTTGACCAGTACGTTCCCGCTGCCGGCGGAGTCACCATGTTCACCACCAGCTGGTGCGGCTACTGCCGCAACCTCAAGCGCCTGATGGACCAGAAGGGTGTCGCATACACCGAGGTGAATATCGAAGAAGTCGAAGGTACCGCAGAGATCGTCGAGGCGTTCAACAACGGCAACCAAACCGTGCCAACCCTGATCTTCCCGGACGGCACCGCAGCCACCAACCCGCGCATTGACGAGGTTGTTGAGCGAGTCGGCGCCTAGATCCGGCCGCGAACCAAAATCGGCACCCGCATCGGGTGCCGATTCTTTTTTAAGCTGTGCTAGATGCCTTGCAGCGTGGCGTGCTCGCTATATTCGTCGAGCAGCGCTGAAATAAATGCTTCGGTGGTGACAGCGGCGAGCAGATCATTAGCCGCGCCTACCGTCGTGGGATCCATTGGAATGCCCATTGCTTGGTAGACCCCATCGAGGACTTGCCGCAATGGCGCGGAATCCTCGACAACAAAGACCGAAGAGAACAGCCATGCCCCGGAAACCACACGCTGAGCTGTGCCTACCAGCTTCACTGGATAGTTGCGCGGCGATTTCCCATCAGGGAGGCCATGCACCGAATGATCTCCCGGGCAATACTCCCCCGGGATTGGCCCGACTTGCGCATTCACGCCAAGGCGCTGGAAAGCGTTGGCATACACCCGCGCGAAGACCTCGAAGCGATTCTGCTGGCGCATCACCGCCTCGGCTTCGGGCTCAATATGATCAACGATCAATGTACCCCGGTGATACGCGGCGGCCCGGCCTCCAGCTTTGCGCACCAAAGGAGCAAAGCCTTGCTGCTGCGCTACGTCACGAGCCGCCTCATAGCCCTCTAGCCGCACATCGCGCTGGCCGAAGGCCAGGGTCGGGTCCGGACGATAGAGCCGTAGCAGCGCGCCGCTTTCGCCAGATTGGACGCTGCGCAGCAGTTGCACTCCACGTTCTAGGTCAGCAGCCGGGTCTCCGCTAGGATTTTCGATTTCCACAGATAACGGCGCATCTGACTGGGGGTTCCACAAACTCATAAATCTGAGTCTAATTCAGCAATTCGCTCCAGGCGGAGTAGATGTCACAGCATCCGATTGCCGATGGCCGAGGTTTCTGGGCCATAATAAAAGGCGTGCCAAATTCTTCTACCCCTGTCATCCTGATCGGCGGACCGTCCGGCTCCGGCAAGTCCTATCTCGCGTCGAAATTCGGCCGACCCCACCTGCCGCTGGACGAGTTCTACCGCCAGATCAGCGAAGACGGGAATCCCGTTGATTTCCCCCGTACCGATTACGGCGAAATCGATTGGGACAATTCGGCTACCTGGAATCAGGAAGCCGCACTGCAGGCTATCGATGATTTGCTCCACCACGGTACCACTCTGGTCCCCAACTACTCGATCACGACCTCGAGCTACAACGGGCATCGTGAAATCGCTTGCGCAGACGGGCCGATTGTCGCCGAAGGCATCTTCCTCTACGAAATCCTTGATCCGCTGCGCGCCAAGGGCATTAACGTCCAAGCGTATTACGTCGACGAACCTGCATTGGTAACTGCTCTTCGACGGTTCGTGCGCGATGTAGCACAGCGCCGGAAACCGGTCCTGTTCTTGGTCAAGCGCGGCTATGCACTTTTCCGGGCCCACGGTGCAGACCGGGAAAAGTACCGCCAGCGCCAGTTCACGCTGAAGTCCAAGCCAGAGCTCAAGAAGCTGCTGGCCAAGCTTTCAACCGGCGCATCGAGCTAGCGCGAACGGACCGTCAGGATCTGTTCAGCACGGCCGAAAGGGCCTGCTTCATCGTGCAATACCGTTGAGGTCAGGCCGATGCCGTCTGTGCCGAAGCTCTGCTGGACATCCAGGCCCAGCCACTTGCCCTCGGGCTTGCGGTACATGTGGATCTGCAGATCCACGTTCGGGTAGATCCAGGTTCCTTCCCCCGGATCCACGCGCGGCACCACACCGTTTGCCGTGTCGATCATTCCCACCAAGCTGGACAACGCTGTGGCGTCTCCTGTGTCGACGAGGTCATGAGGAGTACGCAGCCACGCAAAACCTCGACCCGGCCGCAGCTCATCATTGGCGCGCATCTCGATGGATTTGATGTAGCCGCCGGGCCACTGCTCACTGATTTCGCGCACCACGCAGGCCTCTGGGCCTGGGATTTCCTTGTCTTCAACCCCTGCAACAGCACTGGTGTCACCCGTAATCACCCGCCATGCGCGCGCAACGATGCTGGTGCGGCCCTTGGCCGTCATTTCGGCCTCGATCAATTCGATCGTCCGGCCGGGACGGACCATTCGCGTTGAGATCTCGAATTCTCCGGCGTGAATAAGGCCATGGATCTCATAGCTGATCCGTGCGATGCGCATGTCTTCACGAGGCTGGAAATTTTCCAAGGCGTAGGCCAAGATTCCAGAGGCAGGACCCATGTGCTGCTCCTGGGGATTCCACGCACCTTGGGAATGCCACGACGATCGATAGCGACCTTCACCGAGTGCTTCGAAATAGAAATTGCCATCAGCTAGGACCTGTTCAAGCTCCTCGTTGAGCTGGTGCGTCATCGTTGCCCTCCTGGCATCGCAGTGTTCAATACTCTGCCCTCAGGTTATCCAAGAGTAATTGAAATCACTAAACTAGCTGGCTGTGTCGTGCTCATGGGCTCGTTGGCCTGCATGATCCATGATTCCGAGCACCTCGGCAATGCCATTGACCGCCCACAGGGCATGAGGAGTCATTGTGTCGAACTGCGCAGATTGCCCCGCCTTCACGTGATAGGTGCGATCTCCTAGCTTTAGCTGGATTTCTCCGAGGAGCACTGTGAACCATTCCTTGCCCGGATGAATACGCAGCTCGGTGGGAGCAGGCACCTGCGAAGGGTCGAAACGCATTTTCGACACATTCACCCCGTTAACTGCGTCATCGGTGGACAGCTTCCACATGGTTATCCCGGGCATCGAAATCGGCTCCGGGCGGATAATAATCTCGGCTTCAGAGGTCGATACGAGCTCATCCAAGCTGGTACTCAGTGCCTTGGCTATTGGAACCAGCTGGTCAAGGGCAATACGCCGGCCTCCCGTTTCGATCCTGCTGAGCGTGGAAACGCTCAGGGAAGCCTTGCTCGCCAACGATTCCAACGACCAGCCTAGGTTCTGCCGCAACGTTCTTATGCGCTGGCGGATGACTTGGTCAACTTCAAATTCTTGCGTCATGCGCAAAACGGTACACCCCACAGCGCAAAACGTCGATACCGTGGACACAACATCACAAATAGCAGGGAGAGGAATCATGGAACATTTCGAAGCGATCATTATCGGCGGCGGCAGTGCCGGGCTCGCGGCCGCAGTCACATTGGGCCGCTCACGGCGTACCGTCCTGGTCATCGACGAGGGAAATCCGCGAAACGCGGCAGCGCAGCATGCCCACAACGTTCTGGGAAACGAGGGCATCAACCCGCTGGACCTCCTGGCCCGCGGACGGCAGGAAGCGATTGGCTATGGTGCGCGAATCATCGAAGGCGGGGTGGAGAACCTCACCGGTTCGCTGGACACCGGATTCAGCGTCTCTGCTGCAGGGAATACCTTTAGTGCCGAAAGAATCGTGCTGGCAACGGGCCTCATTGATGATTTGCCGTCGATTCCGGGGCTGGCCCAAGCATGGGGTGATACCGCGATCCATTGCGCATACTGCCACGGCTGGGAAGTGCGTGACCAGGAGATCCTGGTACTCGGAATCGGCCCCATGAGCACGCACCAAGCAATGATGTTCAGCCATCTCAGCTCGAAGATCACCTTCGTCAACCACACCCCGGATGCATTGAATAATGAAAATCGCGCGACACTTGCCGCATTGGGAATACCGGTGGTTGAGCAGCCAGTGAAAGCAATCGATTTCGATACCCAAGGGACTCTGGATTCAGTCACACTGGCAGACGGCCAGAAGATCAGCGCTCAAGCTCTGGTCGTTGCAAGCCGAATGAACGCACAAGCCTCGCTCTATCTCAAGCTCGGCGGACAGCTTGCCGAGCACCCGCTTGGCACCTTCATCCAGGTCAATGAAATGGGTGCCACAGCCCTGCCAGGGGTTTATGCGGCAGGGAATGCCAGCAACCTAGGTGCGATGGTCATGGCAGCAGCCGCAGCCGGAACGATCGCCGGAGCAGCCATAAATGCGGATCTGCTCGGAAATCAGCTAGCTAAGGTCCAGGCGCAAGCGAATCCGTAACTGCTGGCTCTACCCCTTCGGGCACCGGCCCAAACGGGGTAGAGCCAGGGCCGCAGGGTGAGCATGAAAATAGCCCGCATCAATTTTCCGGAAAAATAATATTTACTAAAACACTAGTCAACAGGCAAATAACGAATGTCGATGCAACGATTTGCATTGCCAAAACGCCCAAGTATCACGCATCACGCCCCACGGACCAGCGATCAATGGTACGCTTGATTTGTTACCTCAACGGTTGCAGGTGTGAGTCCCCGCCAGTAATTGTTAGCAGTAGGATTTGTAGCACAGCCAACAAATCGTCTGTGCTTTACAAATCGGTTCATCGATCTTCAGATCGAATGAGCTCCTATCGAAACGAATTCTTCATCTTCTCTTCTTCACTGCAGATAAAACATCTCGACGACTCCGTACGTCACTTTTCTGTGGATTCCTTGTTCTACTCCGCTAGCGTGGGGTCATTACCCGTTAGCAGCCTGGAATCCGACGATGTTTAAGCAAGTGCAGCGACCCCCGTTTTGGCCGATACCGGCAAAATCAGTATTCGATTCTCCGTATCGACGGCAGGCGAATCGTTCTCGGCAGCTCTGCGCGAGGTAACCCCTAAATTTTCCGATTCGGAACTTCGGATCGGCAACCAGGCCACATCGTGGCCAATCAATAAATAAGGATATAACACTATGGCCACTGGCACCGTGAAATGGTTCAACGCTGAAAAGGGCTTCGGCTTCATCGCTCCTTCGGATGGATCGGCTGACGTCTTCGCACACTACAGCGCAATCCAGAGCTTCGGTTTCCGTAGCCTCGAAGAGGGCCAGACTGTTGAGTACACCCTGGAAGCTGGTCCAAAGGGCCCACAGGCAACCAACATCCAGGCTCGCTAAGAGACTTTCTTCAAAGGTGTAGTTCCCCGCAAGGTTGGAACTGCACCTTTGTTGCTTTTAACCGGTTCTTAGCTGCAGGCTTCGACCGGAGGACGTTCCCGAAGAACCCCAACGCCAAGCAATCTACCTGGCAGTTCCGTCTGCTTCGGGGGCAAGCGGAAAGCAGCAGCTATCGGCATCGGCAGCCGGAATTCAGCTCGGAATTCGACTATCAACTGCACGGGCTAGTAGATTGCGGAAACTCCACTGTGGCGCCACGGCAATGAATCGAAAAGGGAGCTGCATTCGCGACAGGTTGGGAACGGTTACCGGCGATCCGTTGGAGACCGGACTACTTGCCTGGGTAACTTTGCTGAACCCGATTCTTCGAATTCGCCCACCAGTCCCAGTTCATCGAGCACGTACAAAGTTGACGGACAGATGGTGCCACCGCGAAAGTCCCTGAGGAACTCACCGTGCTTGCCATAAACCGCTACTGGCACACCGCTGCGAGCAAGCATTAAACCGGCGGCCATTCCAGCCGGCCCTCCCCCAACTTTGATTCACTGCCTTCTGCCTGCCATGAATATGCTCTCCTTCATTTGAAATGCCTATTACCGAATTGGATTCGCAGCCTACTCGTGAACAGTTCCAGCGCTATTAGACTTCATATTCACAGCGATCATGAACATCGCGAAAATCAACAGCACCACGGCCAGTCCGCGGAACCCTACAGCTGCCAAAATTGGGCCAGCGGTGAAACCGCCAAGCACACCAGCCAGATTCATGCAGAGGTCCGACGTGCCCTGCAACTTCGGACGTTCGGCAAGGCCAACTGATCCAGTAATCATCGTTGCGCCTGCAACCGTCGACGCCGACCAACCGAGGCCTAGGCTAAGCAACGCCAAAGTTGTCACGGTATGGTTCTCTGCATTGCTCCATACCAAGATGCTTGCAGTAACTAGCAACGCCTGCCCGGTAAAGATGACCGTTCGTGGACCTAGCATATCTGTGAGCCAGCCAAAGACTGGTGAGAGCGCATACATCCCCGCAACATGGACCGAAATGGTGATCCCGATGAGCGTGAGGCTTGCCCCTTGATGCTGCATGTGAATTGGAGTCATCGACATCATGGACACCATATAAAGATGAGTCAAGGCGACGGTAAGCACGGCATGCCTGGCAGCAGAAGTGTTTCTTAGGATGCTCCAGCCGCGGCGGCGAAGCTGAACCTCACTCGCTTGGGCAGCCGCCTGACGCTGTGCGATCTGCAACGGATCGGGACGCAAGCCCAGCCAATAAACAAGAACCCCTACCAGCTGGGCGCACATCGCAATAAGAAAGCCACCGGTAAACGGTGGAAGGCTAATGAACTGCGCTAGCTCTTCTCCAGGTTCAAATAAATTCGGGCCGATGACTGCACCCGCAGTTGTTGACCACACAACCAGGGAAAGGTCACGGCCTCGAGTAGCCGTGGTGGACAAGTCGGTGGCGGCGAATCGAGATTGGAGGTTCATTGCCGAACCTGTTCCCAGAACCAGCATTCCAAGCAGCAGCAACGGCCAGTATCTCAGAAAAGCTGCGGCAATGATGACGACAACACCGCTGGCTGCCAGCAATGCGCCGGTCGACAGCGAAATACGCCGGCCGAACTTCTGGGCAAGCAATGCCAAAGGCAACGCCATGATGGCAGCACCTAAAGTATTCATGGTCGCGGCCATGCCAGCCAATGCATCGAGTCCGGAAATGCTTACGATCAGCAGCGACCCCAAAGTCAGGGTTGCGCCACCGCCTAGACCTCCAAGAATTTGTCCCGCAGCGAGGACGGAAATCGACTTGCGTCGAATCCGCTGAATCTGCTGGTCGTCCAATGAACGCTGTTCATCCGAAGTGGATTCGATCTGCACATTGACTCCCCCGCATTTATAGCTACCTGTACTGTCTAAGTATCTACTATTTATCTCCGAGCGTTGATTGCGCCGCTGTGCATAACTATGGACCCACCGAAGCTGGGCTATAGCCGGAGTGGTCGCATCCCCATGAATTTCCAATTCAATGGGCTAGGTAACTCACCTTGATTGCGGATCCGCATCTTTCGACGCTCGAATAATACTGGCGTATCGCTCTGCCGGGTCAGCAGACAGTCCCACTTTAAGTTCACGGTTCACATCAACAGCGAACACCTCTGCGGCTCCGGATTGGAGTCCATCTCGCGGTCTTCAGACCCCAGTTTGGCTGAGCCGTCGGCGAAGGCGCAAAATTTCGGACCCGTATGTGAGATCGGTCCTCTCGAATAGGGCAACGGCGACGCATGCTTCTGTGGAAGCATACCGAGATTGCTATTACGCCTACTCAAGTTACTCGTTTTCACGAATCGCTGCCGCAGGCAGCTTACCTTTCGCTGCCTCAAGACCACTGCCTCCAAAGCTCAAAATACGTGCCTTGTCCGGCGCAGTCTCGATCGTTTCCATGACGTGCACCGCGAAGAGCGCCACTTGAGCTTCAAATGGTTCCAGTTGAGGCCAGAACTCTTCGCCACCAGATTGAACCGCGTGATTGAGCACTTCTTCGAAAGTGCAGTCGAATGCATATAGCTCTTGGGAGTCCGCATACCGCAAGAATACGTATCCATCTTCAGCAGGAGGCACAATAAAGACCTCGCCAAGCCCCGATAATTGGTGTTTCAATCGCTCCAGTTTGCCTGACAAGCTAGGCATTTGGACCCCCATTCTTGCTTTGGCAGAGAACCATAATGATGCAGCGATCTGATTATTCGGCCGCCGTGCTGAGGTCGCTCTCTTCTGCTTTTGTGGCCGAAGGAGTTTTTGCCGTAAGAGGCTGGACTCGCGTGGATGCTAGTCAAACCCCATTGCTCACGATACCTGCGAAATCTCGCCAGTTCGCGTTCATCTGCGGTTGCGGGCCAGGTTGCTTCCGCCCAAGCCATAATTCCCCGCGATCTGGCGGTTGTCCTTGACTCAATGGGGATACTGCGAGAACGAACTCCAGATTTCATAACCGCTGCTCACCGCGCAAACGGGACATTTGTCCACGCACCGGGTTCGCACGTGATAACTATTGGCGGTTCCAACACCACAGGAGCCCCAAGTTCTTGCTCGGTACACCGCTGACGTACCGTTAGCCCAGCCGGATACGTCAAGTTCGGAACTGTTTAAATGCCAGCAGGCCCGGACTCTGCATGAGTCCAGGCCTGCTGGCCATCACCAATTAGGCTGAAGATTTTCTAGATTAGAAATCCCAGTCTTCGTCTTCGGTGTTCACTGCCTTGCCGATCACGTACGACGAACCGGAGCCGGAGAAGAAGTCGTGGTTCTCATCAGCGTTCGGGCTCAACGCAGCCAAAATCGCTGGCGACACGTCGGTCACGGTCGACGGGAACATTGCCTCATAGCCCAGGTTCATCAGCGCCTTGTTGGCGTTGTAGTGCAAGAACTTCTTGACGTCCTCGGACAGGCCTACCGGATCATAGAGATCGTGGGTGTACTGGACTTCATTTTCGTACAGTTCATACATCAGCTCGAAGGTGTAGTCCTTCAGCTCCTGCTTGCGCTCCTCGGTCTCGTTTTCCAGACCCTTCTGGAACTTGTATCCGATGTAGTAACCGTGAACAGCTTCGTCGCGGATGATCAGGCGGATCAGGTCTGCAGTGTTGGTCAGCTTCGCATGCGAGGACCAGTGCATTGGCAGGTAGAAGCCCGAGTAGAACAAGAACGATTCGAGCAGGGTCGAAGCAATCTTGCGCTTCAGTGGATCTTCGCCGTGGTAGTAGCTCTCAATGATCTGAGCCTTCTTCTGCAGGTTCACATTTTCAGTGGACCAGCGGAAGGCTTCGTCGATTTCCTTGGTCGATGCCAAGGTCGAGAAGATCGAGGAGTAGCTCTTTGCGTGTACCGATTCCATGAAGGCAATGTTGGTGTACACGGCTTCTTCGTGTGGGGTGATCGCATCTGGAATCAGCGAAACAGCGCCAACGGTGCCCTGCAAGGTATCAAGCAGGGTCAGACCGGTGAAGACGCGCATGGTCAGCAGCTTCTCGTCTTCGGTCAGGGTTCCCCACGACTGGATGTCGTTGGACAGCGGCACCTTCTCCGGCAGCCAGAAGTTATTGACGAGACGGTTCCAGACCTCTACGTCCTTGTCGTCCTGGATACGGTTCCAGTTGATTGCCTCAACCTTGTTGGTGAGCTGAATCTTCTCGGTCATTGCCCCTCATCGAAAAGCTAAATCGTATTAAGAACTTTGCTTACAACTCTACCGTTCTTTCGAACGCCACCTGTACAGCAAGGCCCCAAGTTATTGTCAGATCGCTGACACGATCTGAGGTCGTTTTGATATGCAACAGCTGCCGTTGGACGAAACCATGCGGCAGCTGTTGCGTGATGCCATTGCCCGGCTAACCGGTCAATGGATCAAGGTCTTACAGTGCGCAGGAAACGCAGCCTTCAACCTCGGTGCCTTCCAGCGCAAGCTGGCGAAGGCGGATGTAGTACAGGCTCTTGATGCCCTTGCGCCATGCGTAGATCTGAGCCTTGTTGATGTCACGGGTGGTGACAGTGTCCTTGAAGAACAAGGTCAGCGACAGGCCCTGGTCTACGTGCTGGGTTGCGGCAGCGTAGGTGTCAATGATCTTCTCGTAGCCGATTTCGTAAGCGTCTTCGTAGAAGTCGATGTTCTCGTTGTTCATGTAAGGAGCCGGGTAGTAAACGCGGCCGATCTTACCTTCCTTGCGGATCTCGATCTTCGCTGCGACCGGGTGGATCGAGGAAGTCGAGTTGTTGATGTACGAGATCGAACCGGTGGGAGGAACTGCCTGCAAGTTCTGGTTGTAGATGCCGTGCTCCATGACAGAAGCCTTCAGCGCCTTCCAGTCTTCCTGGGTAGGAATCTGCATGCCGTCGAACAGCTCGCGGACGCGCTCGGTAGCTGGAACCCATTCCTGCTCGGTGTACTTGTCGAAGAATTCACCCGAGGCGTACTTCGAGTTCTCGAAGTTATCGAAGGTCTCGCCGCGCTCCATGGCGATCTTGTTCGATGCAGTCAGTGCATGGAACAGGATCGTGTAGAAGTAGATATTCGTGAAGTCGATGCCTTCTTCGGAGCCGTAGTAGATGTGCTCGCGGGCCAGGAAGCCGTGCAGGTTCATCTGGCCCAGGCCGATGGCGTGCGACTTGCTGTTGCCGTCAGCAATCGAAGGAACCGAGGCGATGTAGGACATGTCCGAGACTGCGCTCAGGGCACGGATGGCGATGTCTACCGAGGTAGCCAGATCCTTGCCGTCCATGGCCTTGGCGATGTTCATCGAACCGAGGTTGCAGGAGATGTCCTTGCCGACGGTCTTGTAGCTCAGGTCGTCAGAGAACTCCGAAGCGGAGGAAACCTGGAGGATTTCCGAGCACAGGTTCGACATGGTGATGCGGCCGGCAATCGGGTTGGCCTTGTTCACGGTGTCTTCGAACATGATGTACGGGTAACCGGACTCGAACTGGATCTCGGCCAGGGTCTGGAAGAACTCGCGGGCGCTGATCTTCGTCTTCTTGATCCGAGCGTCGTCTACCATCTCGTAGTACTTCTCGGTGACGGAGATTTCGCTGAACGGTACGCCATAGACGCGCTCGACGTCGTACGGGCTGAACAGGTACATGTCTTCGTTCTTGCGAGCCAGCTCGAAGGTGACATCCGGAATAACAACACCCAAGGACAGGGTCTTGATACGGATCTTCTCATCAGCGTTTTCGCGCTTGGTGTCCAAGAAGCGGTAGATATCCGGGTGGTGTGCGTTCAGGTAAACGGCACCTGCGCCCTGGCGTGCACCGAGCTGGTTTGCATAGGAGAAGGAATCTTCAAGAAGCTTCATCACCGGGATGACGCCGGAAGACTGGTTCTCGATCTGCTTGATCGGCGCACCGTGCTCACGCAGGTTGGTCAGCGACAGGGCAACGCCACCTCCGCGCTTGGACAGCTGAAGCGACGAGTTGACTGCGCGGGCAATCGATTCCATGTTGTCTTCGATGCGCAGCAGGAAGCAGGAGACGAGTTCGCCACGCTGTGCTTTGCCGGCGTTCAGGAAGGTTGGGGTGGCAGGCTGGAAGCGGCCTTCAATGATTTCATCGACCAGGTGCATGGCCAGCTTTTCATCGCCACGTGCCAGGTGCAGGGCAACCATGCATACGCGGTCTTCGTAGCGTTCCAGGTAGCGCTTGCCATCGAAGGTCTTCAGCGTGTACGAGGTGTAGAACTTGAAGGCGCCCAAGAAGGTTTCGAAACGGAACTTCTTGCCGAAGGCGTGCTTGAACAAATCCCGGATGAAGTTCATCGAGTACTGATCGAGGGTTTCACGCTCGTAGTACTCGTGCTTGACCAGATATTCAAGCTTCTCATCGAGGTCATGGAAGAACACGGTGTTGTTGTTCACGTGGTCCAAGAAGTACTGGCGAGCCGCGTAGCGGTCCACCTCAAACTGGATCTTTCCATCTGGTCCGTAAAGGTTCAGCATGGCGTTGAGGTCGTTGTAGCTCAAGCCCTGGAACTGGGCTGGGAGCTCCTTTGAGCTATTCATCGTTGCTGCCGGTTCTGCGACGCTGGTGTCCAAAAGGTTTCAAGCCCTTCTTTGACGTTGAGAACGTCTTCTGAGGTTCCCATAATTTCGAATGTGTAAAGCACGGGTACGTTGCATTTCTCGGCAATGCGTTTTGCCGCAATGCAGTAGTACTCGCCAAAGTTTGTGTTCCCTGCACCGATCACGCCGCGAAGATTCACGCGGTTCGCTTCATGCCGCAGGAACTTCATGATCTGCGGCATGATCGAGCGCTTGCCACGCTCTCCGCCATAAGTGGGTATGAGCAGCACGTATGGTGCAGTTGAGATCAGCTGCGGTTCGGTCGCATAGACCGGAATCCGTGCGGCATCCATCTCAAGTTTGTCCACGAAACGCTTGGTGTTCTCCGAAACAGATGAAAAATAGATCAGTTTCGAATCGGTGAGTTCCAGCGGTTCCTGGGCCTCAGCATGTTGCCTATCGGCAAGCGCTGCAGGTGACATTGCTTTTCGCCTCCACTACAAGCTAGCGGATGGAATTCTTGATTAGTTGGCTGGAGCCAGCAGCTCGATCTTGTCTGGGCGGAAGCCCGACCAGTGATCGTCATCGGTGATTACGACAGGTGCCTGCATGTAGCCCAAGCCACGAACGTGCTCCAAGGCTGCCGCATCCTGAGAGATGTCTACCTTGTTGTACTCGACACCCTTCTTATCCAGCGCGCGGTACGTAGCGTTGCACTGAACGCAGGAAGGCTTCGTGTAAACCGTGATGGCCATGTCCCTGATCCCCTTTAAAAAGTCTTTGTTTCGGCTAAGATCCCGGATTTTCGGAAAAGTCCTAGCCATCCTCTCGGATGCCTCAAAACCACTGTTTCGAGGTGCTTCTGGTGCGAGCCGCACCGACGGGTTCAATACTACATCTTGTGTTTGGCGGGTCAAGCGGCCACAACATGATGTATTACAAGTATGTCATTCATCCACGGCAACGTCCACAGGAACTGTGGATATTAACCCCCGATTAAACCGCGATTTCTCGCGGACTCGAGACCTTTGTCCACAGGTTGGCAGAAGTCCGCTGTGGGTTAAAAATTCTTCTTGTGAGATGTTCGTCGGCGTGTTCTGCACCCTCCATGTAGTTCGGGGTACACGGTGTGCACCACTACATGTAGTGTCGCCCCTGGCACCCACAGTTTGGCCGACGCACGACCGGCTGTGGAGAACGCGCAGCAAGGGCAGCTGGCGATTTGCCAGCTGCCCTTGCAACGAAGCTCAGTGGCGACGCAGAAGCGTCTTAGGCCGGGTAGGCGCGGGCACCGAAGATTCCCTGGCCTACACGCACGACGGTGGCCCCCTCGGCGATGGCCAGCTCGTAGTCGCCGCTCATGCCCATGGACAGGTGCTGGAAGCTTTCAGGAGCATCCTGTTGCAATTGGTCACGGGTTTCGCGCAGCAACGCAAAGCTGCCACGGATGGATGCTTCGTCCTTGGTATTTGCGGCCATGGTCATCAAGCCCACTGGTGTCAAGCGATCCAGCGGCGCCAAGCCGCCAAGCAAGTCCGCTGCCCCGGCAGCTTCGATGCCTGATTTGCTTTCCTCGCCGGAGGTATTGACCTGGATGAAGACTTCAAGCGTCCGATCCTCTGCCTCCAAACGGCGTTGCAGGGTCTGTGCCAGTTTCAGCGAGTCCAAGGCATGGAATTCATCAGCGAACTTCGCCACGAACTTCGCCTTGTTGGTCTGCAAGGGACCGATAATCGCATAACGCAGGTGCGGGAAATCCTCGCAGAAGTGCTCGTACTTGCCTTGGGCCTCTTGGACCTTGTTCTCCCCCAGCGTGTCCACACCGGCAGCAATGGCCAATGCCAAGCGATCGAAATCGATGGTTTTGGTGACCGGCAGCAGCCGAACCGAGCCAGCGTCGCGGCCGGCGGCCAGCGCCGCCGCGGCGATCTTCTGGTTGACAGCAGCCAGGTTGCGGGTGAAATCCTCGATGGTGGCCGCGTGGGTAGCGGCAGGTTGCGAAGCCAAAGCGCCAACTTTCTTGATGTCACAAACGTGTTGCTGGTGCCAAGGGCACCAGCAACAAGCATAGGCATAAAAGGGCTAGAACAATTGCCGCCAATTGGTTTTAGCCAGATTCAGCAGCTCGTCGCCACGCCCGGAGAGCACGGTGCGTATGGCATACAAGGCAAATCCCTTGGCTTGTTCCAACTTGATTTCCGGTGGCATCGACATCTCCTGGCGGTCGGTCACTACATCCAGCAGCGCAGGACCGTCATGGGCCAGGAATTCTTGCACCGTGGCTTCAAGCTGCGCCGAATCATCTACCCGGTAGCCCTTGAGCCCCGAGGCGGTAGCCACGGCCCCGAAGTCGGGGTTGTGCAGATCGGTGGCGTAGGTGACGAACCCGGCGGCCTTCATTTCCAGTTCCACGAAATTCAGCGAGGAGTTGTTGAACACCACGATCTTGATCGGCAGCTTGTTCTGCGTGGCGGTCAGCAGCTCACCGAGCATCATGGCCAATCCGCCGTCCCCGGCGAAGGCGATAACCTGGCGCTGCCGGTCAATTGCCTGGGCGCCCAGGGCATGGCACAGTGCGTTGGCCATGGAACCGTGGTTGAAGGAGCCGAGCACCCGTCGCTTGCCGGTCATGGTCAGGTAGCGGGCCGCCCAAATCACCGGGGATCCCACATCGGCGGTGAAAATCGCATCCTCATCTGCGTGCTGGTCGATCAGCCGGGCCAGATACTGCGGATGGATTGCAGCACCCGGCTTGGAGGGCGTGGCGAGCTCGTCGAGCTTCGTACGGGTCTTGCGGTAATGCTCCACCGCTGTCTCCAGGTGCTTGCGGTGGGTCTGCACCGGCAGCAGCGCATCCAGAGCCGCCGCGGTGTCCTTCACGGTGCCCACCAGCGGGATGTCCACCCGGGTGCGCTTGCCGATCTGCTCGCCGCGGATATCCACCTGGATGATGATCGCGTCCTGCGGGTAGAACTGCTGGTAGGGGAAGTCGGTGCCCAGCATCAGGAGCACGTCGCATTCGGCAATCGCCTTGGCGCCCGAAGCGAAACCCAGCAGGCCCGTCATGCCCACATCGAAGGGGTTCTCGTACTCGATATGCTCCTTGCCTCGCATCGCATGCACGATCGGCGCCCCGAGCTTGCCAGCCAACGCGATCACCTCGTCATGAGCTCCTGCCACGCCCGCACCAGCCAGAATGGTGACCTTGCGCGAGCCTTCGAGGATCTCTGCGGTACGCTCCAGCTCGTCTTCATTGGGCAGCACCCGCGGGTTGGTCTTGGTGATTTCCTGGGTGGGCGTGCGTTCCATCTCCGCCAACGCGACATCGCCGGAAATCACCAGTACTGCCACGCCGCGCTTCTCGATGGCCTCGCGCATCGCAATGCGCAGCATGCGCGGCATCTGTTTGGGGTCGGAAACCTGTTCGGCATAGACCGAGCAGCCACGGAAGACTTCCACTGGGTGGGTCTCCTGGAAGTAGTTGGAACCGATCTCCTCGGTAGGGATGTGCGCTGCAATCGCCAGCACCGGCACGCGCGAGCGGTTCGCGTCGTACAGCCCGTTGATCAGGTGCAGGTTCCCCGGACCGCAAGAGCCGACGCATACCGTCAGCTCTCCGGTGATTCCGGCTTCGGCCGCCGCGGCGAAGGCAGCGGCTTCCTCATGGCGGTGGTGGACCCATTCGATCCGCCCGTTCTCCCGCAATGAATCGGTCAAGCCGTTCAGGGAATCCCCCGGAAGGCCGTAAATCCGGCGCACTCCCTGGGTATCGAGCTGTTCAATCAGGTGGTCGGCTACGGTAGGCAAAACATTCCTCCTGCACACAATTTTCCAGTGGGTCTATTCTTCACCCTACTGCGCCAGCCACCTTGTGTCATGGGTTTTTGACGCTGCCGCAGGTTCCTCCCAACACACCGGCAGGTGGCGCACGCAACGAGCGCAAATTACGGGGCAACGCCGGCTACCCCGCACCGGTGCACCCAGGTCCACCGCGCTTTCTTTCCCGGCGTCCCGGGGCCTGTGGGCGAAGCGCGCCGCGGCGGGTCATCGATGGGAGCCAGCCGTGGTATCCAACAGCATGCGCCGGCTCAGCAGCATGGCCAAGGGAGCGGCCGCCGCCAATGCCGATGCCGCGTAGAGCACCCGCGCAATCACGGTGCTGCCGACGCCGAAAATCAGGAAACCCTGGATGAAGACAAGGCAGAGCAGCGCCATGGGATGCGACGCGGTCCAAGCCAACACGACCCAACCGGCCAGCAGCAGCGGTCCTCCGGAGAAGAGCACCAGGCCCGGTCGCCGATCCGATAGCCGCCCTGCGCTGTTTACGCCGAGGAAGGATCCGAGCCCGAACAGGACCAGCGCGGCCCAAACCCATCCCTCGGCCACGCCGGCGGTGATAGCCGCAACCGGCGCAATGAAGGTGAACGCCGCGAAGGTGCCCCCGTTGACCAGCGCTCCCAGTGCCATGGCCAGGATGAGCGGCCGCGTGGCCAACTGGCTCAGTTCGGCACGCACCGCGTCACCGCCGGGTGGACCGGGGCGTTGCCCGCCATTGGATAGGCTGGAAGCTGCAGCAGAGAACTTCAAGGAGAGACGATGCCCGAACCGCGCCGCATGGCCAATACCACCGAGCTGGCCGCCGGAAAAACCAACGGAGCGATCTGGAAGCTGGAACCCGGGCAGCGCGACCTCGACGCCAACGTGATCTCGCTGGCCCCGTCCGGAGAGATCGGGGAGCACCAGGGCCCGGAGCTGGACGTGGTGCTGCACGTCTTCGCCGGCTCCGGGGTGCTGCATACCGCCAGCGGATCCATCGAGCTGGCCATCGGCGACATCATCTACCTGCCCGCCCGCTCCCAACGGCGCTTCGTGGCCGGCGAAGCGGGCCTGGGCTACTTCTCGGTGCACCAGCGCAAGAAGCGGGCCGGGCTCATGCCCGCCCTGCGTGGCAGCTAGCTCCAGGCCCCGGTCTGGATGAAGCGCTCCAGCTGCGCGGCGTAGGGCTCCAGGTCCAAGCCCTGCTCGGCCACCCACTGCTCGTTGTAGTAGGTGTTCGCGTAGCGCTCGCCGGAGTCGCAGATCAGCGTCACCACCGAGCCCTGCTCGCCGCGTTCGAGCATCTGGGCGATGATTCCGAACGCCGCGTAGAGGTTGGTCCCGGTGGAGCCGCCGGCAAAGTAGCGGGTCTTG
Source organism: Arthrobacter sp. JUb115 (assembly GCF_004365035.1). Taxonomy (NCBI): domain Bacteria; kingdom Bacillati; phylum Actinomycetota; class Actinomycetes; order Micrococcales; family Micrococcaceae; genus Arthrobacter; species Arthrobacter sp. JUb115. The sequence goes on along the minus strand of NZ_SOBS01000002.1, from coordinate 89,798 downwards.
GCGCGCAGGAAATGCATGGCTGCCAGCGAGGCGGCATCGGGCACCTGCACCATCTGGTCGATTACCCCTGGCACGAAGCTCGGTTCCACGCTGGGCCGGCCGATCCCCTCGATGCGCGATCCCTGCCCCGTCGCGTAGCCCATGTCCCCGGTGCGCCATCCCCCGTAGAAGGAGGAGCCTTCCGGATCGCCCACGCAGATCCTGGTTTCGTGCCGCTTGTAGCGCGCATAGCGCCCGAAGGTGGCGCTGGTGCCACCAGTCCCGGCGCCGACCACGATCCAGCTGGGGATCGGGTGGGCTTCGGCGGCCATCTGCGCGTACACCGACTCGGCAATGTTATTGTTCCCGCGCCAATCCGTCGCCCGCTCGGCATAGGTGAACTGGTCCAGGTAGTAGCCGCCGGTTTCGGCCGCCAGCGCGCGGGCCGCCTCATCGACCTGGCCGGCCGCGTCCACCAGGTGGCAGCGCCCGCCGTAGAACTCGATCAGCTCGATCTTCTCGCCGCTGGTGGATTTGGGCACCACCGCGATGAAGTCCAGCCCCAGCATCCGCGCGAAGTACGCTTCGGAAACGGCCGTGGATCCGCTGGAGGCCTCCACCAGCGTGGTGCCTTCGTCGATCTTCCCGTTGACCAGCCCGTAGAGGATCAGCGAGCGCGCCAGCCGGTGCTTGAGCGAACCGGTGGGGTGCACCGACTCGTCCTTCAAATAGAGCTCGATCCCCCAGTGGGCGGGAAGTTCGAAGCGATGCAGGTGGGTGTCGGCGCTGCGGTTCGCGTCAGCGTCGAGCAGGGAAATGGCACGGCGTACCCAAAGATCTGTCATGGCTCCACTCTAACCGTGGCGAACGGTTTTAACCCTGGCGGCGTGGTACCTTCGGAATCGTGAAAAGAAGGCTGGTTACCGGCGGTTATGCCGCCATCATCCTGCTCGGCTTGGGCTGGGCGGCGTGGGCGGTGCTTTCCGCCGCCGGGCTGGAAACACTCGCCGGCGGGTGGATGGGGCAGGACGCCACCGTCACCTCGGTGCCGCGCATCGGGCAGCTGCCCTGGTTCGGGCTGATGGCCGCAGTGGCGTTCTACGCGATCTGGCAATGCCTGCCGCAAGAACGCACCGGGTTCCATCGCCGGCTGCGCCCCTGGGTGCTCGGCGCGGTGCTGTGCAATGCGCTGTGGGTGGCGTTCTTGGAGCGCGACCGCATCGGCACCTCGCTGGTGTTCGGCCTGCTCCTGCTGGCATTGCTGATCCGCATCGTGGTGATGATCGGCAAGACCCCTGCCCTGCAGCAAGTGGACCGGTGGATTACCCGCGCCAGTTTCGGGCTGTTCACCGGGTGGCTTTCGGTGATCGTGCTGGCCGAAACTGTCGCCTTCGCCGCCTTGTCCGGGGCCGACGCCAGCTCCCTGATGTTCAAGGGCGCCTGTGCCCTGTCGGTGCTGCTCCTGGCGCTGTTCCTCAGCGCGGTGAGCTTCAAGAATCCCATGGGGATCTACCTGAACGCCGGCGCGCTGTGGGTGATCGGCTGGATCATCGTGGATCGCTACACCGGCCACGCCACCTCTCCCGGGTTTGCCACGGTGCTTTCGATCGCGGCGATACTGATGCTGCTGTGCCTGCTCAGCGCGCTGCGGACCCGCATTCGCAAGCTGCGCCCGCCCGCAGCCTCCCAGTAAATTCCCAGTTCGCAGTCAGCGCAACGGCGCGGCCTTGAGTGCCCACCCCCGGCTGGCTAGGCTGGGAGCTGAGACCTCAAGGTCCACCAGACTCAAGGTCCATCAGAGAGGAACAACATGTCGAAGACTGCCAAGAGCTTGAAGCAAGTTGAAAAGTCGCTGGCGAAACTCGCCAAAGCTGCCAAGGAAGAGCTGCCGAAGGAAATCCGTGGCGGCTGGAACGAGGCCGTCTCCGGTGTCAACACCGAAGCCATCAGCAAGGCCGGCGCCAACCTGATCGAGAATGTCGGCGGGAATTCCAAGGCCGCCAAGCGTGCCCGCGCCTCGGTGGAGAGCGCTGTGCAGGCCGCCCAGAAGAACCTCGCCGCCCAGGACAAGAAGTCCGGCAATGGCGGCAAGTTCCTGGTCATCTCGCTGATCATCGCCATCGTGGCCGCGGTCGTGATTTCGCAGAAGAAGAACTAGCTGTCAATCCCGAAGGCGTGGCACCTGCATAGGTGCCACGCCTTCGCTGTTTTCCCGGTTCCTGCCGCGCGGCCTACTTCGCCCGGGCCCGTGCGGTCTTGAGGGCCGCCGCGGCGCCGAGCAGCGCGATCACTGCACCCACCGGAATCAGCCAGAAGCTGTTCGCACCGGTGGCTGCGAGCTCTTCGCCGGCTTCCGGCCGGGCTGGCCGCGTCTCCTGCGGCGCCTGGGGTGCCTGGGACTGGCCGGCTTCCCGGGTCGGCTCCGGGACCTGCGCAGGGAATTCCCCGCTCGGCTGCGGCGACGGGTTCCGGGTTGGTTCCGCGGCTAGCTCTTCGTCCTGGTCCTTGCCCTCTTCTTCGCCGGGCTCCTCGCTGGGTGCCTGGCCGGCCAGATCGAACACTTCATCCGCCGCACCGAGGTTCGCGAAGACGGTCTCGCCGGTGGCCTCATCCACCGCATCGTTATCGGTCACCACGTAGACCTGGCCATCGGCTACAGCCAGCCCCTCCAGCTTCTCCTGGGTCCAGCCGCTGGTTTCCTGCAGGACCGGCAGCACATCGGCCGCCAGCTTCTTCTGCACCAGCGGCACTTCTCCTGCCTGGGCCTGCGGAAGCCGGAACTGGTAGACCGCCTTGTGCTTGGCGTCCGGCCCCACCTGGTTATCGCGCTCGATCACCGCGTAGGAGCCATCGGGCAGCGCGGTGATTTCCGACAGTCCATTCCATGCACCGTCGGATGCCGGGTCCAGCTGGTAGCCGTACCAGCTGAACTCGCCGGTGGACGGGAGGTATTTGCCCAGGCGGACGACGTCCTCGCCGGGCAGTTCGCGCTGCACCGCGAACACCACTTCTTCCTGCTTCCCGGAGCCGGTCGCGGCGATGCCTTCCAGCCCGTGCTTGCCCAGCCCTGAAAGTGCAGGCAGCGCGATTTCTTCCTGCACCGCACCGGCCGCGTCGATGCGCACCAGCAGGTTTTCCGCCCCGGTTTCCCCTTCATGGGCGGCCCAGAATCCGCCGTCTGCGCGCGCGGCAATGCCTTCCAGATCCAGTTCGACGCTGGCCGAGGTGACCGCCATCGAGGAATCAACGGTGGCCGGGGTCCCGGTTTCCAGGGTGTAGATGCGCGGCTGGTACGCGTTGTCGCTGACCACGAAGAGCTGCGAAGCATCGGCCGGGTTGGCCGACAGCCCGCTGAGCGCACCGAAAGGCACCGGATCGGCGGCATCCGAGGACAGCTGCGGGAACTGCGGCGCGGCGGCGCCGAAGGAGTACAGGGACACCGCCGAGCGCACCCGGCCCTCATCGGTTTCCGAGGCGATGGCCAGCAGGTTGCGCCCGGGGATCGGCAAGATCCCTTCCGGGCCGTTGGTAGTCGGCAAGCTTTGCAGATAGCGCGGGCTGGATGGCTCGGACAGGTCGTACACGGCCACGAAGTTCCCGCGTTCGGCCGCGATGAAGCCGTAGTCCACGCCGCCGAATTCGGCGATGGCCAGGCCCTCGGGCTCAACCCCCTTCTTGCCTGCGCGCTGCTCCGGGAACAAGGCCTGGGACAGCGCGAGGCGCTCGAAGCCATTGCCGGCGTCCCATACCGCTTCGCCGGTGGCGGAGTCGAAGATCGTGAAGTCGCGACTGCCGCCCTTCCAGTCGCCCTCATTGGCCGTGGCCAGGTAGCGATCCTGGATCCAGCCGATGGCATCGGGCTCGCGCGGCACGCCCTTCAGCTCCCCGCTGGGATCGAGCACGCCGTCCTTTTCGGTGTCGATCCCCGCCAGATCCACGGTCCCGGTGCTGAAGGCGCCGGTAATCCCGCCCGAGGCCAGGTCCACCAGCACCACGCCGTTGTTTTCCTGGAGGGTTGCCGCCAGCTGGTTCTTCCCGTTGATCGTGACGTACTCGGGCTCGGGGTCTTGCGGGGTGTCGAGACCGGCCGCGGCCAGCAGCGGCAGCGCAATCGGTTCGGTGCGGGAACCGGAGGTGAGCGGGACTTCGCGCAGCTTCCAGCCGGCCGGGTCCGCGCCTTGCAGGTCCATGATGGCGATCGATCCGGCCGGGGCTTGCGGCAGCGCGCCTTCGCCGGCATCCTCGTCGCGTTCATTCTCGATGGCGATGCCCGCGTAGGCGCCGTCGGCGGACAGCGCGATGGAATCGGGCTGGCCTGGCAGCGCAAAACTGTGCACCAGCGTGCGGTCGGCAATCCGCACCACATCCACCCGCCCCGAGGGGTCGCTGTAGCTGGCCGAGGTGTTCACCACCACGAACACGTAGTCGCCGTGGGCGGCCACGCTGGTGGGCTCGTCCTCGGCGCTGCCCAGCTGGTGCAGGCCCAGCAGGCCCAGGCCCTTCGGTTCGGCAGGGTTGGAAATGTCCAGGAAGCCGACGCTGCGCGAGAGCGCATCGGAGTAGATCAGCGTGTTGCCGTCCGCCGATACGGTGGAGATTTCTGCGGCGGTCTGGGCCGCGGCGCCCTCGGGATGGTTCTGGTAGACCGGGTAGGTGGCCTCGCGTTCGAAGTACTCCCCCGGGTCCGCGGCGGCGGCTAGCGGCGACAGGCTCGCGGCGATGACGGCGGCGGCCAGGACTCCCGGGGCCTTCTTGGATATGCGGTGCACGTAGTTCTCCCCCATGCTGGTTGCGGATGACTCCCCAAGAGTTCCAGCACCACCTAGCCAGAAGGTGAATCTTCGGCAACTGGCAGCCAACCAGCAGGTGTCGGGCGTTCTCCCGCTCACACTTAGTTGAAATTGCGCAACTAAAAGCGGAGAGTGAAGCTGTACCCCAAGGAGAATCATGGAACTGCAACGCATCACCGTTCTGGGCACTGGCGTGCTCGGCACACAAATCATCTTCCAAACCGCCTACCACGGCTTGCCCGTCATCGGCTACGACATCAGCGAGCAAGCGCTGGCCGCCGCAAACCAGCGGCTGGATGCCCTGGTTGCGCAGTACGCCCAGTACTTCGGGAACCCGCAGAAGGCCCAATCCGCCCGCGAGTCCATCGAACTGACCAGCGATCTGGCCGACGCGGTGCGGGAGGCCGACCTGGTCATCGAGGCGGTGCCCGAGAATCTGGAGATCAAGGCGCAGACCTACCGGAAGCTGGCCGTGCTGGCCCCCGAACAAGCCATATTCGCCACCAATTCATCGACCCTGCTGCCCTCGAATATCGCCGAATTCACTGGCCGCCCCGGACAATTCCTCGCCCTGCACTACGCCAACCGCATCTGGTCCAACAACACCGGCGAAGTCATGGGCACACCAGCAACCACCCCCGAAGCCTACGAAGCAGTGGTCGACTTCGCCGAGCGTACCGGGCTGGTCGCGATCCGGGTGCTCAAGGAGCAGCCGGGCTACGTGCTGAACTCGCTGCTGGTCCCCTTCCTGCAGTCCGCCAGCCACCTGCTGGTCAACGGGGTCGCCGATGCGCAGACCATCGACAAGACCTGGAAGCTGGGCACCGGGGCTCCGCATGGTCCGTTCGAGATCTACGACATCGTGGGGCTGAACACCGCCTACAACATTTCCCGTGCAGGCGATGCAACCAGCCAGAAGTTCGCCGAGCTGCTCAAGACCCAGTACATCGACCAGGGCAAGCTCGGCGCGGCGGCCGGCGAAGGGTTCTACAAGTACAACTAGCCGCCGCGGGGCGCGCCACCAGGCAGGGGCGCGCCCTCATCCCAGTCGGCCAGCGGCGGAAGGCTCTTCGGATCCGCTACTTCCAGCCCCACCACGATCCAGTCGTGGTCGAAATCCGTGCCTTCGGGAACATGCAGGGTATCGACCACCGGGACAGGGCCACCTGCCAGTCCCCCGGCCTTCGCCGCACGATCATGATCCCGGTACTGGATGCGCACCACCCGGGCGGCGATTGCTGCCACCGGCACCCCGGTGCCATCGAAGGTGCCGTGGTCATCGAGCTCGAAGGAAATTTCCCCGCGCCCATTGCGCACCTGGGCCAGCTGCCAGCGCACGTGATCGCCTACCGAAAACGCTGAATGGCAGCAGGCATGGAGCGCTCCGTAGATTTCTACTGTGATCTGCATGTTCGGCAATCTACCCGATAGGATTGCCAGGTGGCCCATATAGACGTGACAGACATCCAGTATTTCCTTTCCGACGGCACCCAGCTTCTGGGCGGCGCGGCCTTCAAGGTCACCGCCGGCTCCAAGACCGCGCTGATCGGACCCAACGGCACCGGCAAGACAACCCTGTTCAAGATCATCGCAGGAGACCTGAAGGCCGACGAAGGCTCCATCAACCGCACCGGCACCCTGGGCATCATGCGCCAGTTCGTCGGGCAGGTGCGCGACGACTCCACGGTGAAGGACCTGCTGCTGTCCACCGCCGCACCGGCTTTGGCCCAGGCCGCCGCCAAGGTCGCCGAGTACGAGGCCAAGATGCTCACCAGCGAGGACGAGAAAGTGCACATGCGCTACGCCGAGGCGATCATCGAGTGGGGCGACGCCGGCGGCTACGAGCTGGAAACCACCTGGGACAAGGTCTGCATGGCCGCCTTGGGCATCGGGTTCGACAAGGCCGGGGACCGGCTGGCGCGCACCCTGTCCGGCGGCGAGCAGAAGCGCCTGGTCCTCGAAGCGCTCTTCGAAGGCAACGACGAACTGCTGCTGCTCGACGAGCCGGATAACTACCTTGACGTGCCCGGCAAACGCTGGCTGGACGAGATCATGTCCCGCTCCAACAAGACCGTGCTGTTCATCAGCCACGACCGCGAGCTGCTGGACAACGCCGCCACCCGCATCGTGACCCTGGAACCGGGCCACGGCGGGGCCACCGCCTGGGTGCACGGCGGCGCGTTCGGCTCCTATGTGGAAGCCCGCAAGGAGCGCAACGAGCGCTTCGAAGAGCTGCGCAAGCGCTGGGACGAGGAGCACGCCAAGCTCAAGGAACTGGTCAACATGTACAAGACCAAGGCCGCGTTCCGCTCCGACATGGCCAACCGCTACCAGGCGGCCACCACCCGGCTGGAGAAGTTCCTGGAGGCCGGCCCGCCGCAGGCGATCCCGCTGGAGCAGAACGTGCAGATGCGGTTGAAGGGCGGGCGCACCGCCAAGCGCGCAGTCGTGGCCGAAAAACTCGAGCTGACCGGGCTGATGAAGCCCTTCAATACCGAAATCTGGTTCGGCGACCGCGTGGGCGTGCTGGGTTCCAATGGCTCGGGCAAGTCGCACTTCCTGCGCCTGCTGGCCTCCGGCGGATCCGATCCGGAGCGCGAGCACCTGCCGGTGTCCGATGTGGTGATCGCCCCGGTGGCGCATGCCGGCACGGTGAAGCTCGGCGCCCGGATCCGCCCGGGCTACTTCGCCCAGACCCACAGCCGCCCGGACCTGTTTGGCCGCACCCTGCTCGAAATCCTGCACCGCGGCGACGAGCACCGCTCCGGAATGCCGCGCGAGGCGGCAGCCGGCGCGCTGGATGGCTACGGCCTGGCCGGGCAGTCCGAGCAGAAGTTCGAATCGCTCTCCGGTGGCCAGCAGGCGCGGTTCCAGATCCTGCTGCTGCAGCTGTCCGGGGCGACCCTGCTGCTGCTCGATGAACCCACCGATAACTTGGACCTGCATTCGGGCGAAGCGCTGGAACGGGCCATCGACGCGTTCGAGGGCACCGTGCTGGCGGTGACCCACGACCGCTGGTTCGCCCGCGGCTTCGACCGTTTCCTGGTCTTCGGCTCCGACGGCACCGTCTACGAGTCCGACGAGCCGGTCTGGGACGAGGCCCGGGTGCAGCGCAAGCGCTAGGCTGCCTCCTGCATGGAGCGCCAGGTGCTGCGGGCTTTCCAGCAGCTGAATCCGGCGGCCGCGGCCAGCACGCAGAGGGCGGTCCAACCCGCAGCCGGCGGCGTGGACCACCGCTCGTTCTGCGCGAACAGCGCCGGGATGGTGCTGCTCGGGATGCCGGCGCTGAGCATCAACCATGCGGTGGCCACGGGCACCTGGACCGGGCCGAGCCGGCGCAGCCCCAGCCCGTCGGAGAGGAACAGGCCCAGCCACATCAGCGCCCAGGCCAGCCAGATGACCGCGAACAGCGGGTCCGGGCCGATGGACAGCACGCTCTTGTAGAGCGCGATCGCGGCTACGAACGCGCTGAACCAGCCCAGCGCGGCCGGGTCGAAACCGAACAGGGTGTTGAACCCGACCAGCAGATAGGTCATCCCGAACAGGTAGCTGGGCCAGGTGGCATTGACCAGTGCGATGTCGCTGCCTGCCTGGCTGAGTATCAAGGTCGGCAACATGATCTGCAGCCCGCCGACCATCAGGTTGAGCACCGCCGCCGAACGGGCCGGAATCCGGCCCAGCCCCACCAGCGCATTCACACTCAGAATCAGTCCTACGAATACGAGCCCCACATGGGCCATCTCATCCTCCACTCGCGAAGGGCACCCACGCCTGGCCGGTCGCCCACTGAGCTCAGTTTCAGCGCAGCCGCCGGGCCTTGGCAAGTTCGCACCGGTTCGTTACTCCACGAGCTTGCCTGCCTGCGATACCTCGGTGATCAGCGCGGCCACTTCCGCAGGCACTTCGGGGATCGGCTCACGGGTGATGCCCTCAGGCGACCAGATGAGGTTCACCTGCAGCTGCGGATCGGTGTGCGGATAGTCGCTGCGGTTATGGCAGCCGCGGGTTTCCCGGCGCTCCAGCGCCGACTCCAAGGTGGCGCGCGCGGCCAGAGCCGAGGACTTCAGGTCGAAGGCGTGGCACAGGTCCTGGTAGCCGGCGATGTCCGGGTGGATGCCCACCCGCGCCATCCGCGCTTCGACCTCTGCCAGTTTCTCCAGCCCCAGCTTCAGCCCCGCCTCCTCGCGCACGACTCCGGCGTGCTGGGTCATGATGTCGCGGATCGCCCGCTGCAGGGACCGGACATTTTCCTGCCCATCGGCGGCCAGCAGCCGGTCCACTTCCCCGCGCGCCTTCTCGATGGCCGCCTGCGAACGCGGCTGGGAAGTGAGCGCACGCGAATACCGGGCAGCTCCCTGCCCGACGATCCGGCCGAAGACCAGCAGCTCGATCAGCGAGTTGCCGCCCAGCCGGTTGGCCCCGTGCAGGCCCGAGGAGGCTTCACCGATCGCGTACAGGCCGGGGACCGCCGTCTCGTGGGTGAGCGGGTCCACCTGCACCCCGCCCATGGAATAGTGCGCCGTCGGGGCGATCTCGATCTTCTGCTCGGTAATGTCCAGCATCTGCTCCTCGAGCAGCGTCTGGTAGACCCGGGGCAGCCGTTCCATGATGGTGGCCCGGGGCAGGTGCGAGACATCCAGCCAGACCCCGCCCTTGACGGTGCCGCGCCCGGCGGCGATCTCGGTGTAGGCGGCCAGGGCGACCCGGTCGCGGGTGGACAATTCCATGCGCTGGGGATCGTAGCGCTCCATGAAGCGTTCGCCCAGGGCGTTGGTCAGGATCCCGCCTTCGCCGCGGGCCGCCTCGGAGACCAGGGTCCCGGCCACCGATTCGGGTTCGATGATGCCCGAGGGGTGGAATTGTACGAGCTCGGCATCGCGCAGCCGGGCACCGGCCTCCACGGCCAGGCGGAAGGCGTCGCCGGTGTTCTCGTCGCGCCGCGAGCTGCTGCGCCGCCAGATGCGGGTGTGGCCGCCGGCGGCCAGGATGACCGCGTCGGCATGGATCAGGTACCCGGTGCCGTCGTTGACGTCGAAGCCGTAGGCGCCGAAGATCCGCCCCTCGGCGACCAGCAGCTCGGTGATATAGACCGAGTCCAGGATCGGGACCTGCAGCTGCTGCGCACGGCGGACCAGGGTGCGCTGGATTTCCAGCCCGGTGTAGTCCCCGGCGAAGGCGGTGCGCCGGAATTTGTGGGCACCGAAGAAGCGCTGGGAGATCCGGCCGTCGGTTTCGCGGGCGAAGTTCATGCCGTAGCGTTCCAGGTCCTCGATGCCGCGGGCCGCGCCTTGGGCGACCACCTGCACGGTGCGCGGATCGGCCAGGTAGTAGCTTTCCTTGATGGTGTCCGCCGCGTGCTGCTGCCAGCTGTCCTCGGCGTCCATCGTGCCCAGTGCGGCGTTGATGCCGCCGGCGGCCAGCGCGGTGTGCGCGTCGTGGCGCGGGCGCTTGCCCACGGCCAGCACGTCGGTGCCCGATTCTGCCAGCTCGATGGCCGCGCGCAAGCCTGAACCGCCGGTGCCGATGACCAGTACGGAGGTGGATATCTGCTGTTCGTTTCTCATGGTTTCCAGCATCGCCCCGCGCCCAGAATACGTCCAATGAATTATTGGCATGATGTTGATAGCAGTAGGCTATGCACCATGAACCTAGAGCAATTGCGCGGCTTCACCGCCATCGCCGAAGTGGGGCACTTCACCCGGGCCGCCGAGCAGCTGCACCTGGCCCAGCCATCGCTCAGCCGGCAGATCGCCACGCTGGAACAGGAACTGGGCTCCGAGCTGTTCCACCGGGCCCGCGGCAACATCACGCTTACCGCCGCCGGGCAGGCATTGCTGCCCCGTGCGCGCCGGATACTGGCCGACGAGGAGTCCATCCGCACCGAAATGGCCGACCTGGCCGGGCTGCATCGCGGGCGGGTGCGCCTGGGCGCCCCGCCTACCCTGTGCGTGTCGCTGGTCGCCGAGGCGCTGTCCATCTTCCGCACCCGCTACCCCGGGGTGCAACTGCAGATTTTCGAAGCGGGCTCGCACAAGCTGCTGGAGCAGCTGGACGGCGGCGCACTGGATCTGGCGCTCATCGTGACCTCGGAGCATGCGGTGAACGACAACCATCTGGAGAACCTGCCGCTGCTCGAAGAGGAATTGGTGGTCATCGACGCACTGGAGCACCCGCACCTAGCTGGCCAGGAGCTTGATTTGCGCGCGTTGGCTCCGGTGCCCCAGCTGGCCTTCTCGCACAGCTACGACCTGCGCGCCAGCACCGCCCTGGCCTACAAGAACGCCGGCCTGGTGCCCAATATCGTCGTGGAAGGCGGGGAGATGGACGCGGTGCTGCGCTTCGTGCAGCGCGGGCTCGGAGTCGCCGTGGTTCCGGCGACGGTGGCGCTGGACGCTCCGGGAGTGCGCTCCATTGCCTTGCGCGAACCGCTGGCCCGCACCATCGGGCTGGCGCACCGGCGCGATGTCTCATTGACCCGAGCCGCCGCGGCCATGGCGCAGCTGCTGGCCGAAACCGCGCAGCAGCTGGCCGCCGGCCACGGGCAAATCAACTCCCTAGCTTGATCCCCAGGTGGTTGGCCATCGCCTCGGCGAGCAGGCTCAGCTGCAGCGCACTGATCCGTGCCCCGCGCAACCCGTCGACCCCCTCAACCTGGGCGAAGTCCAGCCCCTGCAGGTCGACCTCGCGCAATTGCGCCCCGGCAGCGGTAATTTGCCCGGCCCGCGAATCGACGAAGCCCAGGCGCTGGATCTGCCCGCCCAGGTCGATCTCCTCGAATTGGCAATTGACGAAGAGCACATCGCGCACCGTTGCACCGCGCAAATTCAGCCAGCCGAATTTGCAGTTCTCGAATACCACGCCATCGAGCTGGGCCTCGGCGAAATCCGCGGAACCGAAGCGGCTGTGGGTCACCCGCACATCGTTGAGGAACGCACCAGCGGCTTGCAGGGCGGGAGCCCCGGATTGGTCCAGTTCGCACTGGATTAGCCGGGCGTTGCGCAAGGCCTCGATCTGCACGGAGCTGAAACGGCATTCCTCCAGCCGCGCGCCATCGGCCGCCAGCGGCTCATCGAAATCCCTGAAGTGCAGCAGTTCAACGTAGTCATCGCCCAGATCCCCGCGGTAGCCAGGGGCCAGTTCGGGCAGGGTGAAGCGTCGGATTCTCGGTGCCAATGCGCGTCCTTAAAGTGCTTGCTTCGCAGCCAGGTTCCCGGCCACGTCATCCAGTGCCGCATCCAGGTGCGGCCAGCGGAACTCGTACCCGGTCCCCTGCAGCACCCCGGGCAGCGCCCAGCGGGACTTGAGCAGCATTTCCGGTTCCACGCGCAGCACGAACATGGCCGGCTCCAGCATCCAACGATACGCGGGCAGCCCGAATTTCGCGCCGGTGGCGCGGCGCAGCGAGGCCATCAGCGCCCGGTTGGCAACCGGGTTCGGCGAGCTGAGGTTGACCGGGCCGGTGATTTCGCGGTGGTCGATGATATGCCCGATCGCGCCGATCGCATCATCGACATGGATCCAGCTGAAGCGCTGGTTCCCGCGCGTGCGGTGCCAGCCGCTGCGTTCGGCTCCGCTCGGATCCGGGCCGATGCCGCGGTAGCGCCGATGCGCCGGCCACCAGCTATCATGCTGCGCCCCGCCCAGCCCGAGCCGTGCAACGGCAAGCAGCTTGCGCGTGGCCGGGCCGTCGCCGAGCACGATGGCCATGCGCAGGGCGACCCGGCGCGTGGGCAGCTCGCCGCGGAAGAACTCGCGTTCCCAGTTGCGCGCCACATCCACCGAGAACCCTTCGCCGATCCGGCCGTCCTCGGTGTTCGGCGCGTCCATGCTGTGCCGGTAGATGGTCGCGGTGGACGCGTTCAGCCAAAGCGCCGGCGGATCAGCTGCCTGGGACACTGCCTCGTGCAGCGCGCGGGTCGTGTCCACGCGCGAGGCGAGGATCTCGTTGCGCGCCGCTTCGTGATAGCGGCAGCCGACATTCTTCCCGGCCAGATTGACCAGCAGTTCTGCACCATCGATGAGTGCCGCCAGCGCCGGGCCATCGCCCCACTGCGCATCCGCTGCACGGCCGCGGCCGATGACCGCCACCTGGTATCCAGCCCCGCGCAGCTGCGCGATCAGCCGTTCGCCAATGAACCCGCTGGCTCCTGCCACTACCGCCCGCCGTGCAGCGCTCTGCATCGTTCCCCGCTCAGAAGTCGTTGATCACCAGTTTCTTCATCTTCAGCATATGCTCGAATGCGCCGGGTCGCTCCATCAGCTCGCCCATGTTCGAGGGCACGATCTGCCAGCTCACCCCGAATTTGTCGGTCAGCCAGCCGCAGGCCTCGGCTTCAGGCACCGCGGACAGCGCCTCCCAGACGCGGTCGATCTCCGCCTGGCCGTCGCATGGCCATTCCAGCGAGACGCCGGGGGTGAAGGTGAAGTCCTGCGGCACGGCCGAATCCATGGCCGCTACGCAATCCTCGCCGAGCGTGAATTGGGCGTACATCAGCGCTTCGGCGGTAGCGGCTTCGGTCGGTTCCCCGTACGGGAAGGCGCTGTCCAGTTTTGCGCCGAGCACCTGGCTGTAGTACTCGATGGCCTCGACCGCGCGGTTCTGGGCCGCACCGCCGAACATCAGCGCAGGAAAGACCGAGGCGCGCGGCTCAACGGGCTCATCGGACTCCATCAGCTGCCAGGAGACACCGTACTTGTCGTTCACCCAGCCGTAGCGCGCGCTGAACGGGTAGGTGTCCAGCGGCATCAGCGCCGTGCCGCCCTCCAGCAGCGCGGCCCAGGTGGCATCGAGGGACTCGCGCTGGCCGGCGTTGAAGACCACGATGATCGAGATCGCCGGATTCGGCATGAATTCCTGGCCCGCGTTGATCAGCGTGATCTTGGTTCCCCGCACCCACAGCGAAACGGTCAGCGCCTTGCCGGCGAAGGGTTCCTGGAATTCCAGCAGGCCCTCGGTGGGATAGCGCGATTCGACTTCGGTTTTTGCCTCTGGCAGGGCGCGGGCATAGAATTCCCCCGCTTCCTCTGCAGTGCCTTGCATCCATAAATTGACGGTGAGCTTTTGCATGACGGTCCTCCTAGCTGGGCGATGCTCCAAAGCTACCCCGCAGGGCCCTCCAGCAACAGATGGGCCAGCGAACTTTCAGCCCCGATTCATCTGCTCGTCCCGCGTTGTTCGCCCGGTGAACTCGTCCATCGAGCGGTATACGCCGATAACCTTGCCGGCCACGAAATCCCAGGCCGGTCGCGGCAGCACGCCGCGCAGCAGCTGGCCCAGCTTGCTGGTCCACGGCATCAGCACCAGCGGCGTGCCGGCAAGCATCGCCCGCCACGCCCGGTCCACCACGACTTCCGGCTCCAGTATCGGGGTCAGCAGCATCGGCTTGGCGCCCGCGAACATCCCGGTGCTGATATAGGTCGGGCAAATGGTGCTCACGGCGATCTGGTCGTTGCCTTCCAGCTCCAGCCGCAGCGAATCGCTGAAGGACAGGGCCGCGGCCTTGGAGGCCGCGTAGACGCTCATATTCGGGTTGGACACCAGCGCGGCCGCCGAGGCGATGGTCAGCACCCGGCCCTTGCCCCGTCGGCCCAGCTGCGGAAGCAGGGCGTGGGTCAAGTACATCGGGGCGAGCGCGTTCACCTGCATGGCCGCGGTGATCTGCGCGGTGCTGTGCTTCGCGAAGGAGGTGCCGGTGACCACCCCGGCGTTGTTGACCAGCACGTCGATTCCCCCGCCCTCCACCGCCGTGGCGGCGTAGCGCTGGATTTGGCTCTGGTCGGCAATGTCCACCACATGGGTCTCGACAGTGCCGCCGAGCTGGCGCAGCTCCTCGGCAGCCGCGTCGAGCTTGGCCGCGTCGATGTCCCAGATGACCACCCGTGCCGCGCCCTCGAGGCAAGCCTGCCTGGCGAAAAGCAAACCCATGCCCTGCGCGGCCCCGGTGACAAGGACGTGCAAACCGGCTACCGACTGGAGAGGTGTCTTGCCCATCAGTGAACTCCTTGAGGATCAGTATGGCAACAGCCTAGCCTGTGGCGCGGATTACACTTGGCTCATTTTCATCGAGCGCGCCCAGCAAACACCGCTAGCCTTGGATCATTGGACCGACTCGTCGAAAGGACGACCGTGCGCATTGACCGCCTGGACGCGGATTTGATCGAACTGCTCACCGAATCGCCGATGCTTCCGGTGATGGAGTGCGCCCGGCGCTTGGGTGTTGCCCGCGGCACGATCAGCAGCCGGCTGGCCCGGCTCCACGAGGCCGGCGTGATCCAGGGCATCGTCCCGCGGGTCAAGCCTGCGGGGTTCGGGTACACGCTGGTCGCGTTCTGCCAGGTGGAGATCATCCAGCGCTATGGGCACGATCCGGTCGCGAGCGCATTGGAGGAATCCATCCCGGAAATCCTCGACATGTACACCGTGACCGGCAGTTCGGACTTGCAGCTGCGCGTTGTGGCCCGGACCCCCGAGGACCTGCAGGCGATTTTCAACCGCATCAACAAGGTGCCGGGTGTGGCAAGGACCTCATCCTCCTTCGCCCTGCACGAGCATTTCCAGGGAAGGACACTGCCACTGGTCGCAGCGTGCGCTAGGGCCGAGGCAGAAGTGGAAAACACTGGGCAGATTGACTAGTAAAATGGGTTGATTGGCGGCGATTGCTATGCAGCCTGCATAGAAACAGGGTTTGCGATTGCGCCGGCAGATTCATTCAACCTACAGTCGATGCTTGTGAATCGCGACACGCGAGGATATGAGCAGGGCCACCGCTGACCACGCACCACGGCTTTGTCATACGAACGATTGCCAACCTCGTGCAGCTCTGGCAGTCAGAGAGGAAACTCATGACCCTTCACCAGCGCCCCTCCTTGCAGGAAGTGCCCGCTTACAAGCAGGGCAAGCCCGCAGCCGCTGGAGCCTCCAAGCTCTCATCCAACGAATCCCCGCATAGCCCGCTGCCCTCGGTGCTGTCCAGCATCCAGGAGGGCCTGGCCACCATCCACCGCTACCCGAGCATCGCGGCGCCCGAATTGACCGGCGCCCTCAGCTCGCAGTTCGGCGTCCCGGCGGAGCACATCACCCTGGGCGCGGGCTCGGTCGAGGTCGCGGCCCAGATCATCCATGCGGTTGCCGCCGAGGGCGACGAAGTCATCTACGCGTGGCGCTCCTTCGAGGCGTATCCTTCGCTGGTGCGGATCGCCGGAGCCACCCCGGTCGAGGTGCCCCTGGATGCCGATAGCCGCCACGATCTGCCCGCCATGCTGGCCGCGATCACCGATAAGACCCGATTGGTCTTCATCTGCAACCCGAACAACCCGACCGGCACGGTGGTGGAGGCCCGCGCGCTGGATGAGTTCATCAATGCCGTGCCGCGCAACGTGCTGGTCGTCGTCGACGAAGCCTACGTGCACTTCGACCGCTCGGCCGTGCGGGCCGATGGCATCGAGCTGTTCCGCAAGTACCCGCATGTGGCCGTGCTGCACACCTTCTCCAAGGCCTACGGCCTGGCTGGCCTGCGCGTCGGATACGCCATCAGCCCGCTGGAAGTTGCCGGGAACCTGCGCAAGGTGGCCGTGCCATTTGGCGTCTCCGACTTGGCACAGCGCGCGGCGGTGGCCTCGCTGGCCGCCATCGGCGAGCTGTCGCTGCGCATCGAGGAAGTCGTCACCCAGCGCGAACGGATGTACGAGGGCCTGGCCGCTGCCGGGTACCCGGTCGTGAAGTCGCAGGCGAACTTCGTCTGGGTGGATGCCGGCGAGGCAACCGAAGAGCTTGAAGCCAAGCTCGCCGCCGGCGGTGTAGTGGTTCGCGCCTTCCCCGGAGACGGGTTGAGGATTTCCTCCGGTACCGCACACGACGTCGATCGCGTGCTCGCGGCCCTGCCCGTCCAGGAGGCCACCGCGTGAGCGCAGTCAAAGCCCCCGAGCAGCTGCATACCGGGCTGACCCGGCGCCAGATCTCCATGATGGGCCTGGGCGGCGCGATCGGCGCTGGCCTGTTCGTCGGCTCCGGCCAGGCCATTTCCATCGCTGGTCCGGCAGTGCTGGTCTCCTACCTGATCGCTGGAACCGTGATCATCGTGATCATGGCCATGCTCGCGGAGATGGTAGCCGCCAATCCGTCCTCCGGCGCGTTCTCCACCTTCGCTGGCCAAGCCATGGGGCGCAGCGCAGGGTCAACCCTGGGCTGGCTCTACTGGATCCAGCTGGTCGTGGTGATCGCAGCCGAGGCAACCGGGGCCGCGGCCATTACCGCCGGCTGGGTTCCGGCCTTCCCGCAGTGGGCATGGGTGCTCGGCTTCGTGGTGGTCCTGACCGGAGCGAATCTGCTCGGCGTAAGGAATTACGGCCGTTTCGAATACTGGTTTGCCGTGATCAAGGTGGCTGCGATCATCGCGTTCCTGGTCTTCGGCGCCTTGGTGCTGACCCGGGTGATCCCGACGCCGGAACCAGTTGGCTTCGCCAATCTGGCCGCCCATGGCGGCTTCGCCCCCGGTGGCATGGCCGGCATCGCCGCCGCAGTCCTGATCGTCATCTTCTCCTTCGGCGGTACCGAGGTGGTGTCCATCGCGGCCGCCGAGTCCAAGGACCCGGCCGGCAACATCAAGCGCGTGGTCAAGTCCGTGATGATGCGTATCCTGTTCTTCTACCTCGGCTCGATCCTGGTCATTGTCGCCCTGGTGCCCTGGAATGATCCGGCGATCGTGGACGGCCCATTTGCGGCTGCACTGGATGTCATGCACATTCCAGGCGTGGGCTTCTTGATGAACGCCGTGGTCGTGGTCGCCTTGCTTTCGGCGATGAACGCGAATATCTACGGTTCCTCGCGCATGCTGTACTCGCTGGGCCAGCGCAAGCTCGCCCCGAGCGCCGTCACCCACGTGACCGGCAAGGGCGTGCCGTCGAAGGCCGTGATCGCCTCCGTGGCCTTCTCCTTCCTGGCCGTGGGCCTGAACTGGATCTGGCCCGAGGCTGTGATGCCGATCTTGCTGAACGTGGTGGGTTCGACCATCATCTTCATCTGGGCGTTCATTGCCGTGACGCAGCTGATCCTGCGTCGCCGCGCGGACCGCGATGGCGGGCATCTGCCGTTGCGGCTGTGGGGTTTCCCAGGCCTGTCGATCGCTACGATCATCGTCCTTGCGGCGATTGTCGCCATCGCGATGACTGATCCCGCGGCGCGCACCCAGCTGCTGCTCACCGGCGGGCTGACCGCCGTGATCTGGGTGATCTCCAAGATCGCGCTGCGCGATAAGCGCGAGGAACCGGCGGACGCCTAGCTCCCGGAAGCCTAGGTCCAGCGATTGCTGGACCTAGGCTTTTCTTTTGGCCATTTCGGTGATCCAGATGGGAGCGAATGGTGAAATGCACCCGGCGGAGGTCGGGTAGTCCGCCAGCACCTGCAAGGTCTCGCCGATGGCCAGGGCACGTCGGCGCAAATGCTCATGCTCGATGCCGATGTGCGCCAGGGTCGTATTCATCGCCCACTGCAGGCGATCCGGTGCGGCGCTCATTCGGGCTTCGATCGTGTCAAGCAGCTGTTCCAGGTCCAGCAGTTCCGGGGCCTTGACTACCTGGTGGGCAGTCAGCTCCCAGCCGGCAGCCAGCTGTACCGGGTCGCTCTGGCTCATGAGCAGCAGGCGGAGCTCCTCGAGCAGCTTGGATTTCTTGACGATGTAGCTCAGGAACCATGCTTGGACCTTGGGAGTGCTGGCGCCTTGGCTCCACACCTGCAGCTGTTCCAAGGTAAAGCTCCGTGGTTTGGCGATCAGCAGCGCGACCAGCCGGGTTGCGGTTTCGCCGGTGGCCCAGAGTTCCTCGGCAAGCTCCTGGTTGCTCTTCAACGACTTGGCCAAGGCGCGGAGCTTGCCTAGATTCACGCCGAAATCATCGCCGTGCTTCTCATTGACCGCGCGGTACTTGGGGTCTTCGAGCTCGGCCAGTGCCTGTTGCACTTGGGCAACTGTGCTCTGGGGTGCCAGTTCCATCTATTTTCCTCTCGCTAGTTGGGCTCAACGGGTTGGCGCAGGATCGTGCGAAGCTTTTCCGGTGCCACCCTACGAGGGTCGCCGAGGTAGATCTCGTGGTGCTTGCCAGTCATGCGCAGTCCCTGGCCGGGTATGAATTCGTGGTGCATCGCGGCCAGGATTTCGGCTTCTGCATCGTAGGGGCCAATGTGCAGCGTCTGCACGCATTGGCCTTCAGCAAGCGACTGGAACCGGATGCGCCCAGGGCAAGGCAACGGCTTCTTCGCCTGGGCGGTTTCCAGAGCCGTCGCGTAGTCGTCCTCGTTGATCCACGCCGGGACCATCAGCATCATGGTCCAGCTCCACTGTTCCTTGTCTCTCCGTTCGGTAAAGACCGCCATGTCCTCGGCCCACCACAAGCCTTCCAGCGGCGGGACGACATAGTCCTTGCCCTGCGCCTTGCTCGCGAATTTGAGTTTGTAGGCCACCGGATACAAGGTTTGCAGGGCTTGCTGGTACAAGTTGCTGGTATTCGGGTCACCTGATCCATCGAACATCAGGTAGTGCATCGCTGGCAGCTGCAGGACACGGAACTGCCCGGCCACGGACCGATAGCTGTCCAGCGACTTCTTGAAGTCGATTTTCGCCGTCAATGTCTCCCCTGGAATCTTTCCGCTCAGAACCACTTGCGCCATTTGAATACACCATATAGTGCGGCAGCAAATCCCAGCATGAGGCCGGCCGCAATCGGGTAGCCGAAGGTCCAATGCAGTTCTGGCATGTTCTCGAAGTTCATCCCGTAAATCGCTGCAATCAAGGTCGGGGCGAAGAGGATCGCTGCCCAACCGGAAATCTTCTTCATGTCCTCGTTTTGGCGCTGGGCTACGAGGGTGGAATTGACGCTCAAGATCTGCGATAGCGCATCCCGGTATTCCACGGCTTGGGTATGCGCGCGGGTGAGGTGGTCAGTGACATCCTGCAGGTAGGTTTCCAGCTCAGCGGGCACCGGGTACTTCTTGAACCCGTCGTCGAGCGATTGCACGACCTCCAGCAATGACGCGGTCGCATGCTGCATGTCGATCACTTCTTGGCTGAGGCGATAAATGCGTTCGGTGACTGCGGCATCGCCACTGAAGACTTGCCGTTCGATCTGCTCCTTGTCGATCCCCAGGCCGTGGAGCACGGGGGCGTATCCATCAACAATCGCATCAAGTATCCGGTACAGCACTGCTTCGGCGCCCAACCGGAGCAGCTCCGGGTCTTTGAGCAGCACCTGGTCCTTGCGAAGCTTGCCGTTCCTGATTGACTCGACGAATTCCTCGCCGTCTGTGCCGTCGATCCACCGGTGGTCCTGGCAGAGCACCGCCACAGCGCCTTTGCGCATCAGGATGTGGAACTCGGACAGCTCGACTTCTTCGGATTCATCCAGGTACAGGGCCGAACGGACTACCAGGAGCATGACTTCACCGTAGCGTTCGAGTTTAGGCCGCTGGCGGGCGTGCACGAGGTCTTCGGCCAGCACTGGATGCAGTTCCCACGCCTCGGTGAGATCGTGGATGTCAGCTTCATCTGGTGTGGGATACAAGGACAAAGCAATGCGCTGATCACCAGTCTGGCCGAACGCCAGCGCATCGGCGGCGCTGGTTCCTTCCGGAGCAGTCGCTACGGTGCCATCGTCAATATAGCGGACGGTCATTGACGTATGAGACGAATTCTGGGTACCGAAGAATGGTCGGGCATCCGCGGCCCGGCGTTGAACACGTGACATTTTTGCTCCTGAATGATCTTCGTTCATTCAAGTATCGCAAGTCCGGGGAGAATTTCGTCGCTGATTCTTGCCAGTCGGGAGCCTAGGGAACGACTATTTCGACCTCTAGCTGCCCGGCACGCCACTTCGCAGTGGTTTCATCGGCTAGCGCTTGGGCTTCCAGTGCCTCTGCCGGGGTCATGAAATAGGTATTGATCCGCAGCTTCTGTTCGGGATCCAATTCCGGTGAAAGCAGCACCATCGGCCTGCTTCCTGGAATCTTTACTGCATGGAATAGCCCGCAATGCCGGCCAGTATGGTGTATCAGGCAACTGAGTCCTGCAGATTTGATATCTGTTCGTCCGCCCTTTTCCCAGGCATCCAGATGATCAATTTCGCACCGTTCTGCGGGCATGCTGCACCCAGGGTAGGAGCAGCCTCGGTAGGCTGCCCGAATTGCACGGCGCTGGGCCTTGGAATACAGGCGTTGGGTCCGCCCTAGATCGAGAGGCAGGCTCTTGCCGTTGAGCACCACTGGATAGATTCCGGAATTGCATAGTGCGGCTCTTGCTTCGCCTGGTGAAAGTTGAATTCCTGAGGAAGTAACCGCAAAATCCTTAGCTTGGGCGAGCATTTTCTCGTAGTTCAAGATGATGCTCACCTGCGGGGTGGCCAGTGCCAACTTTCGATGTGGCGGGCTACCGGTGCGATCGCTCATCAGCAGCGTCATCAGCCCAACCAGCCGCCTGCGTTCGGGCTTCAGATCCTCCCAGGAAGCTGATGCGGTGCGGTGCTCCGGCTGCTCGTCAGCTTCGGCTTCGGAGCTGTCTTCCGCCGTGGTTTCTTGGCTAGAGGACTGAGTGGCTTCGGCATCGCTAGTATCCGGGTCCTGGCTATCGTCAGCGGACTCTTCGTGTTCTGCCTCAGGCTGGGCCCAGTCGGGCATGGACGCCCCATCATCCCACTCGTTGACCTGTTCCCCCGTGAACTGTGCTTCAGCATCTTTGAGTCCCTGGCGATTGCCTGCCACTGTGGCCGGGTTATCGATCGAAGCGAAGAACGCTTCAATATAGGCTGCTTGGGACGGAAGCACACGCAGCACGTACTCGATCAGCCCTTGGCGTAGGCCCTTTTTGAAAATGCCGATGCTTTCAAGCAGAGCCTTGAGCGGACGTTGTCCAGCCTTCACTTCAGCGACCATGGCGCTGATGTGCTTGCGGGCGCTCTTCGGCTCAGCGTGCATGAAGGCCACGGATTCTCGTTCAAGTTTCGTCTTTTTGGCATTTGCCGCGGCACCTTCGCCCAGATCCTTGCGGGCCGAATGGAGTTTCGTGATTGCTGCCATGACTAGCCGGGGGTCTATCGTCGGATCGTTGTATTCTGCCGCCAGTTCAGGAAGCCACGGAGCCGTGGGTTGCCCGGAGCCGTCGACTCCGCCTAGTAGGCAGTCAGCAAGGATCAGCCGGTCACTGGCGGTGCCACGCGGGATGTCGAGCCAGTCGTGCATCATGCTGCGCGTGTTCCTGAAATGAGTGCGGCCGGTAATGGTACGTCCGGCCGCATATTGCATGCTCTGCAGTGTTGGCTGTTCGAATGCTTCGCCAAGGTTCTGGAATGAAGCTTGATCAAGCTTGTGGGCACCGGTATGACGCAGCGCATGTGCTGCCCGGATTTTGGCACGGGACAGGCTCTGGTCGATTTCTTCGGTGTCCTTGGCGTAGCCGGCGGCATGGCCGGGTGGAAGATCAGCGGCGCCGAACACAGCGTTGGCAGCGCCAATGAGCTCGCGTGCTTTAGCGAGCTGCAACAGGGCGTACGCTGTGTCGGTGGTCATGGGTACAGGATGTACCGATGGAGCCGGTCGTGGCCGTGGGTGTCGCCGAGCTGTGGAAAACAAAAAATCCCAAGAATCCGGCGAACCGAAATCTTAGGATTTAATTTGGTGGGCGTCCTGCAAGCCTATTCGAAACAAAGTAGCCAGACCGTCAATCTTCGTTCCTTGATACACAGTATTCAAACCAATCCGCAGGAGCTCGACTAGAGCAACCAATCCCCCGCCGCTTCATTCAAATCAGCGACGAGCAGGCCGAAATAATGGCAGCCGACTACAATTCGGGAATGCGAGTCAAAGACTTGGCTACCAAGTACGGGATCAGCCGCGAGACCGTCAGCAAACGCTTGCGCCGACAGGCAATCAGCCCACGCAAGGTCGGCCTGGGCGGGCAGCAAATTAAGGAAGCCGCCAGGCTCTACGCGCAGGGCGATTCACTGATGACGATTGGCAAGAAGCTGAGCGTCAGTGCTCAGACGGTGCGGTCACGGTTGATCGACGCAGGAGTTGAGATGCGAAGCTCCTATGAGCATCTCTTGAGCGCCAACAAGACCTCCTCAAACCATAGAGATAGTGGATCACTTGGCTGCTGAGCGAACAGCAGCAATCATTCGCTGAACAGGAATAGGCATCATTGCTTGAGTTTCTGTTGAGTCGACAATCTCCACAAAATTCCTCCAACATTGAAGACGTATCTCATTCGGCGTCAAACCGAACTTGCTCGCCAGTACCGCCTCGATATCGATTACACTTCCTGGCTGGCGCGGTCGTACAGAAAAACGATCTCCAGATGGGTGATCGGTCTCTAGCAAGATTCTGTTCAGGGGAATCTGGCTCCATACGCCAGATGATCGAACCATAGAATAATTGACCGAGAAGTAACACCCCAGCCGTAGCATCTCTGCAGTCTCAGCTTCGTCGCCGAGCCACCAGTGCAGGATTCTCCCAGGTCGAACACCCTCCTGTTTTAGGACCTCAACCAACATAGTGGTCGCTCCATAGCTGTGAAGTGAAATAATCCGTGGCTGCTGACATACCTCCTGCAGAATGGATTGCAAAGTTTCAGTCTGAGACTCGAGTGACACGCGAGAGGAACCATCGAGTCCGACCTCAGCAACAAACGGAGTTTTCTTGAGAGCTAGACGAAACTCAGCTTTGTTAAACGCCTTCTGGACTCCGACTAGCGAAGGGTGGCACCCCACTCCCCATACACTGACGAGATCTTTGCGGTCTTGGACGACCTTGAAGTCTTCCAATGACCGAGTCGCTATCATCACGACAGCACCGAGATTTTCCAGCTCACTGCTCGAGATCGCAAGATCCACATGAGCGTGCGCGTCTAGCGGAGGCAGTGGAATCATCCTAGGTAGCCTTCCAACTCATCCATACCCCTCTGAGCAAGCTCAAGCGCGCTGCGCGCACTATAGCCAGGCGGAAGCGGCATCGCCATTATGATCGGCTCACTCACTCCCATTTCGACAAAATCAGATAATGCGGTCATCACTGACTTTCCATCCACGTACGATCTGATTTTTGAGCTCGAGGCGCCGTCCAGGTATCTTGTCTGATCGACAATACCAGCAGCCTTAAAGGACGACCGTCGAACAACACAGCCAAAGCACACTCCGCAGTGCGCTCCACTAGGGACACCCAGAAAACGCTGGTCGGTGTGAGAACACGAGTTTGTTGTACTCAAATAAGTAGACGCGTTGTCTGCACCTAAAATCATCTGAACGCGTTGAAACATCTCACCCTTGGTCATCCGTTCAAACGGATTCTCGATTAGACCATGTCCACCCATCTCAGTCAGTAGCTGACCAACCTTCCACAGAAACCAGGGCTGTGTAGTTCGTGTTGAGAGAGCGCCGATACGCTCAGGGCCAAGAGGGGGGTTGAGTGAAGCAAACCCGTTCTCGGGAATCCAAAGCGGTCCCCCGCTCTGCCCAGCTACAGCAAGCCCCAACGCGAGGAAGAGCAAGGATCGCGAGCGACTTGAGGGCTCGTTCGGGAGCACAGTCCCATCGAGCCTTTTCTCGCCCCTGCCAAGAAAGACTTGATGATGGGACATAGTCTTGCCAGGAAAGTGGGCGTTAAGTGCGGCCGAAACCAAGCGCTGCGGAGACCTTGTCGCCCCTGAACTGGAATGAGAGACGAGATTGTGCATGTCACCAGACTTCATAGTGCTTGTCGAGACAAGCCCACCCGTGGCGGAATCCGCACCGCCGCTCAGCAGCACGGTACGTACAGACGTGTCCGCAAGTATGACGGGCTGCGCGGGAAAGACAGGAGATGGACGGAACTCTATCGACCATAGATCACCGCTTAGGTAGCCTAGAAGTGTAGCTATTGAGCCCTTTTGAAGTGACCAGCCCGTCGGGTCACTGACCGGAACGGAAAGCTCAAACGTTCTTTGATTCCAGTCTGAACCGTGAGACTCTCGCAAGACCGAATGATCGGCCGCATATACCGCCAGTGCGACTCGAACGAAATCGGCGTTGACACCACTTACCGTCCCGAGAGATGCCAACGACGGTTTCAGCTTAGATTTAAAGCTGTCTGCAGCACTCCCGTCCCACAAGAAGACTTCGTCATAGACCTCCAGCTTTTCGGCCTCGGCTCGATCCAGAGAGAGGGCGATTCTGGTCATTTCTTGTCCTCATAAAAACTGCTGAGCAGGGCGACGTTACTCTCGATTGCCTGTGATATCTCAGTCGGACTCGTCCCTGAATCACCGAGCGTAACCTGGCTAGCCATGACAGCAGCTGCGCTCTTGATCTCTGCTTCTACTGCACGACGCTTGCCTCTGTCTTTCTCGGCACGGATTGTTGAGCCCACTTCGTTGATCGTCCCTTGAATAATCATCAGCTCGATCGTATGTCGAACAATTTCGTCAGGTTGACGTGGGTCAGCCTCAGGTGCCGCCATCATCCAGGTCACCAATTGGGAGACGATAATTCGAGCCTCGCTGTCTTCAATAGAGCCGTCCGGTTGCGTCTCGAAGGCTGCATCAGCAATGCGCTTCCCTATTTCGAGTGGGTCATTTAGTGCGCGAAGTTCATTGTAGTTAAGTCCTGCGCGCTCAAGACTCTGACTGTCTCCGGTCGCATAGGCCCGTGCCATGGCGCTTGCGCGACCGGCAGGTCCAGCAACACGACCAACAGTCCGCTTCGGTCCACCCGAAGAACGCCCAGCCGTGCGGCCAGAGCCAGCACCGCCCGAACCAACTCCTCCAGGCCCATCACCGCCACCGCCGCGTCGCCAAAGCCGTATTATTGGCGCTAGGCTTGCCGGATCCAAGGCCGTCGGAACTACTCTCGGACCTGCTGGATCCCCTGAAACTGCCGGTTCGGATTCGGCAGCGGGATCGTCGGGTGCGATTACCCCCACAGGCACGTCATCAAGCCAGCTGGCAATTGAATCCCTCAGGCTGTTTGCGTCAGCCCCACCGCTACCCTTGAAGGAACCACTAGTGCCCATGCTTACTTGACTCCCGAGCTTAGAACTGAGTTCAAAGCCCTGATCACCTGAGCGTTCTCGGCCCCACTCTTCCAGGCGTCAAGCACGCTCGAGAACTGCACCGATCCACCCCCGTTAAACAGGAGAACCGTCGGCAGGCCAACCTCTTGAGCTGGTAGTTTCAGTAGAGCTCGCTCCGCAACAGCAGCTATATCGGTATGGGTCTTGGTGAGTGTCAATATGCCGTTGACTGTATTGAGTTGAATCGATGGATCATCCTGCATTCGCCTACCAAGGTGCTGAAGGAGTGTGTCAACATCTCCCTTAGGCAACGCAGCCAGTTCCGCCTCATTGACTGAGCTACGCTCCAGTTGAGAACTGGACGTCATTGCCGCCGCTATATCGCGTAATTGCTGAGGCAGAGACTCGTCGATCAATTGACGACCCCTGAAAGCTGCGGCGAGAGTCAGGTAACCTGACACTTCCGCAGCATCAAGTACCGGGGGCAGCTTGGACCACCGGATCATCGTCGCAGAGAATCCACCCAGCGAGTCTTCGTGAGACTGCGACTCGGCCTGAGTACTCGATTTGGGCTTCTTCGTGTCACCGGTACTCGTAAGTTTGTTAGGTTCAAGAGTCGTGATCTCATCCAAAGCCATCAACTGTGGCCTAAGGTTGCCGCCGGCAAGCCAGTCCAAGACAGTCGTGAAGTCGGTTTCGAAGAGCCGCTCAAGCACCATCAGCTTTGCAATTGCATCGGAAGCCAAATTAATGCCCCGTCGTGACGCAACAGATTGACGCACATGGAGATCATTCATGAACCGCTTAATACGTCGCGGATTCCCCTTAAACCGCTCGTACAGGATTGGCGTCAATCGAGATGCCGTTGCTGCCTCAAGTGCCAAATCGTAGCCGCCAGGTATCACGAGGTCATCGAGACTTCCAGCGGAGAGTCGCAGGGCATCACAAGATTCGACCAACTGTCCATATGCGCCAGCATTGAGTTTCGACTTCACGAGCAGCAGGAACAGATAGGCTCTCGTGTCAAAATTGCTCAGCGCAGGCAGCGGAACGGTCGTCTGGACAATCTTGTGCAAGTACAAGCTAGCAACGCTCTCCTCTTCATTCCCGGCTTGGGGAGTCTGGAGCTTCTGCTGAATTGCCTCAGCAACACGCTCCTCATCGGCCGCGATTACGAAAGACATCCCTTCGACGGAGAGAAATAGGCGAATCGCCTCCAGAGTTTCAACGACGGCCTCTGGTAAGCATCGGTCAAGATCATCAACAAGCACTACGACCTGTGAGACATGCGAGAGAGCAGGACTGGTGAGAAATTCAGAAAACTCCTTACGGAATGCCGCAAGCCCTTTTTCTCCCTCCAAAGATTCTTTGTCATCATTGACCAAGGCGAAGATGTCATCGAGGGTCGGGAGCTGCATCGTAATGCCAGTTCGTGCAGCCATCTTGATCGCCTTAGACCAATTGACGCGCTTCGCGAGCTTCTTGAGCGCGCTCCCAGCGGCTTCATTAACTGGATCGTCGAGACGGCACTCTGTCGCCAGGGCACCGAGGACTTCTGTGATCAGACTCTCCTTCGGACCAACCGCTGGGTCATATCGCCATGGGTCGGCACGAACCACAACAATCTTATTGCCGTCCGCAGACCAGCGCGAAAGACGCTTTTCAATAAGATTTAGGACTGTTGTCTTACCGCTCCCCCATGAGCCAGAAACACCCAAAGCAACCGGGTTAAGGGACTCGTCAAAGATGGCGTCAGCAAC
Source organism: Arthrobacter sp. JUb115 (assembly GCF_004365035.1). Lineage (NCBI taxonomy): Bacteria > Bacillati > Actinomycetota > Actinomycetes > Micrococcales > Micrococcaceae > Arthrobacter > Arthrobacter sp. JUb115. Next base: position 62,250 of record NZ_SOBS01000002.1, on the reverse strand, counting down.
GGTTTCCGCGATTGCTTCGAAAGACAGCAAATCCGTTAATGCGGGCTCGTCTGACCATAAGGTCGAGATAGTGTTTTTCGCTTCTACCATTTAGATACTTTTTGGATTAGCCATATGATCAGCCATCCAAATCCCCCAATACTTATGTTCCATTGAATACTGCCCTAGAGTATGGGCCAGACATGACTTACCGTCAACATCTACCATGCAAGACCTCCTAATCATCAATCACCATTCGGACGATGTCGTTATATGCCGCACCCGAGAATCTACCGGGCAATCCGGCAATAAGGCTCTGGTGTCGATTTTAATTCCCAGCCAGAGCCAGTCATTTCAAACAAGCGCTGGACAGCAAACCCCGAAAGGCTCATAACTCTGGATGTACGTAACTGGAGGATCAATGGAATGGAGTCGGATCAAACAGGTCCAATGAGGGAACCCGACAGCTATGACCTCGGCGCAAACCTGCGCCCGAAGCGCGTCGTCGCATACAGCGAGTACTGCCAAATGCGGGTGCCGCTGCTGGCCAGCTTTGAAGCGCCGGGCCAGCTCGTCCTCAGGGAGCGCATCCGCCGGGCGGTTGAAGTCGTGCAACCCCCACTGCTGATGCGGCGGCAGCTCTGCGAACAATCGCTGAGAAGCCTCGTCCAGACTGTGCGGTCAAGATTAGTTGAAACGGGTATGCCCATGCGGAGCTCATATGAACATATATTGTCGTAGTCAGCTCTGCGCCCAGGCGTTCAAACCCGCAGCCGTTTGCGCGATACAAGCATCTAGCTTCGCAGCGAAATCCGTAGCGGCGATTCCTCCGTAACAAAGCGGCACCAAACTACCAATGAGATTGTCCTCATTCACCGTCGAAAGATCGATCCGATTATCCGGACCATAGTGCATGAGTGTATTGCGAAACGGCTTCGCCGAAGAGTCGATGATCAGCTGCGCTTCGGCGGTATCCACGATCCCCGCGATAGCCACCAAGGATTCGGCACTCAGATCGGAACTCCGTTCAGCTCGAAGCATCTCCAGGCTGCGTAGTACTTGATAGACCGTCAGGAAGCGGATCTTGAACAGGCTGTACTCCAGACTTGATGGCACGAGGCCATCAACGAAATTCATACTGACCTGGAAGACCGTCATCAGGGCGTTGATACTCGGGGTCGTCACTCCATTGAAGATTCGCTGGTAGTAGCGCTCGCTTCGTACATCATCACCTAATTCGCCGAACTGTGAAGCATCAACATCATCCAGAAAAGAGCTGGCCGTGCTATCCATCGTGGCACCAAGTGCTCCAAAGTACTGACCGTACTCGGTCATGATTCGGACAAGCTCTGGACCAGCGTTCTCATCGAACATCGTCTGAGGGTCCAGTCCCAAGCCGAAGGTTGCCGAATGTGTTGTCGAGACGAGTCGCCCGGCATAACGGTACAGACCGAGATCTGTCTCCCATCGACGAGCAAACGGAAGCCAGGTATTGCCAAGGAACTCACTTTTGTGGGCAGGAAAGATCTCGTCGTCAAAGTAGGCGATCTGGCCTTCGATTCCGCGGTGAGTATCTTCGAAGAACTTCAAGCTATGCCGCGATCTAGCCGTCACGCTCTGCGCGAGGGCGGAAAGGGGGGCGCATAGCTGCGGTGCGACCTCGGGGAGACGGGCGTAGCCCTCATAAACAAAAAGCGAGAAGTAGCTACCGAGACAAAATGACACTATAGGAGCCACTTCTCCCAGTTGTGGCCTCGTCAAAGCACTAATGACCTGACCAGCGAAAACAGCGTCCGCCTTCATTGCACGATCGATAACTACTTCACGACTACTCATCCGCATTTTCCTTATCTTCGTCCTTGAACTGCAGCCATTGCCCGCGACCATGAAATATCGTCAATCATTCCGCAACAAAACCCGAGGCGATGAGCCCACGACCGTTACAGATTTACGCGCCCTAGAAAGTGCAACATAGAGGTTTCTTGGATCACGCATTTGCGCAAGATCGGCGATAATGACGTGGTCATATTCAAGCCCTTTGACAAGCAAAGTCCGAGAAGCGATCCGTGAATGAGGCTGACGCCCCTGCCGACGAAGACGTTCACGCACACGGCCCAAATTATCGATAACAGGGCTCTCATCCATGACCGTCAGAGCAATCGACTCGAGGGTATCTTTCCAGACCTCCCATCTGTAGATCTTGAGAGGCGTTTGCGCACGTACAGTCTGAGCCGCTTCAGCAAGTTGTTCATAAGTTGGATTCTGGCGCAGGAGCTCAAGCGCATCAACAACTGGCTGAACACCTGCACGTGCCAACCCGTGAAGGCTCTGGTTACGATCAAGCCTTCTCAAAATAGGCTGATTGATGTCCGCTAAACCGATGACACAAGCTTTGGCAAATTGCGCAAACCAGCGAGCTAGGGTTGGGTCGCCCTGACTCGGCAATCCAAGGATTCCTTTACTATCATCGCCATTAATTTGTGTGCGCATGAAGTTCCCACTTATATCCTCCATGACGGAGTAACTCCCGCCGAGACGACTGGCATGCCCTGCAACCGAGTTCGGCCACTTATCCAGCAGGACCACAGTTTCGCCATAGTTGGTAAATGAAAAGGCAACGGACGCGATGCTCGTTGGACTGTTATCAACAACAACAGATACGCCCGGGACATTGTGTTCGGCAAAGTCGAAGGCCTGGCCGGCCACGAGCATCGGCCGGATTCCAAGTAGCCAGGCACCAAGATGCTCGTTGTGGCCTTTCCAGCGGTGCGGCTTGTGACTGATTTCAAACGCAGGAAACTCCTTGCTGACATGGACAGCCCAGTCCACAAGTTCCCCAGCAAATCCAAAGATCGCTTGGAGGCGATCGCCAAGTACAACCGTTCTTGGAACTGCGCCAGCAATCGCCCGGACAAAAGCATGATGTAAAAGTGTGCAGTCTTGATACTCGTCAACGAAGACGAAATCGAAGCTAACAGCATGAACTTCTTGAACTGCGATAGCCCCAGCGACCCGAGTAGCACCCTCCACGTAACGATCTGATTCGATCCAATTTGGGATATCAGAAACCGAAAGACCCGCAAGATGCGGGTAAGCCCCTACTAGCGAGAATGCCCAGCTCGTTATCGTATCAACCCTCGCCATACGGCTTGATACACCAAACTTTTGCAGCCTCTTGCGAATCGCATCGACGCCGGCATTAGTGTGAGTGAGCACCAGCGATCGTTGCCCATTTTCCGCAGCGATTGCTACTGCAGCGGCCAGAAGATGCGTCTTTCCAGCACCTGCCGGCATCTCGACGGACGCGGGCGCCGCTGCCAGCAGTCTACGACCGGTATCACTGAGCTCGCTATCCATCCGAGGGCACACCTCTACTTTGCTCGGTTACAACAGTCGTTGGCACTGGAGGTTCGGGGTAGATGAACGCATGAATTTCAGTCAGTCGCTCCATTGTTGCTGCGAGTGTTTTCGACTTCCTGTGACGCATAAGCCACCGGCCAAGCGCCTTGCCACCGTCAACCTCTTTAAACCATTTGCGTTTGTCGGCAGCTGCGACAACCCGCTTGCGGGCATCCGCTAGCGACGTCCCGGCGTCAATCCATTCCTGGACGTCGAGAGAGGATAGGGATGATTTCGGGTCGACGACGTTTAGATCTTGAAGCACTGTGTCCTCAGCATTACGACGCTCCACTGCAACTTTCAGTAATGACGTCAGCCCTTTGGCTTCGAGACCAGCACAGATCTGTGCCTCCGAATTGAAACCCTCATCCCACCGAATAATCTCAACTCCTGCTGCGCTTGCCGCTTCGGCTGCGGCATCGACGCTCCTATCATCATTATCGAGGAAGCCTGCGACCTTGAACCCGAGCTCTGCCATAGCGGAAGCGCGGAGTGGAACTTCACTGCCCCCTTGCCCATCTTGGAGGGCGACACCTTCACCTGCCGATGTAGAAAGACCCTCCTCAGTTCGCTCTTCGTCCCATGCATCAACGCATGCCAGTAGTAAGCCATACTCCGTCGCGCCTTCTACAACAACGACACGACGAGAGAGAAATGATGATGGTCGAGATCGCCGCAACCTCATGAGGCGCTTATCGCTTCCGCCAAGATTCGTGACCGTCACAACCCCATCGCGTGTTTGAACTGTGGCCAGGTTTTCCAGCTGAGCTTGTTCTACAACGATTGGCGAATGGGTAGTCACGATAACCTGCGAATAGTCTTCCTCGTCAAGAAGATATTTCAGAAGACGAACAGCCCGGTGGGGCTCCAATCCGCCCTCAATTTCGTCTACTACAGCCACGGCGCGACTTCCAGACGCAAGCTGCTGAACGGCGAAACTCGCAAGACGACGGCTCCCTAGTCCATAGCTTGTAAGAGGTACAAGGTCTTCATATAGGGCCAGGCCCGCACCCATCGCAGATCGTGACGTATCTAAACCAGGCTTAATGCCAGTGAACCGGCCGCCGCCAATCTTGTTCGCGCGAACCTGCACCTTCAGGGCGATTTCGGCAAGCGACGAACTCTCGTGATCCGCTAGTGCAGTACGAGCGGCACGCGACGCCGCGGCGAGAGCGTCGCGATCACCTCCCTCACGCGCTGAAAGCCGACCCAAGGCCGAAGTGCGACTCCACCGAAGCTGTGTATCGTTTCGGTCGTCAACCTTGAAAGTCGAAAAGTGAGCGCGCTGCGAAGAACTCAGCATTTGAGATGAGCCGTCAGCTCGCTCAACAGTCCACTTAGGTTCTAGGCTTTCGTCGACGGTAAGCCGGACAAGTAGTGCCGGTGTGCAGGAATCCTCCGGGTCATGGTGAAGTTCGCCCTCCGAATCCAGACCACTGAGCCAAAGACCAAATGCATTGTCCTTGCGGAGCGCCGCAGGAATGTCCACAATGACCGCTTTGATGGAGATGGGCCTGGTGACGTCCACGCCGTAAAAGTCTGTATCGGCGAAAGGAATACTCCAACGGTCACCAAGAAGATAGTGAATAGCATCCAAAATGGTGGACTTTCCACTGTCCCCGGGACCAACCAAGGCGACCAGCCTTTGATCTTCGGGCAACCACCATTTCAGTGACTTAATTCCGCGAAAATTTTCTATCTCAAGTAATCGAATGCGCACGAGCTACACCATACCTTCCCGTGCCGACATCCGCGGTGGAAACCGTGTTTCGTTAAGTAGGTTGTCAACAACAAAATTGTGCAAAAGGAATGCTGGAAGCACTGCACTTTGCCACGACGGTGCGCCGACATTGCCCGTTCGGTCTCTGGAGTGAGAACGAGGCAACTCATTCACACTGGATGTCGAGACCGTGATTCCATTCTTCGAAATTGCATTTCTCATATTATCCATTAATTATGGTGGTTTTACATCAATTGTAAAGATTTACTCATTTTTAGGTCGATTTCACCTTTTCCCGCGCTAGCTAAAAGGGCCCTATCCAGCAGCCTCGAATTGCGGCGTAATTCAGGGAAAAACCGACCAGAAAACGTATGTAATGGAGGTGATTCCTACAGGGCTAATGAGCAAATCTGACGCCATCAGCATCGTTGTGGCGCCGCGAGGCCTAGCAAATCCGCGCATCGAAATTCGCATGAAACAATAGGGCTCTTTCAACCCCAGACTATTCATCGAGTCACGCGCAGCTGCTCGCTATTTTCTACGAGTCTGACGTCTTTTCTCTTGCGGCGACGGTGAATCATCTCGGGCTATGATAACGCCTCGATTCCCTTCTAGGGCATTCTGAACAAGGGCTGTTACTTGCGCCGTCACATCTCCAGTAGATCCGATCCAGCCGTCCTTCAAGAGTCCGATAAAACTCGTGTTGGATAGCCAGCGACCGGCGTTATGCCACCCAATTCCTTTGCCGTCTCTCGGACCGAGTATCTTAGGCGAAACAAGGAGCTCTTCGAAGAAGCCTAACGGAAAGTACATCCCCTGCGTCAGCTTTCCGCCATCAGGGCGCTCTACGTCATCTTCACACAGCTTTACGTAAAATGGCTCCGGTGAGAGTCTCCATGCGTCGGTCCCTTGAGTCGACTGACTTGAAGGTACTTGACGCATTCGTTCAATCTCTAGGTCGAGTTGAGTATCAGGTCTATATAACCATTCCTGGCGGCCAGCTTGGTTGGATTCCTGCTTCATGCGCTTGTACTGAACTAGCACATACCCCGGGTTTTCGTGTCGGAAGTAGACGAGGTCAATACCCACAACCCGCTCCAACAGTTCTTTGTCAGCGTAGGCTACGGTAACCATGTAAACGTTCGTGAGTACTTTGAGGGACGTGAGGTGCGATCTGTTGCCATCGATGAAGTCAGAGGCCCTCTCATCACCCAAACCTTTGAGCTCTTCGCCACCGGCAACTACACCTTCGCCGATTTGTCCGAAGCCATGGAGGACCGCGGCCTCAGCACCAAACCCACGGCGCGGAGACCCTCCAAAGCCATCGCTCCAACGTACTTCTCCAGGATTCTTCGTGACCGCTACTACATCGGCGTCATCACGCTCGACGGAGCCGAATATTCAGGCCGCCACGAACCGCTCATATCCGGGGAGCTCTTTGACAAAGTACAACGGGTTCTGGATACCCGGGGCGTTTCAGGCGAACGGCGCCGAGTCCACCAGCACTACCTCAAGGGCACGCTCTACTGCGATAACTGCCACCGGAGAGGCATCGTCCATCGAATGGTTATCCACCGCGCCGTTGGCAGAAACGGTTCCGAATATTTCTACTTCTTCTGTGCCGGGCGGACGGTCAAGGATTGCAGCTCGGGATACATCAGCACGGCACGGCTCGAAGATGCCATGTTCGGCGAATACCGCAAATTGACATTCACCGAAGACTTCGTCCAACTCGCCAAGCGGCGCATCCGTGAGGCCCTCGACGAGAAGGAAACCGCCAATCGTCTCCTCCGCCAGCAACTCACAGCAACACTGCAAGAATGCGACTCCAAAGAGGAGAACCTGCTGGATCTCGCCGCTGACGGGCTTCTCGCCAAAGACAAGATCCGAACCCGACTGACCGCCATTGAGCGTCAGCGTGACCGTGTCCGAGGACAGCTAACCAACATCGAGGCAGACCTTGACGCGGGAGCACGCTATCTGGAGTTCTATCTCGACATGCTCGCCGCTCCTGAGACGCTGTATCGGGCTGCCAACGACCAGGAGCGCCGCCAGCTCAATCAGGCCATCTTCGTCAAGGTCTTGGTTGAGGATGGCGAAGTCACAGGAACATTGCTCGAAGAGCCCGTTGCCACCCTCGTAGCGGCCCACGTCGGCTACCTCGCACTGAAAGGTGGCGCTACCCGCGAGGATGCGCTCCGAGGCGCGCAGGCCCATTACAACACGCACAGGGATACACAAAAGGGAACCACCAAAATTGGTGGTTCCCTTTTGTGTATCCCTTGAGACCGTATTCGATGGCATCAACTCTGTCGATGTTTCGAATAAGGTCACTATGGTGGAGGTAAGGGTGTGTAGATTCACGACATATTAGACACATGAGTCGGGACATCCTAGACACTCGCATCTTGACCGATGAGTCGCGTCATCCTTGACACTATTACATGTCTAGAAACCACGTCATCGTCCACCAGATCCGCGACGCCGGCATGAGCGTCACCGAAGCCTCCCGCCACTACAAGATCTCTCGCCAACGCATCTACCAGCTACTACGCGCCTACGACCACGGCGGCGATGCCGCGCTGGAACCTGCCAGCAAAAAACCACACACCAACCCGCGCGCCACCAGCCCCGAACTCACAGCACGCATCCTCGAATTACGCCGCACGCTCACCGCCAACGGCCTCGACGCAGGCCCCATGACCATCCAATACCACCTAGGCAAAGAGCACTTGCACGTGCCTTCCACGGCCACCATCCGCAGAATCCTTCACGCCCACGGCCTGATCACCCCAGAACCGAAAAAACGCCCGAAGAGCAGCCTGCACCGATTCCAATCCGAGCAACCCAACGAAACCTGGCAATCGGACTTCACCGAAGCGAGACTAGCCAACGGGCACACCGTCGAAATCCTGCACTGGCTCGATGACCACTCGCGATACCTACTGCACTGCTCCGTGCACGAAGAGATCACCACACAAATCGTCATCGACAGTTTCACCTGGTGCATCAACCACTACGGCCCACCGCAAAGCACCCTGACCGATAATGGACTGGTTTACACAACACGGCTGCTCAAAGGCCTGAACAAGTTCGAAAAACTACTGATCGCCCTAGGGATACGCCAGAAAAACGGGAAACCTTATCACCCGCAAACTCAAGGAAAGATCGAGCGTTTCCACCACACAGAACACCTCTGGGTCAACGCGCGACCACGCGCTGAATCGATCACCGAACTGCAAGAGATCCTGGATGAGTTCCAGAAGGTTTACAACAATGAACGTCCACACCGTGCACTGAATCGGGAAACACCGAGCCAGTGGTACCACCGAACACTCAAGGCCCGGCCCAACCTCAAGAACGTCACGCGGGACCGCGAGTTCCGCATCCGACATGACCGGATCGACAAGGATGGAAAAGTAACCCTGAGACACGAGGGAAAACTACGTCACTTAGGGGTGCGGAAAATACACCGTAGAAAGAAAGTCGTGATGCTCATCGACACTGAAGAAGTCGGTGATGGACGTAGAAACTTCAGAGGTGCTTAGTCGCCACTCCATCGACCCCGGCAAATCCTATTGGCCCGATAAACAGAAATCCCCCGGCCGGTGGCCGGGGGAAACTGATAATAATTTGTAAAGCATGTCGCAACTCATCTGTAAACGATGTCTCGACTCTTCACAATTGTGGAGGTAAGGGGATTCGAACCCCTGACCTTCTGCATGCCATGCAGACGCGCTACCAACTGCGCCATACCCCCAAAAGGATTGCTGCCCTGATCAGGCAACTCCATAATCATAGATGACTACCTGATCAGGATGCAAATTGAGGGTTACTTCTGGTTTTCAGAAAGTTCCTCAGGCAGCTCGATGACTGGGCAGTCGGCCCACAGGCGTTCGAGCGCGTAGAAGATGCGGTCTTCCTGGTGCTGAACGTGGACGACTACGTCGCCGTAGTCCAGCAGGACCCAGCGGCCCTGGCCGAAGCCTTCACGGCGAATCGGACGCATGCTGTACTCGTCGAGCACCTCAGCGACGATTTCATCGACGATTGCGTTCACCTGAGGTTCTGATCCACCAGAGACAATCAAGAAAGCGTCGGTGACGCCCAAGCGGTCGGCAACGTCCAGCGCGACCATGTTTTCTGCCATCTTCTCGGAAGCCGCGTGCGCGGCAACTTTCACGAGGGCAATTGATTCTGCGTGTGCTCCCATAGAGTGGAGTGTCTCCTTATAGAGGTGTAGATCGAGAACCTAATTGTCCTACGAAAACTAGTTGCCAAGCAACATGATCAAGCCAGCAATCAATGCTGCACCGCCCACGCTGAGGGCGACGATCATCGCGATCAGCATGTTATTGGCGCGGCGGAGGCCGTGCGCCTGCACGTCAAGTGGCTGCAAGCCCTGTGCATTGACCGCATCGATGCGTGGCATGTCAACGTCCGGGGCCGGTTGGGCCGTATGGGTTTCAGCCTTCTGATCCGCCGGCGCCTTTGGCGCAGGCTTAGCGGCTGGTTTTGCAACTGGCTTGGCTGCAGGCTTGGCCGGTGCCTTGGCCGCAGGCTTGGCGGGGGCCTTCGCTGCGGGTTTGGGCGCCGGCTTGGCCATAGGCTTCTTGGCTGCTGGTGCCGCTTCGTCCTTCTTGGAGCTGAGCTTGCCGCCGGCGTTGAAGTCCAGCGAAACACTCTGGGTCTTGGGCCCTTGCACGCCGGTTTTGGCGATGCGGTCCTCGACCTCGCGAATGTTGCCCATGGCGCCGGTGAAAGGATCGGAGGCCTTGTCGTCCTTGCCCTGGTTGGCATTCTGGATGCGCAGGCGTTCACGTTCCGCGGCACGGCGGGAAATGATGGCCGCGCGGGCTGCCATTTCACGCTGGTGGGCGAGCACTTCGAGATCGATCTCGGAGTCGTCCTCCCCCAGCAGGTTTGGATCGACCGGGGTCTTCGGCGCGTGGGCACGGCGGGCGGCTAGCGCCTGCTCGACGCTCATGACCATAGTCTCCGGGGCGTCTTCCTTGGGCGCAGGCTTCTTGGCGGCCGGGGCCTTCGGCTCGGCCTTGCCCTGGTCTGCCAGCGCCTGGAGGCGCAGTTGACGGCGGGTCAGCGGCTTAGGTTCCTCCGCGGGGGCGACCGTTGGAATATTAGTGGTCAGCGCGCCGACCTCTTCTTCCAGTCGACGACGCTCGCGCAAGGCCTCGCGGTCACGGGCACGGCGCAACGACGCCCGTTCACCCAGGGACTCTTCGGACTGTGGTGCGCTAGCTGGCTCAGCTGCAGGCTTTGCGCTGGGAGCCTTGGCTGGGGCTCCAGCCGGCTTGGCCGCTTCTGGCTTGGCACCTGCGGCCTTGGCGGCTGGCTTGGCCGGCTGTGGCTTGGCTGGAGCTGGTTTTGCCGGCTCTGGCTTGGGTGCAGGCTTGGCCGGCTGCGGCTTGACTGGAGCTGGTTTTGCTGGCTCTGCCTTGGGTGCCGGCTTGGCCTTTGGGGTCGCGTCAGATTTCGCTGGCTTCGCCGAATCCTCGGCCTTTTCCGCGTTTTTCGACGCGTGCTCCTTGGCTGCCTGCTCGGCCTTGCTGTTGGCCAGCAAAGCTTCCATCTCAGCACGTCGTTTTTCGCGCAGAGCTCGCCTGCTTGAAACCGGCTGCGAGTTATCGCTCATCCTGATACTTCTCCCGACCGCATAGACAAATACCGTCACCCTTACCTAGAGATTATGCCGTGCTACCCCACCTTATGTGAGGTTACGACTCGGTATACAGCCCATATTTTGCAATGTACTGCACCACACCGTCCGGCACAAGATACCAAACCGGCTTGTCGGCGGCGACACGCTCCCGGCAATCGGTAGAGGAAATTGCCAGTGCCGGAATTTCCAATTGCGAGACATTGTCGCGACCCACATCCGCGATGACATAGCCAGGGCGGCTCACGCCAACGAAGTGGGCGAGGTCGAAGACCTGGTCGATGTCGCGCCAGCTCATGATCTGGCTCATCGCGTCGGCACCGGTAATGAAGAAGAGCTCCGCATCCGGGCGCAAGGCGCGCAGATCGAGCAAGGTGTCACGCGTGTAGGTGGCGCCTTCGCGGTCGACGTCGACCCGGCTTACGGTGAAGCGCGGGTTCGACGCGGTGGCGATCACGGTCATCAGGTAGCGGTGCTCAGCGCTGGTGACCTGGCGATCGGCCTTCTGCCAAGGCTGGCCGGTGGGCACGAAAACGACCTCATCCAGGCCGTACTCGGCGGCTACCTCGCTGGCAGCGACCAAGTGGCCATTGTGGATGGGGTCAAAAGTACCGCCCATCACGCCGAGGCGCAATGGGCGGTCTTGAGGCTTTTGCTCTGCCAAGACTAGTGGCTATGTGGTACGTGAGTCTTGAACTGGCGGTGGGTGTCCTCTGGTTCAGGCTTTGCCTCGTGGCGGTTGCCTACGTTGGTGTAGGAAACGGTAATCAGCAGCAGGACCATCAGTGCTGCGAAGATGCCACCACCGACGATCACAGCGAAAGTGTGAGGATCCATGCCGGTGGAAGCGGCTTCCGAAGCCAAAATCAGCGCGTTCAAGATAATTCTCCAGTCGTTTTCACGAGTTCGCTAAGCCAGCAACCTGGGCGGCTGGATCAGTAGCTCGAAAAGTAACGGTACGTTTCTTCTACATCGTACCGAAAAGGGCGGTCAGAAACTATTTGCGAATGTGCCCGTCGCCCTGGACGATCCACTTGGTCGTGGTCAGTTCGGCCAGGCCCATCGGGCCGCGAGCGTGCATCTTCTGGGTTGAGATGCCCACTTCTGCGCCCAGGCCCAGCTGCCCGCCGTCGGTGAACCGGGTCGAGGCGTTGACAATCACCGCAGCCGAGTCGATCTCCGCCACGAACTGCTCGGAAGCAGCCAGCGTGGAGGTGATGATCGCCTCGGTATGGCCGGTGGAGTAGGCGCGGATGTGCTCCAGGGCCTGGTCCATGCCATCGACGACCTTCACCGCGATATCCAGGTCCAGGTACTCGTTGCGCCAGTCATCCTCCCCCGCCGGGATGGTCGGCAGCTGCGGAACCAGCGCGGCGGCTCGGTCGTCCGTGTGCAATCTCACGCCGGCTGCGGCCAGGGCCTGCAGCACTGCCGGGGCCACAGCGGCATCCTTGTGGACCAGCAGGGTCTCCACGGTGTTGCAGACGCTGGGGCGGTGGGTTTTCGCGTTGAGCAGGATATCGACGGCCATTTCCTCGTCGGCGCTCGCGTCGAGGAAGATGTGCACATTGCCTTCGCCGGTTTCGATTACCGGGACCTTGGCGGTGGTGACCACGCGCTGGATCAGCTCGCGGCCGCCACGCGGGATGAGCACGTCGATCTTTCCGCGCGCGCCCATCATGGCGTCGGCACCGGCGCGGCCGAATTCGTCGACCGAGATCACGATGTCGCGGGGCAGGGAGACGGACTCCAGCGCGTCGCGGATCACCGCGACCAGCGCCTGGTTGGAGTTCAGCGCCGCCGAACCGCCACGCAGCAGCACCGAGTTGCCGCTCTTGAGCGCCAGGCCAGCGATGTCCACGGTGACGTTCGGACGCGCTTCGTAGATGGTGCCGATGACGCCCAGCGGGACGTTGACCTGGCGCATGCGCAGGCCGTTGGGCAGGGTTTCCCCGCGCACCACGCGACCGACCGGGTCGGGCAGGCCAGCGAGTTCATGCAGCGCGGAAATCAAGCCGTCGATGCGCTTGCCATCGAGCTTCAACCGGTCCAGCAGGGCCTCGGAGGTGCCATTGGCGCGGCCGGCAGCCAGGTCCTTCTCGTTGGCGCGCAGGATCATCGCACGATTCTGGTCGATGCGCGAAGCCATGGCCGCGAGGGCGCGGTCCTTCCAGTCGCGGTTGGCGCGCTTGAGGATCCGTGCGGCGCGGCGTGCACGGTCGGCCAGCTGGTGGACCGAGGTGGTGACGTCGGTGGTCGTTTCTTCGGTGTTTACGGCATCCATACTCATGCTCCTCATTCTAGAAAATGGGTTCGATCAAAGCTAGGTCGTCAACATGCACTACTGATCTGTCGTAACCTTCGCCCAGCTCTTCAACCAGATCCGTGGTGTTGTGTCCGAGCATCTCGGGCAGTTCATGGGAGCTGAAGTTCACCAGCCCGCGAGCAAATGGGGTTCCTTCCGCGTCGCAGATCTCTACGGCGTCGCCAGCCTCGAATTCCCCGCGGACGGCGGTAATGCCGGCTGCCAGCAGCGAGTTGGTTCCCTTTTCGATGGCCTTGACTGCGCCGGCATCCAGGATCAGCTTGCCTTCGATGGAAGCCAGATAGGCCAGCCAGACGTCGCGGGCCGAACGGCGGGAGTTGCGGGCGGCGAACCAGGTGCCTACATCCTGTCCGCGCAGCGCCTTGGCGGCATTGTCGGTGCTGGTCACCAAGGTGGGAATGCCCGCCGAGGAGCTCAGGGTCGCGGCATCGACCTTGGTGATCATGCCGCCGGTGCCGACTCCGGCTGCACCCGGGGTGCCCAGGTCCACCGCTTCGAGCTCGTCAGGGTGCTCGATGGTGGTGATGCGGCTGCCGCCGTCATCAGGGTGCGCGTCGTAGACCGAGTCCACGTCGGAGAAGAGCAACAGCGCATCGGCCTTGACCAGGTGGGCCACCAGCGAGGCGAGGCGGTCGTTGTCGCCGAAGCGGATTTCGCGGGTGGCGACCGCGTCATTTTCGTTCACGATGGGCAGCACGCCCAGGTTCAGCAAGCGAACCAGGGAACGCAGCGCGTTGGTGTAGGAAGAGCGGCGCATCAGGTCGTCGGCGGTGAGCAGCACCTGGCCTACGCGCTGGTCGTACTCATCGAAAAGCTGGGTGTACTGCGCCAGCAGCAGACCCTGGCCTACGGCCGCCGCGGCCTGCTGGGTGGCAAGGTCCTTGGGACGCTTGGCCAACCCGAGCGGGGCCAGACCGGCGGCAATGGCACCTGAGGATACAAGAATGACCTCGGTACCGTTGTTGACAGTTTCAGCGAGAGTGTCCACCAGGAACTTCAACCGCTCGTGGGATATCCCGCCGCTGACCGTGGTCAGCGAGCTGGATCCAACTTTGACTACTAAGCGCTTGGCTTGAGGCAGTTGGTGGGGCGAGGTAATGGCTGAAATTGTTTTGGTGGCACTTTCACTCATACTTTAATTTTCCTCCTGGGTTGCCTTTGGTTCCGCAGTCTTTCGTCCGTACTTGGAGTCAACCGATTCGGTCCAGACGCCGGCCTTGCGTTCGGCTTCCAGCTCGGCGCGAGCCGATGCCTTGGCCGCCCGGCGCTCTTCGTGCTCGGCACGCTTTTCCTCGCGGGTCTTGCGATCGCCGCGATCCTCGAGGCGGATGTCCTCGCCGCGTCGGCTGCCGCCGAGCAGTTCGGCGCCAGCTGCCATAGTTGGCTCCCAATCGAAGACCACTGCGTTGTCCTCGGCGCCGATGATTACCGCGTCCCCTGGCTTGGCACCGGCCTTGAACAGCTGGTTTTCGACGCCCAGCTTGGCCAGGCGGTCAGCCAGGTAGCCGACAGCTTCATCGTTGCGGAAATCGGTCTGCATAATCCAGCGTTCCGGCTTTTCACCGATAACTCGCCACATTGGCTCAAAGTTCTGCTCCTCGCGGCGGATGGTGAACTCGGCACGCTTGGTGGTACGTGGACGAATCACAGGCACCTCGACTATTGGGGCTTCAACAACCTGTTCAGCGCGTGCCTGCTCTACCAATTCAGCCATAGCGAAGGACAGATCACGCAATCCGTTACGCGAGAGCGCGGAGATCTCGAAGACGCGGTAACCGCGTTTTTCCAACTCAGGGCGCACGAATTCAGCCATGTCGGCACCGTCTGGCATGTCAACCTTATTAAGTGCGATCAGCTTCGGGCGCTCGATCAGCGGCACGATGGTGCCGTCGGTACCGGCGAAGGTGGAGTCGGCTTCGTAGTTAGCCAGCTCTGCTTCGATGATGTCCAGGTCGCTGATTGGGTCGCGGTCCGCTTCCAGCGAGGCGCAGTCCAGCACGTGCACGATGGCGGCACAGCGCTCAACGTGGCGCAGGAACTCGTGGCCCAGCCCCTTGCCTTCGGAGGCTCCAGGGATCAGGCCAGGCACGTCGGCGACAGTGAAGCGGGTTTCGCCTGCTTCGACGACACCCAGGTTAGGCACCAGGGTGGTGAACGGGTAGTCGGCGATCTTCGGGCGTGCCGCGGACACGGCGGCGATCAGCGAGGATTTGCCGGCCGATGGGTAGCCCACCAGCGCGATATCCGCCATGGACTTCAGTTCCAGGACAATATCCTGGCCGGTTCCGGGAATGCCCAGCAACGCGAAGCCCGGGGCCTTGCGCTTGTCCGAGGCGATGGACGCATTGCCCAGGCCGCCCATGCCGCCTATTGCGGCGATGTATTCATCGCCCGGCTTGACCAGGTCGCCGAGGATGTCGCCGTCCTTGGTCTTGATGACGGTGCCGGCAGGTACGCCCAGGACCAGGTCCTCGCCGCTCTTGCCCGGGTGCAGACCGCCCTTGCCCGGCTCGCCGTTGCCGGCCTTGCGGTGCGGCAGGTGGTGGAAGTCCAGCAGCGTGGTGACCTGGGGGTCGACGCGCAGGATGATGTCTCCGCCCTTGCCGCCGTTACCGCCGTCGGGACCGCCAAGCGGCTTGAACTTCTCACGCTTGATGGACACACAACCGTGGCCACCATTACCTGCGGTGACATGAAGGGTTACGCGATCAACGAATGCAGCCACGGGGCCATCTTCTCCTAGTACGGGGTTGCGAGGGTTACTCGCTTAAAAGTCTAACTATGCACGCAAGGGGCGGACCGAAATCGGCCCACCCCTTGTGTACTAAAAAATTTGCCTGTTGCCTGAATTAGGCAGCAGCCACAATGTTCACCACGCGGCGACCACGACGGGTGCCGAACTCGACTGCGCCAGCAGCCAATGCGAACAGGGTGTCATCCTTGCCACGGCCTACGCCGGCGCCTGGGTGGAAGTGGGTGCCACGCTGGCGAACGATGATTTCGCCTGCCTTGACTTCCTGTCCACCATAGCGCTTTACGCCTAGGTACTGTGCGTTGGAATCGCGACCGTTGCGAGTGGAACTCGCACCTTTCTTATGTGCCATGCCTTTTAGCCTCTTTCGCTACAAAAATGGATTCTACGATTGCCTGAATTAGGCGATCGAGGTGACCTTGACCTTGGTCAGAGCGGCACGGAAGCCCTGGCGCTTCTTGTAACCGGTCTTGTTCTTGTACTTCTGGATTACGATCTTCTCGCCGCGAAGGTTTTCTACAACCTCAGCGGTGACCGTGACCTTAGCCAGATCGGCAGCTGCGGAAGTTACCTTCTCACCATCTACCAACAGCAAAGCTGGAAGCTCGATGGAGCTGCCTGGGGCAGCCTGAAGACGGTCAACGGTGATGAGGTCTCCAACGGAAACCTTCTCCTGGTGGCCGCCTGCGCGGACAATTGCGTACACCACGTGGGTACTCACTTCTACTCGACGTTTATTGTCTTACCGGCGCAGATATCGACCCGAACACCCACAAAGTGGATGCGATCCCGGGGATCTCATGCGCTTGTGCCTTGACGCCGAGCGGACCAAAAGTCCGTGATCTTGGCGTTTAGCACCGATCAACTAGATTACGCTAGTCCACACCGCTGGAGCAAATACAAACTGCCCCAGCGAGGGAAGCGTGATCAAGTTCATCTATTTCAGTTCGCGTACTGGAACACCCACACCGAGCATTACCGGTTGCCCGGCAGGCTCAGCTGGCTTATCTTTCTGCGAACCGGAGGCATCCATCTGAACTACCGAACCGGTAGCGGCGGATACCTCTGCCACGAGAACCTCTGCAGTCGCATCGCCCTGGACCGAGGTGGCCCGACGACTGCGACGCTTTGGCTTCGTGGAATTCTGTGGGGCTGCCGCGGTGGCGGCAACTGGGACGGAAGCCGCGGGGCTGCTGGACTCAGCTGGCGCGCTGGCAGCAGGCATGGCCAGGCCGGTGAGCACCGGCTGGTCCTGCTGTGCCGCTTCCTGCGGACGCGAAGCACGGCGTGAGCGCTTGCGCGGCTGGTCCTCGGACGTCGAGGCGGCAACAGGTTCAGGAGCAGCCTGCTGTTCCTGGTTGGCCTGAGCTTCCTCGTTGCCCGAAGCGTTTTCCTCGGACTGGTTGCGTCCGCGTCCACGGGAGCGTGAACGGCGGCGCGGCTTGCGGCTGCCGTCCTGCTCGTCGCTGGACTCATCCTGGCCCGGCAACGCTGCTTCCAGCGCTTCCAGGGTAACCGAGGCCTCGGTGCCCTGCGCAGACGCCGCGGACTTGGCCACAGGAATCTGTTCGCCCTCGATGCTCACTGCGTTTTCAGCAGCGGCATCCAGGTGCGAAGCGGCGGCAATGCTGGCCAGGGCGTTGCGCGTGGCTTCGTCCTTCTCCCCTGCTGCCGGCTCCTGCTTCTCAACTGGCTTCTGCTCGTCCTTCTCGCCGCCACGACGGCGGCGGGAGTTGCGGCTTGGCTTGTCGTTGAACTTCTTGCTGTGCGCTTCGCCCTGCGAGTTGAAGGTCTTGCGCGATTCAACTGGCTCTTCGTGGGTGATGAAGCCAGCACCTGCACAGTGCTCGCACTCTTCACCGAAGACTTCGAGCAGGCCGGTGCCCATGCGCTTGCGCGTCATCTGGACCAGACCCAGCGAGGTCACTTCAGCAACCTGGTGCTTGGTCCGGTCGCGGCCCAGGCACTCCACCAGGCGGCGCAGCACCAGATCGCGGTTGGATTCCAGGACCATGTCGATGAAGTCGATGACGATGATGCCGCCGATGTCACGCAGGCGCAGCTGGCGGACCACTTCTTCGGCCGCTTCCAGGTTGTTCTTGGTCACGGTCTCTTCGAGGTTGCCGCCCGAACCGGTGAATTTACCGGTGTTCACGTCGATGACGGTCATCGCTTCGGTGCGGTCGATGACCAGCGAACCACCCGAAGGCAGGAAGACCTTGCGGTCCAGCGCCTTGGCGATCTGCTCGTCCACACGGAAGTTGGCGAAGATGTCCTCTTCGGCTTCCCACTTCTCCAGGCGGCCCATCAGATCCGGTGCCACGTACATGACGTAGGCCTCGATGGTGTCCCAGGCGTGGTCACCGGAGACGATCAGCTTGGTGAAGTCCTCGTTGAAGACGTCGCGGACCACCTTGATGGTCAGATCGGGTTCCGAGTACAGCAGTTCCGGAGCCAGGGTCTTGGTGGAGTTGGCCTGCTCTTCGATGCCTTCCCACTGCGCACGCAGCCGGTTGATATCGTTGGTCAGTTCTTCCTCGGAAGCGCCTTCGGCGGCGGTGCGCACGATGACGCCCGCGTTTTCCGGCAGGTGGTCCTTCAGGATCTTCTTCAGGCGCTGGCGTTCGACATCAGGGAGCTTGCGCGAGATGCCGGTCATCGAACCACCTGGCACGTAGACCAGGTAGCGGCCAGGCAGGGAGATCTGGCTGGTCAGCCGGGCGCCCTTGTGGCCTACCGGGTCCTTGGTGACCTGCACCAGGACCGAGTCGCCAGCCTTCAGGGCGTTCTCAATGCGGCGCGGCGCGCCTTCGAGAGCGGCTACGTCCCAGTTCACTTCGCCTGCGTACAGCACGGCGTTGCGGCCGCGGCCGATATCCACGAAAGCAGCTTCCATGGATGGCAGCACATTCTGCACCTTGCCGACGTACACGTTGCCGATCAGCGAATCCTGCTGGGTCTTGGAGACGAAGTGCTCTGCAAGCACTCCATCTTCCAGTACGCCGATCTGGATGCGGTCCTCGCGCTGGCGCACGATCATCTTGCGCTCGACGGATTCGCGGCGGGCCAGGAACTCGGCCTCGGTGATCACCTGGCGGCGGCGACCGGTTTCGCGTGATTCGCGGCGGCGCTGGCGCTTGGCTTCCAATCGGGTGGAACCGCGCACCGAAGCGACCTTGTCGTTGACCGAGCTGTGGCTTTCGATGCTGCCACGCGGGGCGCGCACACGGGTAACGGTGTTCGGCGGATCATCCTGCGAGCCGCCCTCAAGTTCCAGATCCACTTCCCCGCGGCGACGGCGGCGGCGGCGGCGCGAAGTCACGTCGTCGGCATCGGCGTCTGCCTCGGGATCTGCGGCAGCTGCGCGGCGAGCAGGTTCCTGCTTCTTCGCAACAGCCTGGGCCAGAACAGCCTGAGCTGTTTCCGGCACGGCGAAAGGATTCAAGATCATGGTGCTGCCGTGTTCGGCCAGCAGCATGCCGGTCTGGTCAACGTCGTTCGCTTCCTCAACCGGTGCAACTTCCTGCTCGGCCGGGGCAGCGATTTCAGCGCTCTGCTCCTGGTCGTCTTCCTGCTTGTCCTGGACGTCTTCCTGCTTGGCCGCGGCGACCTCTACGGCCTCGTCATTCGCGGTATTGCGCACTGCCTGCGCCCGGCGTTCGGCCTGTCGGCTGGCCCGCTTGGTGGAATCAGGGGTGGAAATCTGGGTGCGGCGGGTGGCCCGCCAGCGGTATGGGCTTTCCTCGACGCCGGCAGCGGCATTGAGTTCGGCCAAGGTCATGGCGCGACGCAGTGGTCGCGCGGGTGTGGTTGAAACACTGGTACGGCGGGCTCGTGTTGAACGGTTGCCCCGCTTATTACCTTGCGTTCCGCCCTTTCGTTGATTTGCTGCGCTCATTTAAATTCGCGTACTCCTACTATGTCCCGCTCGGGCATCCTCCACAGACGGCGCCGTTGCTGAAACTACAATCATCACGTGTCGCTTGGCCTACTTATCTTCCAGTAGTCCGGACACAAAAGCTCGCTATTTTCCGCGGGTTCGACGCTGGTCCAAATTTCTGAACCAGGCGCAAATCCTGCGGATCAACGTGGCCTAAGAAAACCGGCTGCTTTCCTTTGCAGCCCTACGATCCGCGGTATTCCCCCGGGAGGCGCACATATTGGGCACTCAACCGAAGCGATGCATCGCCTGTCGATCTGTTGTTTCAAAAGTCTGTCGTCGGGTTGAAAGCAGACTGTGGATCCGCGAACAACCATTCCCATTCTCTCATATTTCGTTCACGCCTTGTTCATTG
This sequence comes from Arthrobacter sp. JUb115, assembly GCF_004365035.1. Lineage (NCBI taxonomy): Bacteria > Bacillati > Actinomycetota > Actinomycetes > Micrococcales > Micrococcaceae > Arthrobacter > Arthrobacter sp. JUb115. Next base: position 42,102 of record NZ_SOBS01000002.1, on the reverse strand, counting down.
CTTCTCACCAGATGCACAGAAATGCTTCCTAGGATGAAAAAGGCCTTGGCGGAATAACCCGCTTTCCTATGAACTTATGGAATAGTCAAAACATGGTTTCATCACAAGAAAATAGCCACGGCTCGGGCGTGTTGCCCTGGTGGGCTAAGGAACGCGGCTTCGGGCTGTTCATCATCGTTACGGGATTGATCTCTTGGCTCGCCGCCGGAATCCTGGTCCTGGAACGCTTGGAGTTGTACAAGAACCCCGACTACATCACCAGTTGCGACGTCAATCCCTGGATCTCCTGTGGCACCGTGATGAAATCCGAGCAGGCAGGAATCTTCGGATTCCCCAATCCCTTCTTCGGGATCGTTTGCTTCGCTGTTGTTATCGCCATCGGCTTCGCCCTGCTGGCCGGCGCAACAAACCTGAAGCGCTGGTTCTGGCTGTGCTTCCAGCTGGGCATCACCGCCGCTATGGGCTTGGTGATCTGGTTCTGGTCCCAGGCCCTGTATGAAATCAATGCCCTGTGCCCTTACTGCATGGTCGTGTGGGCCATGACGATTCCCTTGTTCGTGTTCACAACCGCACGCAATGTGCTTACCGGCGTGATTCCTGCTGGCGCCGGCGTGAAGAAGTTCTTCGCCGAGTGGAGCTGGATCATTACTGCCGTCATCTGGGCGCTCGTTGCCGCATCGGTCGTCCTGCGTTTCCCGCTCGCCTTCTTCGGCTAGAGCCCGGCTTCCATGCCCACCTGCGGGGCCGCTACTTCGGTAGCGGCCCCGCAGTGCTGTTCCTGGCGCTCCCCCACCCCGCCGCCAACCAGGTCGGCCGGCCTTGTGCCACTGCTTGTTGCACCCCGGCGCGCCACCGGCGCCAAGACATCCCGCTTCGGCCTTCGATCCGCGTCAAAACGTCCATCGGCAAGGCCGGAAAGGGTTCGCCGTCAACGATCTTCCGGATACTGTCCAGCTAGACCCGGTAGATTAGAAGCATGGCAAGTGACATATGGAACACAGAAAATGCCCAGGACTACGGAATCAACCTGCTGATTTCCGAACACCTTCGGCTCCGTGAACTACAAGAGGAAGATCTTGCGTTCCTCACCCAATGGTGGAATAGCCCAGAATTCATGGCCCTGCAGGGCAACCTGGTACTTCCCCACCCGATCACCGAAGCCGCAGAACTCTTCAAGTCGCGCAGCGTCAACCGTGGCACTACCGACGGCGTGGGACTTTCCATCACGCTTCCCGACGACACGCTGATCGGGCACACCGCTTTGTACGACTACAACGCGCCGGCCCGTTCCGCCGAATTGATGATCATGATCGGTGGTTCAAATGTGGGCCAAGGCTATGGCACCATGGCCACCAAGATGATCATCGACTACGGCTTCCGCGAGATGGGCTTGAACCGCATCGGCTTGAACGCCTGGGCGTACAACGAGCGCGCACTGCGCACCTTCAACCGCGCAGGATTCCGCGAAGAGGGCCGAGTGCGCCAGGCTGGATTCCACGATGGGTCGTTCCACGACAAGATCATCATGGGCCTGCTGGCCAAGGAGTACTTCAACGCCAGGTAGTCCGCACAGGCAGAGAACGAGACCTCAACAGAGCTGGGGCCGCGCAATGCGCGGCCCCAGCTCTGCTGCGTCAGTTCACTTCTGGACCAGACCCGCATAATCGGTCTGATAGCCCGTTACAGGCTGGTGAGGGATTTCTTCCCAGCGTTCTGGATCTTCTTGCTGGACTTCGCCCGATGCCATTCCGAGCAGCAATTCCTTGAGCGCAAGAACATTTTGGCGAATCAACTTGCCGCGGGACTTCTGCCCGAGGCTTCCGTCACTGCTATTTCCACTGGTTTCAAAGAAGACCACCGGGTTCCGATGCCCGTCGGCATTGAGCCCCCGGTAGTTCAAGCCCAGCATCATTGCAGAGACGACGCCGCCCTTGATGTCGATTTCCATTCCGTCGCCCACCTGGTAGCGGTCGATGTTGAACGCGCCGTACTTCGACAGCTCGTCATACACATGCACTTGCATCTGGCGAGTAAGCACGTCATAAGCGCCATTCTCGATTCCAGGCAGGGTCGGGCCACCTGGCGCGAGGGAGATACCGAGCGACAAAGTCACGTCATCGCCTGTACCCCACTCCTTCTTCAGGCCCTGGTGATGCACATCGACGCCGAACGCGGGATCCACCATTGTCCAGTACTCGTAATACGCCAGCGATTCGTTGGCAACGAAGCCCTCCAGCGTCCAATCGCGGTTCAGGTCGACTCTTTGCTGGTTGCCCTTGGCATCAAGCTGCGGAGCATTCGTTTCCTGATCCCACAAAATTGTCTGCCGAACATTCTCCTCCGAACCGTCGGGGTTGTACATCGGGATGAAGTGGAAGGTGTACTTGTCACGGAGCAGGTCGTAGTCTGCCGATCCGTTGGCGCCAAGCTCCTTGAGCAGCGTCAGGAGCGAGTCGGTTCCATAGGGCTCATTGCCGTGGATGCGCCCCTGCAGCCAAACGTCCTCAGGGCCGTGCCCCGCAGTTGCCACATACAGATCCCTGCCCTGTTCTGACTCGCTGACCTGCGTTCCTGCCTCTTGGAGCGTGAACGCATCAACGTCGAACCGGGAATTGGATTCGATCTTCTGCAATTCCTTGACTGTGTCTTCGTAGCTGAGAATGCTCGAAATATTTGTTTCTCCGTTAGGCGACGGGAAATTGGCATCGGCGTTGGCCGGCGCCGCTAACCCCAACGGCGCAACGACGGCGAAGACCGCCGCACCCAGCGCGATGGATCGCTTGGACAATGATGATTTCCTGGGATCTGGCAAAGCTTTGCTCCTTGTACCCTGCGAGTGCTCGAATGGCCCGTGGTGTATTCCGATTGACTAATCCAAATGGCACCAGCCACACCTCACCTTATGTGACCTGCCACACGATGACAATGGACCGGCGCATACCGCGACATTGCACTTCAAGAACGGATTTGCGAAAAGCCGGGCATCATTGCAGCCACCGTCGCCGCAGAGCCATTCCCGCCGCAGGAATGCCGGGGAAATCAGGCCGCGGGTGCACGAATCAAAGCCTTCGGGCACGAAAACGGGTTAGTGGCCAGTGCGAACGCCAAAAAATCAGCATTTCGGTGTTGCCTTGGGACCTTGTCAAGTCGTTAGCCTATTGTTAGAGCTATCAGAACCAGCTACAAGGAGCGACTATGGCTTTTTTCCGTAAGGTCAGGCCCGCCGCGTTGTTGAAAAAGCAACCTCAGGACGACAAGCCGACACCTGCCGAGCACCACCGTGTTCCGGCCAGGGACGCCAAACCAGATTTCACGGTCACCAGCCTGTGGACCGACTTGCTAGGACGCCTAGGCATTCGAAGCGCCCAGCTGCTGGTAGTTGGCGCGCTGGCAACATTCCTCATCATCGGCATGCTCCGCTTGACCATGATCGTGATCCCGACGTTGCTGGCAGTCATCATTTCCTGTGCGTTGTGGCCCCTGGTGGTCAAGCTGCGCAAGTTTGTTTCCCCGATGCTGGCAGCATGGATCGTTTTCCTCGGATCCCTATTGGTCCTCGGAGGCATCGGCACCGGCCTGGTCTTCTCGGTCATCAAGGAATGGCCAAAGCTCGTTGACCAAGCTGTTGAAGGTTTCAACCAGCTCAATGACATGGTTCAGGGCTTCATCGGCACGATGCCTTTCAGCGTCGACCAGAGCCAGATCGATAATGTTGTCGAAACGGTAACCGGCTTCTTGACCAGTTCCCAATTCGGCACCGGCGCTTTGAACACGCTGAGCGCAGCAGGCAGCTTCGTGACCGGCTTGGTCCTGTTGCTGGTAATCCTGTTCTTCTTCCTGAAGGACGGCGACAAGATCTGGGCCTTTGCCGTGTCATGGACTCCACGCCACTACCGCAACAAGTGGATTCTTTCCGGCGACCGCGCGCTGCGCACCTTCGGCGGCTACATCCGCGGTACTGCCACCGTGGCCGCAGTGGATGCTTTGGGCATCACCGCGACGCTGCTGATCGTGCAGGTTCCACTGGCCATCCCGCTAGGCGTCATCGTCTTCCTCGGCTCCTTCGTGCCGATGGTAGGTGCGACCGTTGCCGGCATCCTGGCCACGCTGATTGCATTGGTTACCAACGGACCTGTGGTGGCGCTGATCGTGCTGGCTGCGGTGATCCTGGTGAACCAGCTGGAGGGCAACTTCCTGCAGCCGGTCGTCATGGCCAACGCCCTGAGCCTGCATGCACTGGTCGTGCTGATGGCACTGACCGCAGGCACCGTCCTGGCAGGCATCGTTGGCGCCGTCCTGGCGGTGCCACTGGTGGCCGCTTCATGGGCGGTGATCAAGGTGTGGACCGGGCGCGACAAATCCGATGCGGTGGCTGAGGCCAGCGAGGACATCAAGTCTGAAGTCGAGATCAGCGAAGAGCAAGCGGCTTTAGACAAACTCGAAGCGAAGGAACAGCACCAGGAATCCCTCAAGGATTCCGAGTAGCTGTTGCGGCTGGGGCGCTCCTGCACGTCAGGGGCGCCCTTCCTTTTGCCACTTAAATGCTCTTGATCGAATTATTTCCAATTAATTCTCAAAGAGTTCATGCCCTCATCCAGCCCCGGCTTCCCGGGGTTTTCGCGCTGGGGACAAGACCGGTGGACCCGATCCCGCGTTGCCGTGGATGTGGTTTGTGTGTTTAATGTGACTGAAGTGATGGAAGTGGAGCGACGCGGGATGCGCAATCGCCTTGAGAAGTTTTGCTGCATGTCTTCGTTTTCCCCAACAGGGAAAACCCGCGCCACGCTTCGCCCGCAATCAATGCGCTAACGCGCACTGAAGACTGGGAGGTATCCACGTGCTGGAATTCAGCAATGACGGAGCAGATAAGTATCTTTCGCACATAGTCGGCCCTATCACCGACCACCACCAGGTGGTCAGGATCGGCGCTGCAGAGCAGCTGCCGATGGACTCGACCGCACAGGCGCTCGGAAGTTCGGTGCAGCAGGCAGCTAGCCCGCAAGGAGCTATGCTCGCCCAGGACAGTTTGGATGACTGGTTCTAGGACCCGCTTCCAGGCATGAAAAATCCCGGCAGTTTCCAACTGCCGGGATTTTCGCGTTTCGATCTACTTGCCGAACCAGATGCCGATCTCGCGCTCGGCGGACTCGACGGAGTCCGAACCGTGGACCAGGTTCTGCTGGACCTTCAGGCCCCAGTCGCGGCCGAAGTCGCCACGGATGGTGCCTGGAGCCGCGGTGGTCGGGTCGGTGGTGCCAGCCAGCGAACGGAAGCCGGGGATAACGCCCTGGCCTTCAGCCACGATCGCCACAACTGGACCGGAGAGCATGAACTCAACCAGCGGTTCGTAGAATGGCTTGCCTTCGTGCTCTGCATAGTGCTCGGCGAGCAGCTCGCGAGTAGCTTCCAGCTGCTGCAGCTTGGCAATGGTGTAGCCCTTGGCTTCAATGCGGGCAAGGATCTGTCCGGTCAGACCGCGCTTGACGCCATCTGGCTTGACCAGGATCAGGGTACGTTCAGTCATGTGACTACCTCTTCGTATCGTTGATGTACTTCTTAGGTTCTCAGGCTTGCTCGGGGTTCGCTTTTTCCCAGGCTTCTTGGGCGGCGGCGCGGCGCTTGTTCACTGCGTCGATTTCGCTGCCCTTGTTCAGCGCATACCACCAGCACAGGGCGAAGGCCGCTGCGAGGTAGAACATGTCCGGCAGGATGAAGCCGCACAGGAAGAACACTACCTGCAGGATCCAGCCGATGATGTAGCCGATCTTCTTGCCCAGCAGGGCGCAGTTGAAGATGCACAGCAGCGCCACGGCAGCGCCGAGGCTGAGCACGACCACCGGTTCTCCGCCACGCTTGAGCCCGAAGGCCGCCAGGGTGACGAACACCGCCAGCAGCGCCTCGCAGACCAGCACGGTTGATGCGAACATCATTTTCGTGGAGCGCTGCTTCTTCTTCATCCCAGGACGCCACTCGCGCTGGGCACGGGTGAGTTTAGCCATCAGGACTCGCCTCCCTTGAGCAACAGTGAAATCTCGCCCACCAGTGTAATCGAACCGGTCACCAGCACGCCGCCGGACAAGTCGTTGCCTGCCTCGGCGCGGCCCACGGACCACTCGATGGCATCTTCCAGGTCCTCGGTGACGTGGATGTCCTCTTCCGGCCAGCCAGCGTCGATCGCCATGGTGGACAGTTCACCGGCCGGGATGGCCCGCGGCGAGGACGACTGGGTGATGCAGATGTCCTCAACCATGTCACCGTACTGCTCGCGCATGGTGTAAAGCATTGCTTCGGCGTCCTTCTCCTGCAAGATGCCAACCATCAGCACCAGGCGGGTGAAGCCGAAGGATTCCTTGATCGCCTCTGCGGTGACGCGTATGCCATCCGGGTTGTGGCCGGCATCCACCAGGATGCTCGGTGCCGCGCGGACCAGTTCCAGGCGGCCCGGGCTGGTGGCGGCCGCGAAGCCGTCGCGGACCAGATCGGCATTCAGCTCGCGCTGGCCGCCGCCCAGGAAGGCCTCCACCGCAGCCAAGGCCACGGTGGCGTTCTGCGCCTGGTGGGCACCGAACAACGGCAGGAAGATCTCGTCGTAGCGCGCCGCTTGGCCCTGGATGGACAGCAGCTGCCCGCCCACGCCATGCTGGCGTTCCAGGAGCTTGAAGTCCAGGCTGTCGAAAGCTGCCGGCACCTCAAGCTCGCGGGCGCGAGCCAGCAGCACATCGGCGGCATCCACCGGCTGCACCGAAGAGACCAGGTAGCCGCCGGGCTTGAGGATGCCGACCTTTTCTTCGGCAATCTCGCCCGGGGTATCCCCCAGCAGATCGGTGTGGTCCAAGGAGATCGGGGTGATCACCGAAACGTCGGCATCTGCCACGTTGGTGGCGTCGGTGATGCCGCCCAGGCCGACTTCGAGCACCACGACATCCACCGGAACCTCGGCGAAAACCGCGAAGGCCAGGATGGTGACAGCTTCGAAGTAGGTCAGCTTGTTTTCGCCGCGCTCGACGAGCTCGGTGTCCACGATCTGAAGGAACGGGCTGATTTCATCCCACACGCGCACGAAGGTCCCGTCGTCTACCGGGGCACCGTCAATGGCGATGCGCTCGGTGACCGAGATCAGGTGCGGCGAGGAGTAGCGGCCGGTGCGCAAGTCGTGCGCCATCAAGAGCGACTCGATCATGCGTGCGGTCGAGGTCTTGCCGTTGGTGCCGGTGATGTGGATGACCGGGCAAGCCTTGTTCGGCTCGCCGAGGATCTCCATCGCGCGGAACATCGGATCCATGCGCGGTTCCATCTTGTTTTCCGGCGCACGGGAGAGCAGTTGCGCGTAGACGCGGTCCAATTCACTCACTAGTTGGCCTCGACTTTTCCAGAATCCAGCTTGGCCACGGTGACCTGCTCGCCATCTACCGAATCATCGACGACAAGTTCCAGCTGCGCGGTCAGGGTTTCACCTGCCACCAGCTCGCGGTTCGCTTCCAGTGCCGCGATGGCGGCCGTGTTGGCGGTGACCACGGTGTGGATGCGATCCGATACCTGCAGGTCCGCGTCCTTGCGGGCGGACTGGATGGAGCGGATCATGTCGCGTGCGGTGCCCTCGGCAGCCAGTGCCTCGGTGACCTCGGTATCCAGCACCAGGAAGCCGCCGTCGATGACTGCCGCGGCAATTTCGCCTGCTGCATCCACCACGGTGTCCAGGGTGTATTCGCCCTCGGCCAGTTCCAGTCCGCCCGCGGTGACCACCCCGTCGGTTACCGACCAGTCCCCGGACTTGGCGCCCTTGATCGCCTGCTGCACGTTCTTGCCCAGGCGCGGACCGGCCGCACGGGCGTTCACTACCAGCTGCTGGCTGATGCCGTAGCTGGCGGCGTCGACGCCTTCGGCATCGATCAAGGTGACGGCCTTCAGGTTCAGCTCGTCCTTGATGATCGACGCGTAGGTGCCTTCCAGGCGGGCAGCGCCGGTGAGCACAACCTTCAGCTCGGCCAGCGGCAGGCGCACGCGCAGGTTCTTGGCCTTGCGCAGCGAGGAGCCCACGGAGCAGATCTTGCGGGTGGTTTCCATGGTTTCCAGCAACGCGGCGTCGGTTGGGAATTCGCTGGCTTCTGGCCAGTCCTCCAGGTGCACCGAACGTTCGCCGGTCAGCCCGCGGAAGATCTCTTCGCTGGCCAGCGGCAGCAGCGAAGCAGTGACCTTCACCAGGGTTTCCAGCGCGGTGTACAGGGTGTCGAAGGCCTGGGTGTCTTCATCGAAGAAACGCTGGCGGCTACGGCGCACGTACCAGTTGGTCAGGGTGTCCATGTACTGGCGCACGGCCTCCGTGGCATCGGAGACCTCGTAGGAATCCAGTGCCTCGGTGACTTCGCGTACCAGCTGGCCCGTGGCGGCCAGCATGTACTGGTCCAGCGGGTCGGTGGAGTCCATCGAGCGCTTGGCCTCGTAGCCGGCCCCGTTGTTGGCGGAGTTGGTGTAGAGGTTGAAGAAGTGCCAGACGTTCCACAGCGGCAGCAGCACCTGGCGCACGCCATCGCGGATGCCCTGTTCGGTCACGACCAGGTTGCCGCCGCGCAGGATCGGCGAGGCCATCAGGAACCAGCGCATGGCATCGGAGCCGTCGCGGTCCAGGACCTCGGTGACATCCGGGTAGTTGCGCAGGGACTTGGACATCTTCTGCCCGTCCGAGCCCAGCACGATGCCGTGGGAGATCACGTTGGTGTAGGCCGGGCGGTCGAAGAGCGCGGTGGAGAGCACGTGCATGGTGTAGAACCAGCCGCGGGTCTGTCCGATGTACTCGACGATGAAGTCCGCCGGGTGGTGGCCGGAATCGAACCATTCCTGGTTGTTGAACGGGTAGTGCACCTGGGCGTACGGCATCGAGCCGGAGTCGAACCAGACATCGAGCACGTCTTCCACGCGCTTGAGGGTGCCTGATTCGGCGCAGCCCTCATGGGCCTTGGTCAGCTCGTCGATGAATGGGCGGTGCAGGTCAGGCTGGCCTTCGTGGTTGACCGGCATGCGGCCGAAGAAGTCCTGCATTTCCTGCAGCGAGCCGAAGACTTCGCGGTGCTCGCATTCGGCACCGGTGCATTCCCACACCGGGATCGGCGAACCCCAGTAGCGGTTGCGCGAGATGGACCAGTCGCGGGCGTTTTCCAGCCACTTGCCGAACTGGCCGTGCTTGACGTTGCCCGGGATCCAGTTGATCTGCTCGTTCAGCTCGACCATGCGGTCCTTGAATTTGGAGACCTCGACGTACCACGAGGAGATCGCGCGGTAGATCAGCGGGGTGCGGCAGCGCCAGCAATGCGGGTAGGAGTGCTCGTAGGAGGCCTGCTTGACCAGCTTGGCCTCGTCCTTGAGCACATTGGTGATGGTCTTGTTGGCGTCGAAGACCTGCACGCCGGCGATCTCGGCCAGCGGGCCGTTGCCGAAGACCGGCAGGAACTTGGCGCCCTCGTCTACTGAGAGGATCACCGGGATGCCGTGCTCTTCGCAGACCTTCTGGTCATCCTCGCCGTAGGCCGGAGCCTGGTGCACGATGCCGGTGCCGTCGGCCACGGTGACGTAGTCGGCGGTGAGAATCTGCCAGGCGTTTTCGGTGCCGTACTTCTCGGTGTCGGTGTACGTGTCCCACAGCGGCTGGTAGCGCACGCCGGCAAGCTGCTCACCGGTGTAGCTGGCGGTGATGGCCGCAGCGGCTTCCTTGGCATCCTTGTAGCCCAGGTCCTTGGCGTAGGAGCCGAGCAGGTCGCGGGCCAGCAGGAATGGCCCGGCGGCGGCCGAAGCCTTCACGCCGGCCTCGCCTGCAGGAACCACGACGTAGTCGATAGCCGGGTGCACGGCCAGTGCGGCGTTGGTTGGCAGGGTCCACGGGGTGGTGGTCCACGCCAGGGCCTGCACGCCGGCAAGTGCCTCGGAGGCTTCGGTTTCACCGGCAAGGATGGTGAAGCCCACGGTGACGGTCTGGTCCTGGCGGTTCTTGTAGACGTCGTCGTCCATGCGCAGCTCGTGGTTGGACAGCGGGGTCTCGTCCTTCCAGCAGTATGGAAGCACGCGGAAGCCCTTGTAGGTCAGATCCTTGTCCGAAAGCTGCTTGAAGGCCCAGATGACCGATTCCATGAACTCGACGTTCAGGGTCTTGTAGTCGTTTTCGAAGTCGACCCAGCGAGCCTGGCGGTTCACGTACTGCTTCCACTCATCGGCATACTTCATCACCGAGGTGCGGCAGGCGTCGTTGAACTTGTCGATGCCCATGGCTTCGATCTGCTTCTTGTCGGTCATGCCCAGCTGCTTCATGGCTTCCAGCTCGGCTGGCAGGCCGTGGGTGTCCCAGCCGAAGCGGCGCTCCACGCGCTTGCCGCGCTGGGTCTGGTAGCGCGCTACCAGGTCCTTGACGTAGCCGGTGAGCAGGTGGCCGTAGTGCGGCAGGCCGTTGGCGAAGGGAGGGCCATCGTAGAAGACGAATTCTTCGCCCTCGCGCTGGTCAATGGAGGCCTGGAAAGTGTCGTCGTTCTTCCAGTATTCGAGGACGCGCTTCTCAAGATCTGGGAATCGCGGTGAAGCCGGGGTCGAACCGGTTGGGTCTGTAGTGACCTTCGGGTAGAAGCTCATCGAATGGGCCGTCCTTCAAGCGTAGGGTCGATAAATCCTTGCCTACGAGGACGGCACGAATGCCGCGGTACCACCCCGCTTATCCCCCGCCGCAATGATGGGGAATCGCTTATCTTCAGCTGTGACGGGCTGGTCCCGTTCGGTTCTACTTGGCGTTCATGATGTTCGCGGTTCTTCCGAAGACTCACCGGTGATAGCCGGATCAAAGTCGCAGTCCTTATATCCTACCGCGTGATGCCCCAGCTGAAAATTCCCGGCAGCCTTCGAAATGCAAGTGAGCGCAGGCTCACAGTACGCAGCTGGAAAACCGAAAACGCCATTCCCTGCATTTTCAGGATAGCGCGCCCAGGGGGCCTTGCCGCAAGGCCCCGCAGAGGGTCCATAATCAATATCTTCCCCACGAGAACTAGCTAGACCAAGGAGCCCGCGTGCCTGCCAAAATCGCAAACACCAGCTATTTCGATGCCATCGAACACAGTCCAGTACCGGAGAACTCGGCCGAGATTGGCGAGGACCAGCAACGGCTCTGCGAAATTGCCAACCGGGTTGGGCAGCTTCGATCCGAAATTTTGGAGCGCATCGCCCGACGAGGACAAGACCAGGCCGGCGTGCTGCAGCAATCCCTTGAACGCGATGTTGAACTCAGCGAATTAGCCCAGCGGCTGCGCCAGCTGGACCGCATGGGTCCCTACGCCTGCTTGGGCTTCATGGAAATAGCCGGGACCGGCGAGCGCCTCTACATTGGCCGCAGCGGCTTGAGCGACGACCAGGGCAAGCAGCTGCTGCTTGATTGGCGAGCCCCTGCAGCAGAACCATTCTTCGCCGCTACCCATGAGAAGGACCATGGGTTGGCCATGAGACGCCGCTACCGTTGGCGCCGGCAACGCATCTGCGACTATTGGGATGAAGTGTTTGATTCCTCCCAGCTGGCTTCCCATGCCCGCCTGGATGACCACTCTTCATTTCTCGCTTCCCTTGGCAGCAAGCGTTCACCAAAAATGCAGGACGTGCTCGCAACCATCCAGTCGGACCAGGACGCGATCATCCGGAGAAGCTCGCAAGGCGCGCTGGTAGTTGACGGAGGGCCGGGTACCGGCAAGACGGTGGTCGCCCTGCATCGAGCCGCCTATTTGCTGCATGCGGACCCACGGCTTCAACGCCAGGGTGGCAAGGTTTTGGTGGTAAGCCCGCACGAGGCCTATAGCTCCTATGTCGCTGACATTCTTCCGAATCTCGGCGAGGACGAGGTGCTCATTTCAACACTTTCGAACATAGTTTCGATTGGCGATGATTTGCCCTCGGAACCGGATCACGGAGTCCACTGCATTAAATCCAGCCTGGCAATGCTGGATGCAGTCAAGAGGGCCGTGCAGGTCTTTGAAGAGCCCCCCTCGGCTGACCTTCAAATCGACTTTGGGGAAGCTCAAGCCACTCTGACAACGCAGCTGTGGCGCACTGCGGTCACCATGATTGGCGAAGCAACGCCGCACAATGAAGCACGCATCGAATTGCGTGATGCCCTCATTGATCAATTGCTCCCCCAAGCCCTCATTGGCGAAGACACGAAGCCACTGCCGCGCTCGGAGTGGGAGAGAAATCCAGCACTGAATGGGTTGCTCGATGAGCACTGGCCTGTCCTGGATCCATGCAAGCTGCTGCGGGCGCTCTATTCAACCCCGGAGCTGCTCCGCTACAGCGGCAGAGACCTTGGCAACGAAGAGATCGAAAAGCTACTGGCAAGTTCGGCTTCTGGCCGATGGACCACGTCGGATATTCCGCTGATTGACCTTGCGCGCTTTCTCATTGGCGACCCGCACAGCGAAGCGAAACGTCGTGATGAACAGTTCAGAGTGCACGCCGAGCGTACTCGATGGAAAAACGTCGTTGATGATCTGATGGACTCGGTTGACGACAGCGAGGATCTGGCATCCCAGCTCATCCACCACGATCTCCAGGAGCAGCTTCTCGCCGGAGCTCCGGAGAACAATTTGGCCTCGCTCAATTACGACGGACCCTTTTCGCATGTCATCATCGATGAAGCCCAGGACCTGACCGATGCGCAATGGGCAATGATCCAACGCCGTTGCCCATCAGGGAGCCTGACGATTGTGGGCGATAGGGCCCAGGCCGTTCACGGCTTCAACACGACATGGGAACAGCGTTTGGCCAGGATTGGCATTCGCGGCATCTCCGTATCCCGCTTGCGGGTCAACTACCGCAGCACGGCACAGATCATGGAAGCAGCCGCAGAACAGATCCAGGCACAGATGCCCGAGGCGAACGTGCCGCGATCATTGCGCACGGATGGTGCACCGGTGCGTTATGCCCGCCTGACCGAACTGGAATTAATACTCGATGATTGGCTAGGCGAAAATGCCGAGGGCACGGCGGCAGTTATCGGGGCCTCTGGCTTCCACGACTCTGGCAGGGTCCGCTTTCTTTCGCCAGAGAACGCCAAGGGCCTGGAATTCGATCTGGTGCTCGTCTGCCAGCCACGCTCCTTCGGCACCGGATTAAGCGGAGCCGTGCGCAGATACGTGGCCATGACCAGAGCGACAGCTCAACTGGTAATACTTGCCGATCAATAACCGGCAGCAGCCTTTAGTAGGCTGGCATTCATGAGTACTTCCGAGCCGCAGTGGTTGGACACCCAGAATCAGCAGCACTCGTTGGCCTCGCCAGTGGTGCTGCGCTGGGGGCAGCACCTGGTGACGGCAATCCTGCTTGCCATCGCGTTGCTGCGACAGATTTCAGCGCAAGGAAATGTCCTGCCCGCGATCCTCGTCTCGGTACTCTTCGCCACTTGGTACAGCCTCGGCTTCGTTTCCCGTGCCAAGAAAGGAGTCTTCGCCAAGCCCGCGTGGTGGTTGGCGCTGCTGCTAGGGATCTGGATTGCAAGCCTCTTCGTTTCCGCTGAATTCATGTGGTTGGCCTTCAGCCTTTGGCTTCTCCTGGGCCACCAGCTGCCATTTCTTCCCTCAATATTGTGGTCAGTGGTCGTCTACGCCTTTACTTTGCTCGCTCCCTACCTGCACAATGCCGAGCTCAGCATTGCCGCCATTGCCGGCCCCTTGGTCGGCGGGCTATTCGCCTGGGGCATCTCCCGGGGCTACCTTCAGATGGAACGCGATGCCGAAGTGCGCACATCCTTGGTGAATTCCCTGGTGCGAGCCCAGCAGGAAATGGCAGACCTGCAAGGAGAATTGGCCCGCTCCCAGCATGAGGCTGGCATCGCCACCGAACGCACCCGCTTGGCCCGCGAAATCCACGACACCGTGGCCCAGCAGCTCTCCTCCATCGGATTGCATGCCAAGGCGGCAGAAGCCTCCAAAGACCCAGAGTCTGCCTCGGCGGCCCTGAGCCGCATCGATGAGCTTTCCGGGCAGGCGCTGACCGATTTGCGTCGCATCATCGCCGCCCTGGCTCCGGCAGAACTCGATTCCCAGGCGCTCGCCGGAGCCTTGGGCCGCGTCTTGGAGAATTTCAAGGCCGATTCGAAGTTGGAGACCCGATTGGATATCGAACCGGGGCTGCCCACTTTGGATCCGAATGTGCAGATCGCGCTGCTGCGCACCACCCAATCCGCCCTGTCCAACGTGCTGCGCCATGCCCAGGCCTCCACGGTGGCGCTCAGCCTGGGGTCCAGCGGCGACGAGGTACGTTTGGATATTGTCGATGACGGCATCGGCTTCGTTCCCAATACTGGTCGCGTGCAAACCAGTACGCACACCGGTGGCTTCGGCCTGACCGCAATGAACCAGCGCCTGCGCGAACTCGGCGGCGGTTTGGATGTCGAGAGCTCACCCGGTGAAGGCACCGCCCTGTGCGCCCACCTTCCGCTTCGCTTAGCAAAGTACAACTCATGATCCGGATCCTGCTGGTCGACGACCACCCCATCGTGCGGACCGGCCTGCGCGCGCTGTTCGAGAACTACGACGACATCGTTGTCATTGGCGAAGAATCCAGCGGCGAGGAAGCGGTGGAATTCGTCAAGGCCAACACCGTCGATGTGGTGCTCTGCGACTTGCGCTTGGGTGCCGGGATGAACGGTGCACAAACCACCGCGGCGATCCGCCAACTGGCCAAACCGCCTTATGTGCTGATCCTGACAACCTTCGACAAGGACTCAGAGCTGCTCGCATGCATCGAAGCTGGAGCTGCCGGCTACCTGCTCAAGGATGTCAGTGCCCAGACCATCGTCGAATCCATCCGCCAAGCCTCCGCCGGGCACATGGTCCTGGCCCCGGAGATGACCCAGCGCGTTGTCGAGGGCATGCGCCGTCCCAAAATCGAGCTCACCAAGCGCGAAAAGGACGTATTGGTCCAACTGTCTACCGGTGCCGGCAACAAGCAGATCGCCAAGGCCCTGTTCGTCTCGGAGGCGACGGTCAAAACCCACCTGGTCCACATTTTCGACAAGCTCCAAGCAACTACGCGTACCGACGCGATCAACAAGGCCAAAGACCACGGACTGCTGTAGCTGATCAACAGAATCCCGGTGACACGCCGGGGTGCATCTCAACCTTTCGGTTGAAGTTTTATTCACCCCTTTCCACGATGGCCTGACCTGCGAAATCTCGTTAACTGGAACTATGAAAGTTCCAGTTATCCCCCGGATCGGCGATTCGCTGACCAGCCGCCGCGGAGCCCGCATTTGGGCCGCCGGCATCTTTGCAATAGTTCTCGTTCTCTTTGGTGCGCTGAGCAGCATCCAAGCCCCAACGCGTGCGGCCAGCTCCCTGGTCGAAGGCTCCGAATCGGCACAGGTCGCCGAATTCCTGGATGCCAACACCAGCGATTCCCAGAGCTCGGCTTTGCTGGTGGCCAACCGCGCCGATGGCCATGCGTTGAGCAATGCCGACACCGCTGCCCTTGATGAGCAGACCGCGGCGCTAGCCCACGACGCGGAGCTTTCCGCCGGCCCCACCATGGCCAGCGAAGACCAGCAGGCAGCCATGGTTCCGCTCACCTGGGATACGGTCTCCGATACGGCCGACCGCCAGAAGCTGGATGAGATCCGCAACTGGATCCAGGCCCATCCCATTCAGGGGCTGGCCGTGCAGGTCACTGGTTCTACCGCCTTCGCAGTAGATATCACCAATGCGTTCGCCGGGGCGGACTTCACCCTGCTGGCCGTCACGGTGGGCATCGTGGCAGTCTTGCTGATCCTCACCTACCGTTCGCCGGTACTCTGGCTGATCCCGCTGGTCGTTGTTGCCATAGCCGATCGCAGCGCCTCCCTGGTGGCGAACCTGCTGGGCAACGCCTTCAATCTGCACTTCGACTCCGGCGTGCTCAGCGTGCTGGTCTTCGGCGCCGGCACCAACTACGCCTTGCTGCTGATCTCCCGTTACCGCGATGAACTGCAGAAGAATACTGACCACCGCCAGGCGCTGTCCAAGGCGTGGGCGGCCAGCTTCGAAGCGATTCTGACCTCCAACCTCACCGTAGTGCTGGCCCTGCTGACCTTGGGACTGGCCGTCATGGAAGATACCCGCGGGCTGGGCATCGTCTGCGCCGCTGGCTTGCTGATCGCTGCGTTCTTCGTGCTCTTTGCGCTGCCACCGATCCTGGCCTTTGCCGGGCGCAAGGCGTTCTGGCCGCTGGTCCCCCGTCCGGGACAGGAAAGCAAGAAGGAAAACTTCTTCGGACGTGCTGCTCGTGCTGTGATGACCCGTCCGGGTCTGAACTTGGCAGCATTGGCGGTCTTGCTCATGGTGCTGGCTGGAGCGTTGACTGGCACCCGTATCGGCCTGGACCAGACCCAGCAGTTCCGTACCGCCACCGAGTCTTCCAGTGCCATGCAGACCCTGGCTGAGCACTTCCCCGCAGGTGAAACCCAGCCGATCACCGTGTTGGCGCAGGGAACCGATGTCCAGGTCCTGCGAGATGAATTCTCCGGAGTCGAAAACGTCAAGCGTGTTGGCGAATCCTCCCAGCTCGGCACCACGCCATGGCAGCAGTTCTCTGTCATCTCGGCTGTCGATCCCAGCTCGGCCATGGCACAGGACCTGGTAGCGGACCTGCGCGGTGCTGCGGCAACCGGCAGCACCGGGCAGGTGCTCATTGGCGGGCAGAGCGCCGAACAGCTTGATTCGCACCAGATGCACCTGCGCGACCTGTTCGTGATTGCCCCGCTGATCATGGTCATCTGCTTCGTGATGCTCGGCTGGCTGACCCGTTCCTGGCGAACCGCACTTGCCTTGGGTCTGGTGAATTTGCTCAGCGCGGGCGCCGCCGTCGGCTTGGGTTCCCTGGTTTCCTCGGTGGTCTTCGAGGCCAACGCTCTGGATGTCCAGGTGCCGCTGCTGGCCTTCGTCTTCTTGGTCGCCTTGGGCGTGGATTACACCATCTTCTTGACCCAGCGAGTCCGCCAAGACTCGCAGGTGCTGGCGCTGGGCGACGCAGTGGTACTGGCCGCAAGCCGCACCGGTTCGGTGATCACCAGTGCCGGGCTCGTGCTAGCAGGTGTCTTCGCGGCACTGGCAACACTGCCGCTCACGGTATTAGGCCAGCTCGGCCTGATCGTAGGACTCGGCGTCCTGCTGGACACCTTCGTCGTTCGCACCCTGCTGCTCCCGGCGCTGTTCGCAGTCCTGGGCTCAGGCAAGCATCCACTCTTCGGCACAACTTCCTCCGCTGCAGAAGCAACTGCAGAACCAACCGTTCAGAAAGAAAACAAAATCAATGCGTAAGCTCGTGAATTTCTCCTTCGCCTACATGGTCCTCGGTGTAGCTTCCGGTCTTTTCTACCGTGAATTCACCAAGATGAACGGCTTCGCTGAAGGCCAGTGGACCCAGCTCTCCGTAGTCCACACCCACCTGCTGGTGCTGGGCTTCATCATCTTGCTGCTGGTGCTCCTTCTGGAAAAGGCCTTCGGCCTGAGCCAGCACCGCAAGCTCTTCGCGTGGTTCATGGGCACCTACAACGCGGGCGTGATCCTAACCGCGGGCATGCAGCTCACCCACGGCATCATGACCGTACTAGGCGTTGAGTCGTCCAAGATGATCTCGGGCATCGCGGGTCTTGGCCACATGTCGATCACCGCAGGCATGATCTTGCTGTTCATCATGCTGCGCCGCAGTGTCGGCGCCCAGAAGCCAACCCAAAAGGTCGAGATGGCCGGCTAGCCCAGCCAAGTACCACAGCGGAACTGACACTCGGTCCAGACGAAGATCGTCTGGGCCCAGTTCGCTCGCGCTTCTGGCCCCCACTGCCAGGACCCCAAGATTGGCCACTTGGCTAAGGATAAAGTGATCCGCTGCTGCTATAGATTGAACTAACAATCTTTCTCCCAGGAGCGGTCATGAGCGACGAATTCTTTTCCATCGTGGATACCGAAACCACCGGCCTGTTCCCCGGAGGGAACGACCGCATCGCCGAAATTGCGATAGTCACCATGAATCGGCAGGGCACGATTGTCGACTCGTGGGAAACACTGATCAACCCGCAACGCGATCTTGGCAAGCAATCAATCCATGGCATCCAGAGCCGCGACGTGCTCGATGCGCCCAGCTTCAAGGATCTGGCAGAAGAACTGCATTGGAGGCTATCGGGCACAGTGCTCGTGGCACACAATCTTTCCTTCGATTCCAGATTCCTTGAGGCTGAATTCCGCAAGTGCGGCCTGCCGGTGCCCGAGACCTTCCTGGCGCAAGGAATGTGCACCATGCGAATGTCCCACCGCTACCTGCAAGGCGCAGGCCGCTCGCTTCAAGACTGCTGCGATTCCTTTGGCATCGAGTTGCAACAGGCTCACAGCGCAGTGGGAGATGCGACGGCCACAGCGACATTGCTTTCGCGCTACATGGAACTGGATCCCGATGAACCAGAATGGGACGGACGACTGCGTTTAGCCTCGACAGGGCGGTGGTTTGATTCAACGCCGCGCTCGCGCGTCGTTCCAGTTAAGCGGTCCCAGTACAGAGCTGAATCTGCCGGGCATTTTCTGGAAAAGCTTGCGACCCGGTTGCCGGAATTTTCGGGCACGGCTACGGAGGAGAACTACTTGGCCGTACTGGATTTAGCTTTGATGGACCGCTACGTATCAGCCCATGAAGAAGCCCAGCTGCTCCAGGCCGCCACTGAAATTGGTTTGGATAAGCACCAAGCGCTGAGATTGCACGAACTGTACTTCCAACAGCTTGTCGCAACGGCTTGGTCCGATGGCGTACTGACCGAAGACGAAATAGCCGATCTGGCGAAAGTCATCGGATTGCTAGGACTTCCGCCGCAGCTAATCGAGGTAGCCAAGGTGGCGCCGGTGGCTTCCGAAGATCATGAACCCATCCGCGAGCCTCAGGGCAATCATCAGATCGATCTCGGCGCCATGGTGGTGCTCACCGGCGATATGACTCGTCCGCGTTCGGAGATTGAAGCTCAGCTTGCGTCCGCAGGGTTCACCCCTCATCGCGCGATCACCAAGAAAGTAGCCTTGCTGGTGGCCGCGGATCCTGACTCGCTCTCCGGCAAAGCCAAGAAAGCACGCGACTACTGCATCCCTGTTGTCGGCGAAGATTATCTCTGGAACACCCTAGTCCGCTGACACCTGCGCCAGGTACAGCAATGGGCGATGTCCCCCAGCAATGATTTGCCGGGGGACATCGCCCATAGTCGCTAGAGCCCGGGGTGAAACTTACAGGCTCTCAACCAATTTTTTTGCCGAAGAGAATTCCATCATCGCTTCGCGCTCTACGACCTTGACGCGGTCGCGAGTGATCTCGCCGAAGCGAGTCGAAACGGTGCCGGCTGTGGCGCCCAGTTCCTTCTCGTGCGCGTCCAAGTTCTTCCAGCCATCCCAGTTGGAGAAGTTCACGCCGCGGCTTTCGAGCAGTTCCGAGATCTTCTGGGAAGAATCCGGCTGCGCCAGCTTAGTGAGGTCTTCAAGCAAGTGGGTAATGGTCTCCAGGGCGTCGCCCTTGGTGTGGCCAATCAGCCCAATCGGGCCACGCTTGATCCAGCCAGTGGCATACAGGCCGGGAACGTGAGCGCCGGACGCGTTCAGCACGCGGCCTTCCACGTTGGGCAAAACGCCCTTGGCCCCGTCGTATTCAATGTCGTCGACTGCCGAACCGAAGTAGCCGACGGCACGGTAGATGGCCTGCAGCGGGTACTCGACGAATTCGCCGGTGCCGCGTGCGCCGCCATTTCCGTCGAGCTCGTTGCGCTCCACCTTCAAGCCGGTGACCTTGCCATCTTCGCCCAATACCTCGACTGGCGACTGCAGGAAGTGCAGGTGCAGGCGGCGCGAGGCGCTTGGAGCTTCTTCACGCTCTTCCTGCTCGATCAGCCAGTTGGTCAGGGTGGAGACCATGGTCTTGGTCTGGTTATTGGTCTTCATGGCTTCATCCGAAGCCTTGTCGAACTCGAAGTCCTCTGGGTACAGGACGATGTCAACGTCCTTGGAGTGCGAGAGTTCGCGCAGTTCCAGCGGGGTGAACTTCACCTGGGCCGGGCCACGGCGGCCGAAGACATGCACGTCGGTGACGGCCGAGTCATTCAGCTGCTCGTAGATGTGCTCAGGGATTTCGGTTTCCAGCAGCTGGTCAGCATGCTTGGAAAGGATGCGGGCCACGTCCAGGGCAACGTTGCCGTTGCCGATGACAGCAACTTCCTTGGCGGACAGGTCCCAATTCTTGTCAACATCTGGGTGTGCGTCATACCAGGACACGAAGTCGGCGCCGCCGAAGGACCCTTCAAGATCGACACCTGGGATGTTCAGGTCAGCGTCCTTCTGGGCGCCGGTGGAGATGATCACTGCGTCGTAACGGGTATGCAGGTCTTCCAGCGAGATGTCGCGGCCCAAGCCGACGTTGCCGTAGAAGTCGATCCAGTCGTTGTCCAGCACCTTGTGCAGGGCGTTGATGATGCCCTTGATACGCGGGTGATCCGGGGAAACTCCGTAACGGATCAGACCGAATGGCGTAGGAAGCTCGTCAAAGAGATCAACGTGCAGCTTCAGTTCGCCCGATGCGACCGGCTGGCTCTTGTTGAGCAGGTCAGCGGCGTAGATGCCGGCCGGACCGGCACCAACGATGGCAACACGCAGCGCCCGGGAATGGAGGTGCTCAGGGACGATAATTTCACTCATCAAACAACTTCTCTTTCTTAGTCAACGAATGAGGCCGGCGCGGTGGCATCGGCATTCTCTAGCGGCAGGAGGTCTACCAGTTGGTCGGAGGCTTCCGGGGCTAGCCGAACGACGTCACCAATAACGATAACGGCCGGATTCGCCACTGCGGCCTTGCGGGCGCGCTTTACTATCCCTTCTAGCGTACCGATAGTTGTGCGCTGCGTCTGTGAGTAACCTCGCTCAACTATCGCAATCGGTGTACTTGACGGTAAACCACGGGTAAGCAATGTCTCAACAATTTGTGGCAAATTCGATACTCCCATCAGCACCGCAAGGGTGTGATCAGAGCGGATCGGCACGTCCGCGAGTTCGCTGTGTCCACTGACTACGGTAAAACCGGCCGCAATTCCCCGGTGCGTGACGGGAATGCCAGCGGCCATGGGCACGGAGACTGCACTGGTAATGCCGGGAATCACACGCGTAGGGATCCCGTATTTCGCGGCGTGGAGCAGTTCTTCGCCGCCGCGTCCAAGTACAAACGGGTCGCCACCTTTGAGGCGAACTACCCGCTTACCTTCTGAAGCGTACTTGACCAGTAATTCATTGGTTTCATCCTGGGTTTTGACGTGGCAGCCTGGTGACTTGCCCACATCGATGACAACCACATCATCGGAAAGTTCTGCCAGCAACGCGGTAGGTCCCAGCTTGTCGGCCAAAACCACTTCCGCGGCAAGCAGGGCCTTATAGCCGGCGATGGTAATCAGCTCGGGATCCCCCGGTCCACCGCCAATCAGGGTGATATGCCCTTTAGCCATTGTTTTCTCCCGTTCGGGTCATTCCTCGATCGCGCAACAGCTTGCGTTCAATCGGAGCGAAAAATACCAATTCGATCAGCACACCCACCAGCAGGATGGTCAAGATCACCAGCATGACCAATGGCAGGTCTGCCAGATCGCGGCCCCGTTGCAGCAGTGAACCGACGCCTAGGGCCAGCGAACCGCCCACGGCAATCAATTCGGCAGCCATCAACGAACGCCAAGCGAAAGCCCAGCCCTGACGCAGTCCGGCTACATACCCTGGCATGGCAGCTGGCAGCTCAATGTGCAGCACATGCTCCCATTTGGAGGCACCGAGCACCTTCGACAAGGACTTGTACTGCGCTGGAATCATGTCGATCCCGGCGAGCAGGCCATTGATGATGGATGGAATCGCGCCGAGCAGCAGAACCGTGTAGATGGTCGCATCGCTCAGGCCAAAAAGAATGATGGCTGCGGGAACCCACGCAATAGAGGGCAATACCTGCATGGCCGATACCAGTGGCCCCACCCCCTTGCGCAACAGCGGCTGATGCGCCAGCAGCAACGCCAGCGGGGTGGAAATAATCACGGCAATCGCAAATCCGCTCACGGCGCGGAACAACGAATTGCCCACGGCCGCAACCAATGATCCATCTGCCAGCAGTTGCGGAAGCTTAGCCGCGACAGCCAGTGGACCGGGAAAAAGGTCTTCGCGCAGTGGGCTTGCCCAGGAAATAATTTGCCACAGGCTCAGAAGCACAACCACAGTGAGCAAGGGGGCAACCCATGAATCGAGCTGGTTGTTCGGGCGTAGCTTGATAACGCGCACGGGTTTGAACCTAGTTCGAGATTCTGTCAGTGAGCTCATGTTTCCGCTGCTCCTTTCTGAGAATCGTGGTTAGTTCATCGGCCAATGCGGCGGCCTCGGCCGGGTTATTGCGGAGTTCGCCGGTGATCCGGCGAGTCTCCAGGATGCGCCCGGGGTGCGAAGAAAGCACCAGAATGCGGCCGGAGAGGCGAATCGCCTCACGCACATTGTGGGTGACGAAGATGATGGTCTTGCCCGTTTGCCTCCACAAGGCCCGCAACTGCTCATGGAGCATGTCACGCGTGATGGCGTCCAGGGCGGCAAATGGCTCATCCATCAACAGAACCTGGCGGTCCTGAGCCAAAGCCCTGGCCAAAGCGACGCGTTGGCGCATGCCGCCAGAAAGTTCATGCGGCTTCTTGCCGCTTGCATGCCCCAGCTGAACGAGGTTGAGCAGTTTCTCCACGCGTTGCTGGCGTTCCGGAGCTGGCTTCCCCGCGAGCTTGAGCGCCAGGTCAACGTTCTCGCTGGCAGTCAGCCACGGCAGGAGGTTGGCATCCTGGAACATGAATGCCGCGCCGTCTTCAGGTACTTCAAGCCAGCCGGAGCTTGGCGCCAGTAGCCCAGCGATCATGTTGAGCAAGGACGACTTGCCGCAGCCTGAGGCCCCCAAGACAGCGATAAACTCTCCGTCTTCAATTTCTGCACTGAGGCGATCTATGACCAAGCCAGTGCCTGGATAGCTCAGGGAAACTTCATTCAGCCGTACTCCCATTACTTCTCCTGCTGTTCAAGAAAACGCGTATCCACGAGTCCGTCTGCGTTACCGCCAGACCCCACTCCTACGGCTAATGCGTGGTCCACGAGTGACTGGTAGGTTTCAGGCAGGGGGTCCTCGCTGAAGTGCACCTGCTTCAAGGCTTCAGCGATCACTGATTCGTCAAAGGAACTTCCGTTGGCTTCGACCAAAGCTTTCTGCACTGCCGCCAACTTCTGTTTTTCGTCCGCATGATTGAGCCAATCGATGGCTTGGGTATTTGCATCGACCAGCTTCTGCACGGTTTGCGGATGGCTAGCCATGAATTCCTTGGAGACCACCAGAACCGTTGTCGGGAACTTGCCGTCGGGCCAGAGCTCGGCTTCATTCACCAAGCGGTGTCCCCCGTTCTTCTCGACTAGCAATGAAGCGTAGGGCTCCGGAAGCCAAGCACCGTCAATTTCACCGCGGCCGAAAAGCTGTGCGACGGTTCCATTGGAGCTCGGGGTCACTGTGGCGCCCTGTTTCAAGCCCAGGCCCTTCAGGTAGCTGCGCAAGGCAACATCCTGGGTTCCGCCGAATTGCGGGCTGGCCAGATTGCTGCCGGCCAGTTCCTCGGGCTTAGTGATCTTCTTGTCGACAACCAGGCTGGCTCCGCCGTAGGCGACGCCGGACACCACGTTCAACGACTCGCCATCGCTGGACAGGTAGCTGTTCAACGCCGGGTTTGGCCCCAGATATGCGGCGTCGATGGCCCCCGAGTTCAAGGCTTCTACAGCTGCCGGTCCCGCGTTGAATATCTGGCTTTGGACACTGGTACCGTCTTCTTCAAGGTGATCTTGGAGAAGACCTTCGGACTGGGCGATCAAGGCCGGAGCATGGGTGAGGTTGGCGAAATAGCCAATCTTCAGCTCATCTGCCGGGCCGTGATGTGCCGCCTGCGCTGGTACTTCATTTGGTCCCGGAAGAAACGTCGTCGCCACAGCAACTGCGCTCAATGCTCCGACCGCCGCCAGCCCGAGGAAGCGTCCTCGGAAGCCGGTCTTCTGCCCATGAGCCGTCAGCCGGACCCGCCCTTGGTTTCCTGTTGGCTGGCCAACATCAGGCTGCTTCATTATTTTCCTCGATGATCCCCGCCGCAAGGGTGCGCCCCGTAGCTGGATCGATTAGCAGGAAGCTTCCGCCAGTGCGCGAGGTGGCGTACTGCTCGATGGCCAACGCTGCCTGGCTGCGCAAGGTGATCCGGCCCAGGTCGTTGAGCTCCAAGGAGTGGGCGGGCTGCTGCGAATAGTCGGCCACGTTGATGACGTAGTCGATGGTTGACAGCTTGGCTGCGGCGACCTTGGTACCGTGCTTGATCAACAGCCGTTGGCCGCTAGTGAGCTTCACTGGATCCAATACGCAGATGTTCGCCTGGAACTCCCTGTGCGCGGTTGGCAGTTCGCCGGCGACGATGGTGTCGCCGCGGGCAATATCCAAGTCGGTCTCCAGCTCGACAACGATGGCTTCGCCGGCCTGGGCGCGGTGCGCGGTACCAGCAGGGGTGCTGATGGCCTTGATCCGGCTGCTCACCGGCTGGCCGTTGGAGAGCACCTGCACGGACTCCCCCACGGCCAAGCTGCCGTCAACCAGAGTTCCGGCATATCCGCGGTAGTCGCGGTACGCGTCCGGGTCCAGGCCTGGAGCCAAGGCGCCCTGCGGGCGGATCACGTACTGGACATCCAGACGGGCAGTGCCCCCGCCGAGCCGCGGCTCGATGTCCTCGAGCAGCCCGAGCAAGGTCGGGCCGGCATACCAGTGCGCGGAAGCCGAAGGATCGACGATGTTATCTCCCTGAAGCGCGGAGACCGGGATGACGGTGGTTGACTTCAGGCCGAGTTCTCCGGCGAGCGCGAGTACTTCGGCCTCGATCTGGCTGAAGGCCGCTTCGTCCCAGTCGATCAGGTCCATCTTGTTCACGGCGATGACCAGTTGCGGAACCCGCAGCAAGGCGAGCACGCCAAGGTGGCGCCGGGTCTGCTCCAGCACGCCGTGCCTCGCGTCAACCAGCACGATCGCCGCGTCTGCGGTCGACGCGCCGGTGACGGTGTTGCGGGTGTACTGCACGTGTCCGGGGCAATCGGCCAAGATGAAGGACCGCTTGTCGGTGGAGAAGTAGCGGTAGGCCACGTCGATGGTGATGCCCTGCTCGCGTTCGGCGCGCAACCCGTCGGTGACCAGCGCGAGGTCCAGGGTTCCGGCGCTGCCGCCGAAGCCGCGTTCGGCGCTGGTACGGGCCAGGTCATCGAGCGAGTCGGCGAGGATGGCCTTGGCGTCATGGAGCAGGCGGCCCACGAGAGTGGACTTGCCGTCGTCGACCGAACCGGCGGTAGCGATGCGCAATAGTGTGGTGGTCATCTTAGAAGTACCCTTCGGTCTTGCGGTCTTCCATTCCCGCGGCGGAAATACGGTCGTCGGCGCGGGTGGCTCCGCGTTCGGTGATGGTGGCGACGGCCAATTCATCGAGCACCTTCGCCACGGTGTCGGCGGCGGAGAGCACCGCACCGGTGCAGCTGGCGTCGCCCACGGTGCGGTAGCGCACCTGCTTGACGACGACCGGCTCATCGGCGTTGGGCTGGCTGACGCTGGTCAGTGCCCGCCACATGCCGTCGCGTTCGAAGACCTGGCGGCAGTGCGCGAAGTAGATCGGCGGCAGCTCGATGTTCTCGCGCTGGATGTAGGCCCAGATATCGCGTTCGGTCCAGTTGGAGATCGGGAAGGCGCGCACATGCCAATCCGGCTCGTGCCGCCCGTTGTACAGGCTCCAGATTTCCGGGCGCTGGTTGCGCGGATCCCAGACGCCGAACTCGTCGCGCAGGGACAGGATGCGCTCCTTGGCGCGGGCCTTGTCCTCATCGCGGCGCGCCC
Source organism: Arthrobacter sp. JUb115 (assembly GCF_004365035.1). Classification (NCBI taxonomy): domain Bacteria; kingdom Bacillati; phylum Actinomycetota; class Actinomycetes; order Micrococcales; family Micrococcaceae; genus Arthrobacter; species Arthrobacter sp. JUb115. Next base: position 16,149 of record NZ_SOBS01000002.1, on the reverse strand, counting down.
CGCCGAAGACCACGTCGAAGCCGTTGGATTCGATGGTGTCCAGCAGGACCCGGGTCTGCAGGCGGTTGCGGGTGCCGTCGGGCAGCTCGGCCAGCTCTCCGCGGTCGATGTACTCCTGCACGGAGCCGACGACGAGGTTCAGCCCGTACTTTTCCACGACCGCGTCGCGGAAGTTGAGCACCTCGGCGAAGTTGTGGCCGGTATCGATGTGCACGACGGGGATGGGCACGCGGCCCGGGGAGACGGCCTTGGCCAGCAGGTGCAGGACGACTACGGAGTCCTTGCCGCCGGAGAACAGCAGTCCGGGCTTGTCGAATTCGGCGAGCACTTCGCGGATGATGTGGATCGATTCGGCCTCCAGGGCGTCCAGGACGCTGCGCTGGGTGCCTGCAGGCGCGTTAGCGGTGATGGTCATGATTCGCTCCTTAGACGTGGATTCCGCATTCGGTTTTGTTCAGCCCGGCCCAGCGGCCAGCCCGCGGGTCCTCGCCTTCGGCTACCGGCCGGGTGCAAGGCTGGCATCCGATGGACGGGTAGCCGTTGGACAGCAGCAGGTTCACGGGTACTTGGTGCCCGGTGGCGTAGTCAATCAGCTGATCGAAGCTCCAGGGGGCGACGGGATTGAATTTGACCAGTCCGTGCTTCTCGTCGAAAGCGACCAGGGGCGTGTTGATGCGGGTCTCAGCTTCGTCACGGCGTACCCCGGTGAACCACGCGCTGTATCCGGACAGGGATCTGGCCAGCGGGTCCATCTTGCGCAGCTGGCAGCAGGCGGCCGGATCCCGGGAGAACAGGTCCTTGCCGAACTTCGCATCCTGTTCGGCCACGGTCAAGGCAGGCAGCACGTCGACGATGTTCACGTCCAGCGTGCGAGCCACTTCGTCGCGGGTTCCGTGGGTTTCGGCAAAGTGGTATCCGGTTTCCAGGAACAGCACATCGACCTTGGGCAGCTGCGCGCAGACCAGGTGCGGCAGCACGGCATCGGCCATCGAGCAGGCCACCGCTACCTCGTCGGCGTCGAGGTGCTCAGCTGCGAAAGCGACGACCTGGTCCGCTGTGGCATCCCAGCCCAGCTCGGCGGCGCCCAGCTTGGCGATGCGCCGCAGTTCAGCCTCGCTGCGGGTACGTACTGGGGTCGGCTTGCTCATTTCAGCTCATCCTCTTCAGCTCGGTGGGCCCAGGCAGCGAAGGATTCCCCTTCGGCAGCCGAGGCCGAGTAGTTCTTCACTACCCGCTCCACGTATTCGGGCAATTCATCAGCCGCGACCTTGAGCCCGCGCACCGTGCGCCCCAGGGCGGCTTCGCCATTTTCGAAACCGGCCAGGGTGCCACCGAGGTGAACCTGGAATCCGGAGACCTGTTCTCCCTGGTCGTTGGTAATCAGCTGCCCCTTGAATCCGAGGTCCGCGGTTTGGATGCGGGCGCAGGAGTTCGGGCAGCCGTTGACGTGCAGAGACAGCTGGCGAGGCAGCTTGCCCTCGTGGTCGGCCAGGCGATCCTCGATTTTTGCTACCGCGTCAATCATGGTGTCTTTGGTGTCCACAATGGCCAGCTTGCAGAATTCGATACCGGTGCAGGCAATGGCCGAACGCTTGAACAAGCTGGGGAATGTCTCTAGGCCCAGGGCGCGGGCCGAAGCGACGAAGTCCTGCACCTGCTCTTCGGCGATGTCCAGGGCGATGATCTTCTGGTGCGGGGTGGTGCGCAGCCGGGTGGATCCATGGGCTTCGGCCAAATCGGCAAGGCCGGTCAGCGCGGTACCGGATACGCGGCCAGCCGGAGCGGTCAACCCGATGTAGAACTTGCCGTCCTTCTGCTCGTTGACTCCGCTGTGGTCTCCTGCTTCGGTGGGCTGCTCCGGCAACGGGCCGTCGGGCAGCTCGTAGCCCAGGTACTCATCTTGCAGCACCTGGCGCATTTTTTCCGTGCCCCATTCGGCCAGCAGGAACTTCAGGCGTGCGCGGTTGCGCAAGCGGCGGTATCCGTAGTCCCGGAAGATGGAAACTACGCCTTCCCAGACATCCGGTGCCTGCTCTTCGGTCACGAAGGCGCCGAGGCGTTCGCCCAGGCGGGGGTTTGCCGACAGCCCGCCGCCAACCCACAGGTCGTATCCGGGGCCGAGCTGCGGGTGGACGGTGCCGATCAAGGCGATGTCGTTGATTTCGTGGACGACATCCTGGCTTGGGTGGCCGGTGATGGCGGTCTTGAACTTGCGCGGGAGGTTCGCGAATTCCGGCTTGCCGATGTAGCGGCGGGAAATTTCGGCGATCACCGGGCTGGGATCGATGATCTCGTCCTTGCTGATGCCTGCCACCGGAGAGCCGAGGATGACACGGGGCACGTCGCCGCAGGCCTCGGTGGTGTGCAGGCCGACGGCTTCCAGCCGCTGCCAGATCTCCGGGACATCGACGACGTCGATCCAGTGCAGCTGGACGTTCTGGCGATCTGTCAGGTCGGCGGTGTCGCGGGCGAAGTCGGTGGAGATCTGGCCGATGACGCGCAGCTGCTCGGTGGTCAGGGCGCCGCCGTCGATGCGCACGCGCAGCATGAAGTAGCGGTCTTCAAGTTCTTCTGGGCTCAGCGTCGCCGTCTTGCCGCCGGGGATCCCCTGGGCACGCTGGGTGTAGAGGCCCCACCAGCGGAAGCGGCCGTGCAGATCCTCGGGTTCAATGGAATCGAAGCCCTGCTTCGAGTAGATTTCCTCGATGCGCTGGCGCACGTTCAGGCCGTTGTCGGCGGCCTTCATCTCTTCGTTGGCATTCAACGGGACAGGGCCGTCGATTTTCCATTGGCCGTTGGGTTTTGCCGCTCTTGTGGAGCGAACTGGTGTGGTTGTCTGCGTCATGTCCACCAGCGTAGGAACTGCCCCCAGGGGGTCGGCAACCTGCCGGTGTCACATGGCTACGCGTTGCCTAACGAGTTAGGACTTCGTCATCTGGAGACATGAAAAGCTCCTCTTCGAGCGCCTTTTGCAGTCGCACAAGGAAACATTGAGCAATCATTACGTCAGGAAGCAGGGGGCTTGTCACCACGCCTGCCCCCGTGCTAGCCAGCTTCTGCTGGAAGAATCCGTCGGCGAGCAGCGAGCTGAGCACGAGCACTGGACGCGCGGCAGCATTTCCCACGACGTCAGCGATCCGCGGCTGGGCCCCTGCGCAGTAGCCCACCTGCACTTCGCGCTCCAATAGGACAGCGAGCTGCTCGGCGAGATTCTTGACCTGGTTTTGGCCGACTTCCAATCTCGTGCCCGCCGCCGCCAAGACAACGAGCGGGTCGTTGGCCAGGTGCCCTGCGGCGCGTTGCGCCAGGACTTGGGCCAGCTCCGGCAGCGGACCCAATGGCAGGGCGGCGGAGGTTCCCGCGCGCGAGGCGACCGCCTGCGCAATGTCGTGCGTCGTATGAACGCCGTCGGAGACCAGCAGCGGCAAGACCACTGCCGGCTCGCCTTCAGGCAAACCGGCGATAACCGTTTCAAGCCGGGGCTCTTGGACATCCACATAGGCTTCGTGCCAGACAAGCTGCACCGGGAATCGCTCTTCGCTCCGCCGTTCCAGGTCGGCACGCAGATCATGGATTAGTTGCTGCCCGTTGGCGTTGTCCGTGCCGTGGGATGTTGCGACAACATGTATCTTCTGCTGGGTCGCTTGACTCATGAATTGATCCTCACCGATGTTGTTGGGCGCCTATTTGGCGCTGCGCACTAGCTTGTGGTTGGCGGCCTGCGCCTGCGGGCGGATGACAATTTCATCCAGATTCACGTGGGCCGGGGCGCTGACCGCATAGCGGATGACTTCGGCAACGTCTTCACCGGTCAAGGGATTCTCCACACCGGCGTAGACGTTGTCGGCGGCGCTCTGGCTTCCCAGGCGACGGAGCGCGAACTCTTCTGTCTGCACCAGGCCGGGCAGGATCTCGATTACCCGCAGCCCGTTCTCGACTTCTTCCAGTCGAAGCGCCTGGGTCATGGCACGTTCAGCGGCCTTTGCCGCGTTGTAGCCGCTGCCGCCTTCGTAGCTGGCCAGTGCGGCGGTGGAGGTAACGTTCAAGACGGTGCCTCGCGCCTCGCGAAGCTGGGGCAGCAGTGCACGGGTCAAGCGCATGGTTCCCATGACATTGGCTTGCCACATGAAGTCCCAGTTTTCATCGACCGCGTCGGCCCAGGTTTCGGTTCCACGCGCACCGCCGGCGCAATTGACCAGCGTATCTGCGCCGCCTTGCGCGGTGACCGTTTCTACCAGTGCGTCGACATCTGCCTGCACGCTGACATCTGCTGGCACCGCGATCGCACCGCATTCAGCGGCGAGCTTTTCCAAGCGGTCGGCCCGGCGGGCTACTGCGAAGACGGTCCATCCTTGTGCGCGCAACGCATGGACTGTTGCCTGGCCGATTCCGCTGGAAGCTCCGGTAACAACGGCCGAACGGGAAGAAGTCTTATCTGTAATTGTCATACGTCAACTGTAGAACCAGATCATTACCAGTTGGTAAGGCATGAATTTCTCTTACATTTCATGCGGCAAGATTTTCTTCCGGGCCAGGGCCTGGAATCCAGGGCGGCGAGCGTCGGCGGTGCCGCCAGGGCCATGGCCGATGCTGTCCCGCCTGCGCCTACTGCGCGGCGGCAACGTGCAGCTGGCGCGGCTGCCGGAGGAATGCAATCGGAGGGAATATCTTGCGTAAGCGGAGCCATGCAGGAATGCGCCAACGCCAGACGGCGCTGCTATGCCCGGGTGCACCGTGCCGCTGGTGCGGGCGACAAGGCGATTCGGCGTTCGCGGCAGGACGGCTGAGCCAAGGGCCGCCGGTCCGGCACAGGCTTTTGATCCAGCTGGTCCCGGCTGTACAGCGGCGTGGTGCAAGCCATGGGCAACAATGACTGTGCGCCGGGCAAAACATGGAAGAATAGACGTATGGCAGAAGAAAACTTGGGCACAGACACGCCCGCAACGGTTTCCGTTCCTGACAAGCCCGCTTTGGAAGGCTTGGAAGAACGTCTTTCGTCCCGGTGGCGCACCGAGGGCACCTATCACTTCAATGAGGACACGACTCGCGAAGCCGTGTACTCCATCGACACTCCCCCGCCAACCGCTTCGGGTTCGCTGCACGTAGGACACATGTTCTCGTACACGCAGACCGACGTGTTGGCTCGCTACCAGCGCATGATCGGCAAGAACGTGTTCTACCCACTTGGTTGGGATGACAACGGCTTGCCTACCGAGCGCCGCGTGCAGAACTACTTCGGCGTCCGTTGCGACCCGACCAAGCCGTACATCGAGGGCTACCGTCCACCGGAAAAGCCTGCGAAGAACCAGCGCGACTGGGATGTCATCAGCCGCAAGAACTTCATCGAGATCTGTGAAGAGCTGGCGGTCGAAGACGAAAAGGTCTTCGAGCAGCTGTTCACCACCCTGGGCCTTTCGGTGGACTGGCGCATGACCTACCGCACGATCGACGACAATTCGCGTGCAACTTCGCAGCGCGCCTTCCTGGACAACCTGGCAAAGGGCGACGCCTACATGGCTGAAGCTCCAACCCTGTGGGACGTGACCTTCCGTACCGCAGTGGCCCAGGCCGAACTCGAAGACCGGGAAATGCCCGGCGCCTACTACCGTTATGCATTCGACGCTGAAAACGGCGAGCAGGTCTTCATCGAGACCACCCGCCCGGAACTGCTCGCTGCTTGCGCCGCGCTAGTGGCCCACCCGGATGACGAGCGCTACCAGCACTTGTTCGGCAAGACCGTGACCTCGCCGATCTTCGGAGTTCCCGTCACCGTCCACCCGCACCCATTGGCCCAGGCCGACAAGGGTTCTGGCATTGCCATGGTGTGCACGTTTGGCGACTTGACCGACGTGACCTGGTGGCGCGAACTGCAGCTGCCAACCCGTCCGATCATTGGACGCGACGGCCGCATCCTTGCAGACACCCCCGAGTGGATCACCACCGAGGCCGGCAAGGAAGCGTACGCCCAGATTTCGGCAAAGACCGTGTTCTCCGCCAAGGAAACCGTCGTCGAGATGCTTTCCGACGCGGGCCTGCTTGATGGCGAGCCGAAGAAGATTTCCCGTCCGGTGAACTTCTTCGAAAAGGGCGACAAGCCGCTGGAAATCGTGACCTCGCGCCAGTGGTACATCCGCAACGGCGGCCGTGATGAAGAACGCCGCAACCAGATGATCGCACGCGGCCAGGAAATTGATTTCCACCCGTCGTTCATGCGCTCGCGCTACGAAAACTGGGTTTCGGGCCTGAACGGCGACTGGCTCGTTTCCCGCCAGCGCTTCTTCGGCGTACCAGTGCCAGTGTGGTACCAGGTCAACGAGCACGGCGAACCGAACTACGATGCGCCGCTGTTGCCGACCATCGACCAGCTTCCGGTTGACCCGGCAGCAGACGCGCCGACCGGCTACACCGAGGACCAGCGCGGCTCCGCTAACGGCTTCATTGGCGATGCCGATGTCCTGGACACCTGGGCAACCAGCTCGCTGACCCCGCAAATCGCTGGCCGTTGGGGCCGTGACGACGAGTTCTTCTCGAAGGTCTACCCCTTCGACCTGCGCCCGCAGGGCCACGACATCATCCGTACTTGGCTGTTCTCCACCGCGGTTCGCGCAGATTCCCTGCACGGCAACGCTCCGTGGAAGCACGCTGCGATTTCGGGCTGGATCCTGGATCCGGACCGCAAGAAGATGTCCAAGTCCAAGGGCAACGTGGTTGTACCTAACGAAGTCCTGGATAAGTTCGGCGCGGACGCCGTACGCTACTGGGCGGCCAGTGCCAAGCTGGGTGCCGATACCGCGTATGAAATCAACCAGATGAAGATCGGCCGCCGCCTGGCCATCAAGATCCTCAACGCCTCGAAGTTCGTGCTGAACTTGGGCGCGACCGACGCCAACGTCCTGACCGATGACGCTTCGGTAGTCACCAACGGGCTGGATCGTTCGCTGCTCGCTCGCCTGTCGACCGTTATTGAAGAGGCCCAGCGCGCTTTCGACAACTACGACTATGCTCGCGCGCTGGATATCACCGAGTCGTTCTTCTGGTCGTTCACCGACGACTACGTCGAATTGGTCAAGGACCGCGCCTACGGCGGCCACGGCGAAGCCGAGCAGGCGTCGGTTCTGGCTACCCTGGCCACCACCCTTGATTCCGTGCTGCGGCTCTTCGCGCCGTTCCTGCCATTCGCTACCGAAGAGGTTTGGGGTTGGTGGCGCACCGGGTCGGTGCACCTGACCCAGTGGCCAAGCACCGGGCACTTGTCCGCTGCAGTGGAGGGCTCCGACCCGGCGGTACTGCCACTGGTTGGCGTCGCTCTCTCGGGCATCCGCAAGGCCAAGTCCGATGCGAAGGTCAAGCAGCGTACCGAAGTGCTCTCGGGCGAGATCCACGCTCCAGCGTCTCAGGTTGCGCAGCTCAAGGCAGGATTCGAGGACTTGAAGTCCGCGGCGAACGCCCGTGAGCTGACCCTGGTTAAAGCCGACGGTGAAATGACTGTCACCAACGTTGAATTGGCTCCGGCTGAAGAAACCGAATAGCAGTTGAACCAGAAAAACCGGTTGCCATCCCGTCATCGGGACGGCAACCGGTTTTGCTATTTCTGCCCTTGCTCCTCCCCCGCATCGGGGTCATCCGTTTCGGGTGGAGACTGGACGGTTTTCTCCATGGGCCGAGCCGCGCGTCGACGTTCGTCGGTGAAGTGTTCCAGTTGGTCTTCCGCGCTGGACTCAAGACGATGCTTCTGGACCGGGCCTTCTGACCCGGCAGCTGGCGAATTTCCGTCGGTCATCTTCTCTTCCCATCTACTTGCAGCCAGCAGCTGGATCCCCATCGATGTCCAGCTGCTGGGCTATTAGTGCTTAGTTCTGTGCGCTCTGGTATGCCTGCTGGATCACCGAGCCCCAGTACGGTCCGAACATGGTGTCGCGCACCGAGCTGTAGCCGAAGCTGTTCACAGAGTTCTGGTAGCCGTTAGATCCACTCCCCAGGAACCATGGGCCACCGGACGAGCCGCCGGTCATGTTGCATGGAATGCCTTGGGACTGGGACTGGCCAAACGGATCGTCGCTGGAGTATCCGCTGCACGATTGCAAGGTCTCGCCGTTGAATGGCGAAGCAGCTGGGTAGCCGTAAGCAGTGTAGTACTCTCCGCGCGCCTGGTTGAAGGCGACCCCCGAAGCGCCAACAGCATCAGTCAAGGACGCACCACCGCTGGAGCTGACCACGGCGAAGCCTGTGTCATAGGTGATGTCCCCGCCATTTGACCATTCAGTTGGTGCCACCAGCTCGGTCGCTGCGAAGGAACCGTAGGGTGCTTTGCCGTTTTCATAGGCTGGAACGAAGACCCAACGGGTTGCGAATGAACCGGGTCCTTCATTCAGGCAGTGGCCAGCGGTGGAGACCGTCGACTCGTTGGCGGAGACGACAGCGTTGCCAGAGCACACGTAGTCTGATCCGCCGAGAGTGAAGAACACCTTGCCGATGTGCGAAACCGGTGTTTCCTGGGTAGCGCGAGTCTTGCCACCCTTCGTTTGGGCCTGCTTTCCGGCTGCCGCCTGCGCGCCATGACCGGCGACCTTGGCCGGCTTGCCGGCTTCAACCTTGGCAGCCGAACCCGACTTGCCAGCTACGAGTGAATCTGCGTTCTTTGCGGCTTTCATCCGATCCGCGGTCCAGTAGGATACCGCTGCGTCAGCCTTCTGTTCCGAGATCGTGATTGACTCGACGTCGCCACCAGTGGTCGTCGGCGCTGCCGAGGCCATCGGTGCCACGCCGAGCATCAGCGCGCCTGCAAGAACCGCGGCGCTTGCCAGCTTGTGGCGCCCCTTGCCCTTGGATGAATCCGTAATTAGAGAACGAATCTGCACGATTTAACTCCTTGTCCAGTGGCTTCTTTGCCACTATCGATGGGGGTGCTGTTGCACTCGTGGGAAACAGTCAAACACACACTTCAAGCATTTTCTACAGGAATATTTTCCTCCGCCCGCCGCGTCACCGACCTGCAACGGCCACCAAGTTGTGAAGCGAAATAGTTTTGAAACAGATACTTTCAATCGATTCCCCGGCGCCACGACTCCCCTTCGAATGAGCCCGTGCATTTCTGGTGATTTCAAACCAGCCCCTGAATACCAGTGAGCCGAATCACACGCCCAGAGTCCGGCCTTGCCGCGCGAGACCGGAGAAGCGTGTCTGAATATATGAAATAGAAGCTTCGGTAACAGATACTTTCCCGGCTCCGCGATGTCTGCCCTGTAGGAAAAAATATGCATTAATTAGGCTTTAAAATTGGACTTATTCGACACCCAATAGAGCCGGTTGCCGATGCCGACGGCCTACCTCCACGACTTGCCTTGCAATCCGATGACGCCTGCGCACTCTGCAAAGGCAGCTTGAACTGTCCGCCCGCCGCGCGCCGTTGCCCTGGATTGATGAGTCATCATCCGAGCCTAAGAAACGGAGGTTCGAACGACGCACCAATTGGACTGCGGAACCGTCCCTGGCCAATATGAACCGCGTGCTCCGCGATCCGACGAGAAGGTGAAGCACCGGTGCAACGAATGGCGGATGCACAGAATACTGGTCCGGCCCATGCGGATCGGCGCCTTGATGGCGCACCTTCCTCCGTCGGCGGATAGCCAATCGTCCCGTGGATTAGTGGCATCGGAGGGCGAACACCCGGCCCTCCATGCCAAGCGCCTTCACTGATTAAAAACCAAGGACGCTGCCTCGCAATGAGACAACGTCCTTGGAACAGAAAATTCCCGCTTAGTCGAAAACCGGGCTTTCGGTACGAGTGCGCTTCATTTCGAAGAAGTACGGGAAGGATGCGAGCTGCGCCGCAGCGTCAAACATCTTTCCTGCATCTTCCCCAGTTGGAATACGGGTAATGACCGGACCGAAGAAAGCAACGCCATCAACGGCGACGATTGGCGTGCCTACATCCTGCCCCACCAAGTTGATGCCTGCCTCGTGGCTCGAGCGCAGCACGTCATCGTTGGCATCGGTATTCGCAGCTTCAGCGAGTTCCGCCGGCAATCCCGCCTTCTTCAGCGCCTTGGCGATGACTTCATCACGATCTTCGATCTTCTCGTAATGGAATAGTTCACCCATGGCGGTGTACAAGCTGTCCTTGACTCCCTCGCCGTGTTCCTGGGCAGCACGCGTGACCACCCGCACCGGCCCCCATGAGATGTCCATCTTGGCGCGGTAGTCAGCTGGAAGGTCGCGGCCTTCGTTAAGCATCGAGAGGCTCATGACGTTCCAGTTCACGTCGATGTCGCGGACCTTCTCCACTTCCTTGATCCAGCGGCTCGTCGCCCAAGCGAACGGGCAGATTGGATCGAACCAAAAATCTACTTGCTGACGTTCAGCCATGAACTACCAACTTTCTTCCGAAGAGAATTTTTGAATACGGCTAGGCGGACTTCATATCGCGCTTGGCCACCATCGCGTGAGAGAGCAACGTGGGATCTTCACGGTCAATGACGGTTGCCCGAGTAATGACCACCTCGGCAACATCGTCGCGGCTTGGAAGGTCGAACATTACGCCGCCAAGGGTTTCCTCAAGAATCGACCGCAAACCACGCGCGCCGGTCTCACGCGCAATAGCCTGTTCTGCGATTGCTTCCAGTGCCGACTGGTCGAAGCTCAAAGCTACGCCATCCATCTGGAACATCTTCTGGTACTGCTTGAGAAGTGCGTTCTTTGGTTCGGTCAGTACGCGCACTAGCGCGTCCTTATCCAGATGCTCCACCGTGGTGATCACCGGCAGGCGACCAATGAATTCTGGAATCAGGCCGAACTTGAGCAAGTCTTCCGGCCGAACATCCGAGTAGGAAGCGGTCTCCGACTTCAGCGCTTTCAGCGGAGCACCGAAACCGATGCCTTTCTGCCCTGCCCGTGAAGAAATAATTTCTTCCAGTCCGGCAAAGGCGCCGGCAACGATGAACAGGATATTGGTGGTGTCGAGCTGAATGAAATCCTGGTGAGGGTGCTTGCGGCCACCCTGGGGCGGCACCGCAGCGACAGTGCCTTCAAGGATCTTCAGAAGCGCCTGCTGGACGCCTTCACCCGAAACGTCCCGGGTGATCGAAGGGTTCTCGCTCTTGCGGGAAATCTTGTCGATCTCGTCAATATAGATGATGCCGGTCTCGGCCTTCTTGACGTCATAGTCGGCAGCTTGAAGCAGCTTGAGAAGAATATTTTCCACATCTTCACCCACGTAGCCTGCTTCAGTCAGGCTTGTAGCGTCGGCGACAGCGAAAGGAACATTCAGCTTCTTCGCCAGCGACTGCGCCAGGTACGTCTTACCGCATCCGGTAGGACCAATAAGCATGATGTTGGACTTCGAGACTTCCACATCATCCAGCGGGTCATCGTTAGTCAGCGCCGCAACAGGACCGTGGTCCTGGTTGCCGTGGATACGCTTGTAGTGGTTATAGACAGCGACCGAGAGAGCACGCTTGGCGTTCTCCTGGCCGATGACGTATTCCTGCAGCGAGTTGAAGATCTCGCGTGGCTTAGCCAAGGAGAACTCTTCGTGCACCTGCTCTTCGGCGAACTCTTCAGCGATGATTTCGTTGCAGAGTTCGATGCATTCAGTACAAATGTAGACACCATGGCCTGCAATTAGCTTCTTAACCTGCTTCTGGCTCTTCCCGCAGAAAGAGCATTTCAACAGATCCGAGCCTTCACCCATGCGTCCCATCGCACCATTCTCCCGTTTACTTGAGTAGCTGTGGACTTACTCAATTCTAGGCTAGTAGTCCCCCAAATTAGATGAATATGGCGGTTTACCTGTGTTGTGCCGTCTGCCTTTGGACAGACCAGCAACTAGGTAAACCGCCATTCATCATGGATTATTCCAAGTATGCGCTAGCTTCCCAGCTGAGCACGGTTCAGCTTACGAGGAGTCAATACCTCGTCTACGATGCCGTACACCTTGGCTTCGCTAGCAGTCATGAACAAGTCACGCTCCACGTCGCCGCGCACCTTCTCAACGTCCTGGCCGGAGTGGGAGGCAATGGTCTCTTCCAGCCAGCTGCGCATGCGCATAACTTCCTCGGCCTGGATCTGCAGGTCAGTCGCGGTGCCGCGTTCGCCGCCACCCATTGCTGGCTGGTGGATCAATACGCGCGCGTTAGGCAGGGCCAAACGCTTGCCCGGGGTACCAGCTGCGAGCAGTACTGCTGCTGCGGACGCCGCCTGGCCAAGGCACACGGTCTGGACCTCTGGGCGGATGAACTGAATCGTGTCGTAGATTGCAGTCATCGCGGTGAAGGAACCACCTGGCGAATTGATGTACAGGGTAACGTCGCGCTCAGGGTCCATGGATTCCAGGACCAGCAGCTGGGCCATCACGTCATCGGCCGATGCGTCATCAACCTGGGCGCCGAGGAAGATGATGCGATCTTCGAATAGCTTTGCGTATGGGTCCTGGCGCTTGAAGCCGTATGGGGTGCGCTCTTCGAACTGTGGCAGGATGTAGCGGGCCGACGGCATCTGACCGCTAACGGCTTCCGGATTGAAGTTCATGGTTTTCTCCTAGGACAAATCTTTGGGTATCAAGCGATGCGGTGCGACTATTTGTTGTCGTCGCCTACGAAACCGTTGACCGAGCCTGCGTGGGTTGCGATCTGATCGAAGAAGCCGTACTTCAAGCCATCTTCTGCGGTGAACCACTTATCACGCTGGTTGTCGATGAGGATCTGCTCCACGGTCTGACCGGTCTGTTCTGCAGTCAACTCGCTCATGACCTTCTTCATGTGCATGATCAGTTCAGCCTGGATCTTGATATCCGAGGCGGTACCGCCGATGCCGCCCGATGGCTGGTGCATCAGGATGCGGGCGTTCGGCGTAGCGAAACGCTTGCCTGGGGTGCCCGAGGACAGCAGGAACTGGCCCATCGATGCGGCCAGACCGGTTGCTACGGTCACGACGTCATTTGGGATGAAGTTCATGGTGTCGTAGATGGCCATGCCAGCGGTGATCGATCCACCTGGCGAGTTGATGTACAGGTAGATGTCCTTCTCAGGATCCTCTGCCGAGAGCAGCAGCAACTGCGAGCAAATGGCATTCGCATTGTCGTCGCGGACGTCGGAGCCCAGCCAGATGATGCGCTCCTTGAGCAGGCGGTTGTAGATGTAGTCATCACGGCCGGCCGGCTCTGCGGCTGCCATAGTGGGAGTGCGCGAATCATTTGACATGTTCTCTACCTCTTCCAAACGTGTAGATCAGTTTCTGGAATCTCTGTTTCTAATCCCATAGCTACAACTGGTTACTTTGAGATTACTTACTTCAAGCCATTCTTGGGCCGTTTCATGCCCCTGTTTCGCTCACGGCGCATGATGCACGCCCGCAGCGAACAAAAATGGCCATCGGCGGCTTGTTTTGAACAAGCGGCCGATGGCCATCAGAGTTTAGTGAAGACTACTTGGCCTCTTCGGCCTCAACCTCAGCAGCTTCTTCTTCACCGGCTGGCTTGACGAAGGAGGTCAGGTCAACTGCGGCACCGTTGGAATCGGTAACCTTAGCGAACTCGAGAACCTTTGCAAGTGCCTTGCGGCGGCGAACTTCGCCCATGAGCATTGGAACCTGGCCTGCGCCGTCCAGCATCTGTGCAAACTGGTTTGGCTCCATGCCGTACTGGCCTGCGGTCTGAACGATGTAGTCGATCAGCTCGGACTGCTCGACGCCAACTTCTTCAGCATCTGCAACAGCGTCGAGGATGATCTCGTTCTTGAAAGCACGCTCGGTGTTCTCGCGAACCTCTGCGCGGTGCTCTTCGGTGTCGTGGTCTGCTTCAGCGTCTGGTGCGTTGAAGTGCTGCTCGATCTGCTCATCGATAACCGATGCAGGAACAGGAACCTCAACCAGTTCAACCAGCTTGTCCAGAACCAGCTCGCGAGCCTCTACGCCCTGCTCGACAACCTTGCCCTCTGCAGCGTCCTTCGACAGGTTCTCGCGCAGCTCGGCGATGGTGTCGAATTCCGAAGCCAGCTGAGCGAAGTCATCGTTAGCTTCTGGCAGTTCGCGCTGCTTCACAGCGTTGACGACAACCTTGACGGTTGCGGTCTTGCCGGCGTGCTCGCCGCCAGCCAGGGTGGTCTCGAAGGTTGCGTCTTCGCCGGCAGACAGGCCGGTAACAGCCTCGTCCATGCCCTCAAGCATGTTGCCGGAACCGATCTGGTAGGACAGGCCCTGTGCGGAGTCGACTTCTTCGCCTTCTACAGCAGCGGTCAGGTCGATGGTCACGAAGGAGTCTGCAGCTGCTGGAGCTTCAACTTCCTTCAGGGTGCCGAAGCGGCCGCGCAGATCGTCGAGAGCCTTCTCGATGTCCTCGTCAGCAACTTCCTTGGCCTCAACAGAAACTTCGATGCCCTTGTAGTCCGGAAGTTCAACCTTCGGACGTACGTCTACCTCGAGGGTGAAGACCAGCTGGCCTTCGCCTTCCTTTTCGAGGGATGGCAATTCGGTGATGTCTACCTCTGGGCGGGACAGCGGGGTGAGTTCGTTCTCAACCATTGCCTTCTGGTAGTACTCGTTCAGACCTTCGTTGACGGCAGTCTCGATGACATGGCCGCGACCGACGCGCTGGTCGATCATCTTTGCAGGAACTTTGCCCTTGCGGAAGCCTGGGATCTGAATCTGCTGAGCGATGGTCTTGTACGCCTCATCGACGCGGGGCTTCAGTTCCTCGTAAGGAACTTCAACGGTCAGCTTAACCCGGGTCGGGTTGACGTTTTCGACGGCGCTCTTCACAGCGTTGTACTCCTGAGTTGTCTAATATTAGGTCTAATCTGCAAAAAACCCCGCAACATGGTGGCGTTGCGGGGTTGTTCGACAGAGTCGGGGTGACAGGATTCGAACCTGCGACCTCACGCTCCCAAAGCGCGCGCTCTAGCCAAGCTGAGCTACACCCCGATTAGCAGTGAACAGTCTAACCCGAGTTATCCTGTATCCACTAATCGTTTGTGATGCTTACTAGTTACTTTTTACGGTTCTTAGTGATCACGAGATCTAAATTATATTTAGCTCTCAAATTTCACGAGCTGAATCCGAAGATTTTTCACTCGTAAAGTCGGGGTGACAGGATTCGAACCTGCGACCTCACGCTCCCAAAGCGCGCGCTCTAGCCAAGCTGAGCTACACCCCGATTAGCCAGGAAGCCGCATCAAGCGATGCTTTGCTCCAACTAACCGTTTTGCTTGAATACCGAGAATTTTTCAATTTCCGCCACTCACGAGGACTGATCTCTCAGTTCTCAATTCTACGGCTGAATTGCTTCAGCCATAAAGTCGGGGTGACAGGATTCGAACCTGCGACCTCACGCTCCCAAAGCGCGCGCTCTAGCCAAGCTGAGCTACACCCCGGTAAAGTTCAGAAGAAAGCTTGTTTCATCTGGACTAACCGTTTTGCAATCGGTCCGGGAATGTTTTGTTTCCCGTGCTGATCACAAGAAACTAAGTTACACGGGTTCGAACCAAAAGCAAAATCGAGGATTTTGCATGTTGCAGAAAGACATCCGCATGATTTAGCGGTTTTCCTCGTTTCACAAGCCAGAATTTAGCCAAAACTCGCTTTTTCGTGAGTTGAATTACAGGTGGATTTTCGAACGACCGCAACACCAGTGCCGCCGGCCGACTGGAAGACAAGAACCACCCATTCTCCTTTGAAGCATTGACTGGGACCCAGATGCGGCCGATTATTTTTTCCAGGTGTTCAAGCAGCGACTGTTGCTTTGCTCGGCGACCCGGCACATAATCCGTGGCTGCTGGACTGAACCCCGGTCGAAACCAAGCGTCACGCTTGCAAACCTGACGCCATGCCAACAGCTCCCAGGCAGGCGTGAGGAGGGTGCGAGTTTGGCATATTTGAAAGCGGGAAATCGCCAATTCCCGAAGCTGCACCCCGGAACGCGAGGCTCATCGAATCAATTAGCGACGTTCGGCGACGACTCTTCTCCGCCGCTGACGAAGTGAAGGGGCCTGGGAAAAACGCTCCCCGCCGATGCATAAGAATGCGATTTGACGTCCAGGAGCAGAAAAAAATGGAAGCCGCAAACAGGGCTATAGGCAATAAAGTGTGTCTGTGGAATGAACCCCGAAAGTTAGACAGACTTTACGCCACTTTGGACTGAGCATAGCGCACTGGGCTAGT